>NZ_RRZJ01000045.1:0-27109 GCF_004368175.1 Pseudomonas sp. CH235
ACCACTCGCGTGCGGTTCCAGTTCCGACGCGATGCCGAAGGGGTCATGCAGGTCTACGGCATCCACACCGGAGCCTCGGGCGACGACTCGGTGCGTACCGTAAAAGTCGAGTGGAACAACGACAAGAGCGCCATGGAGGCGAAGCTCAACGACATCACGATTTTGTGGACGCCGCAACGCGGGCCGCTGGGAGCGATGCCGCCGCTGGTTTATCCGGAGCACGGCGAACCACTGAGCACGATCCTCGTCCACCCGATCGCCGCGAACACCGACAGCCAGATAGAAATCCTGCCCGGCGAAGACATCACCGCCGAGGATTGTATTCTGGTGTTTCCGGCTGAGACCGGGCTGAAGTCGTTGTATGTGGTGTTTTCGAAACCGGCGAGATTGATGCCGGAGACGGTGACGGGGATTGGTGAGGATGTTTCCGGTGTATGGCTGGCAGGAGCTGGAACAGGGATTGGAGTGCCGATTCCGACGCGGATTGCGGACAGACTCAGAGGGAGGGAGTTTTCAAACTTCGACGCGTTCAGAAAAGCATTCTGGCAAGCCGTGCGGGATGATCCAGAACTTTTCGATCAGTTCAATTCGGATGCCCAAGATCGTTTAATGTCGGGCAACGCACCCGCGGTTCGAGACAGGGAGTCTGTAGGCACAAGAGGGGTATTTGAAATACATCACGTCGAGCGGATCACTGATGGCGGCGCTGTCTACGACATAGACAACCTCCGAATCAACACCCCTAAAAATCACATCTTTCAACACAAAAAACAGTGAACGCACATGGAAAAAATATCTGAATACACTGAAACCGAATTTATCCGTTTCATCGAAAAAATACGTGCCACCAATAAAAGTGGATCGGATACGGAGCTTGGCGAGCTGCTGGCACAATTCAGAAAGCTTACCGGCCACCCGGACGGCACCGACTTGATTTTTTATCCCGAACCAGGAGAGGACAACTCTGCCGTGGGCATTACGAAGACCGTAAGAGAATGGCGCGCCGCCAACGGACTGCCAGGATTCAAGCAGTAACCCTCCGGCATCCATAGTCAAAACCGCTGCGCATCACCAGGCAGTCAAAACGGCTTACCGAAAGGTAAGCCGTTTGTTTATCCCTCGCCCATTAACGCCGCCAGCCCTCTCGCCCAAATCTGCCGCGTCCGCAAACCGACAATCGCCCGCCAGTCCGGATCCGCCGGATAAAACTGCTCCAGCAGATTCAACTTGATCGCCCTCCCCGTCGCATCCAGCGGATCGCCATGCAGATGCAGCCAGTGATCGTCGCGCAGATAACGATGCACGTCCGGCCCCGGATAAGTCCCGCACTCGATCACGAACGGCATCAGTTGCACATTCGGCAACGCGTTGAGCAACGCCTGCGAGGTGTAACCGGTAGCGGTTGCCGCGACACCGGTTTCGCTCAGGGTTTCGGCGCCGGTGTGCAGCGTGTAGAGCCACGGGCCGTAAATCGATTGCGCTTGGGCCAGTGCTGGATACGGCGCTTGGGTAATCGTCAGCAGCATCGGATGCCCGTACTCACCGGCGCCGGTGTGCAGGTCGAAACACATCACGGTTTCAGCACCGGCCAGATGATTCTCGATGATGGAATGCAGCGTGCGATTCGACCAGCTCGGCGCGAGTCCGCCAAAAAACAATCCGTCGGGATGACTGTGCTGCCCGCCCTCGACAATCGACATGACTGCCGGCCAGCCATGCTCGGCAATTTGCGCATCCAGCAAGGCATCAGCCTTTTGCCGCTCGGGACCATTCAAGTCGGTGCAGGCGTAGATTTCATGCAGCGCGACGTAAGCGCGGTTGTCCGGAAGTGGTCGGTTGAAATCCAGGTGATTGCGGTTGAGGTCGATGTTGTCTTCATTGACCCGCCGCAGCCACGCCGTGCCCCACGGGTTGATCAGGTGAACCATCACCACCGCGACATCCTTCGGCAGAGACTCCGGCGTGAAATGCTTGAACCAGTCGATCTGGCACTCCGAACCGTAATAACCCTCAACCCCGTGGGTGCCGCTGAGCGCCACCAGGCGCCGTTTGGCCGCTGGATCCCCCAGCACCGCCACATCGGTACTCAAAGACTCGCCAAAAGGCCCATTGAGCGGATGCGCGTACGAAGAGAGCGTTGCACCCGCCACCTTCGCGGCGGCTAAAAAGCGCTCGCGCTGTTCGCGATAGCTGGGCTGGGTCGGAAACTCGTTGTGCATGGCGGCCTCTTGTTGATTGTTCTGGCTTCACGTTTGCCCATGACCCTACAGAAAATCCGCCAAGGCATGAAGGACAAAGGTGCCTGCGGTTTGCGTCGTACACGGTCGGCCGATACAGTCCGTCAGACCTTTATCCCACGGACGGAGAGCCCCGCGTGTTTCCAGCCCTGCCCCTGAACCGGTTTCGCCTGCCCGCCCTGACGCTGATCGTCAGCGCCATCGCCCTCACGGCCTGCAACGCCCCGCCTTCCTCGACCTTGCCGCTGGCACCGGAAGCCGCCTCCGGTTACCGCACCGGCCTACAAGCCAGCCACGCCGAAAAACACATGGCCGCCGCTGCCAATCCGCTGGCCGCCGAGGCCGGTCGCGAGATGTTGCGTCAGGGTGGTTCCGCCATCGATGCCGCTATAGCGATGCAAGCGGTGCTGACCCTGGTCGAACCGCAATCCTCCGGGATCGGTGGTGGCGCGATGATCGTGCTGTGGGACGGCAAACAGGTGCGCACCTACGACGGTCGTGAAACGGCACCGGCGGGTGCGACCGAGAAACTGTTTCTGCAGGCCGACGGTAAACCGATGCCGTTCCCGCAGGCGCAGATCGGTGGACGCTCTGTCGGCACGCCGGGGGTGATGCGTGCATTGGAGCTGGCGCACAAAAAGCACGGCCGCTTGCCATGGGCGACATTGTTCGAGCCGGCAATCAAACTCGCCGAGCAAGGTTTCGCGATCTCCCCACGCCTGCATTCACTGCTGGAATCCGACCCGGTGATTCGCCGCTCGCCGGACATGGCCAGGTACTTTCTGAACAGCGATGGCAGCGTCAAAGCCGTCGGCACGCGACTGCAAAACCCGGCGCTGGCCGCCGTGCTCAAACGCATCGCCAACGAAGGTGCGGACGCGCTGTACAAAGGCCCGATCGCCGAAGAAATCGTGGCCAAGGTTCAGGGCCACGCCAACCCCGGCAGCCTGTCGCTGAACGACCTTCAGCACTATCAGGCCAAGGAGCGCGCGCCACTGTGCACCGACTACAAACGCTGGCAGGTTTGCGGGATGCCGCCGCCATCATCAGGCGGGATTGCGGTGGCGCAGACTCTCGGCACCCTGCAGGCGCTGGAAACC
Source organism: Pseudomonas sp. CH235 (assembly GCF_004368175.1). Lineage (NCBI taxonomy): Bacteria > Pseudomonadati > Pseudomonadota > Gammaproteobacteria > Pseudomonadales > Pseudomonadaceae > Pseudomonas > Pseudomonas sp. CH235. Next base: position 3,338 of record NZ_RRZJ01000045.1, read on the forward strand.
CGCGATCCGCGTCTGGCCCTGACGCCGCTCAAGCCAGTGAAAACCGATAGACCCGCCGGGATCGAACCTGCGCCGCTAGCCGTGCACCTGATCGCCGAAGCCGAGCGCCTGGCCTACGCCGACCGCGCGCAATACGTAGCCGATACCGACTTCGTGCCGGTGCCGGTCAAAGGTTTGGTCGACCCGGGTTACCTGGCCAGCCGCGCCAGCCTGATCGGCGAACGCAGCATGGGCACCGCCAAACCCGGCACACCGCCGGGCGTACAGGTCGCCTACGCGCCGGATCGCTCGCCGCTGCGCATTTCCACCTCGCAAGTGGTGGCGGTCGATGACTTCGGTGGCGCCGTGTCGATGACCACCACCATCGAAGCAGCGTTCGGCTCGCACCTGATGGTTCAGGGTTTCCTGCTCAACAACCAGATGACCGACTTCTCGTTCATCCCGGAAGAGAACGGACAGAAAGTCGCCAACCGCGTGGAGCCCGGCAAACGCCCGCGCTCGTCGATGGCGCCGACCCTGATCTTCGACCGCAAAAGCGGCGAGTTCGTCGCCACCGTCGGCTCTCCCGGCGGCTCGCAGATCATCGAGTACGTGGCCAAAACCACCGTCGGCCTGCTCGACTGGAACCTCGACCCGCAAAGCGCCATCAGCCTGCCCAACTTCGGCAGCCGCAACGGCCCCACTGAACTGGAACAGGGCCAGTTCAGCCCGACGCTGATCCAGGCACTCAAGGACAAGGGCCACACCGTCAACGAAATCGACATGACCAGCGGCACCCAGGCCATCGTGCGGGTCAAGGATGCTCAAGGGAAGGCAACGCTGGCAGGCGGGGCAGATCCTCGGCGTGAAGGGGTAGCGTTGGGGGATTGAATCAGCACTGCCAACTGAAAAAGGCTTACCGAGAGGTAAGCCTTTTTTGTATGTCCATGAATTCATTTCCAGCGCCAACTGAAACCCTCAGGCGTCACCCTCCTCCCCCGCCACCCGAACCAGCAGATCCCCGGGCTGACAGTTGAGGTACTCGCAGATGGCATCCAGGGTCGCCAGTCGCAGCCCTTTGACCTTGCCCTGTTTGAACAGCGACAGGTTGGCCTCGGTGATGCCGATGGCGGCTGCAAGGTCTTTGGATTTGACCTTGCGCAGCGCGAGCATCACATCCAGTTGAATCACGATAGGCATGAGGACCTCAAATAAACGTACGGTTTTCCCGATCCACTTCGCTGGCCTGCGCCAGAATCCGCGCGATGATCGAAATGCACGCGGCCAGAAACAACGCGACGAATGAGGCCGCCGTGATGCTCAGGGTAAACAACCGCTCACCGACCGGCGCGTTCTGGGTGACCCACAGGCTGAGCATCGGCTCACAGAGGAAATCCAGCAGCACCCAGATCGCCACGGCTCGCCCGACCTTGCCCAGATGCTCCGCTGTTTCCCGGGCAAAATACTCACCCCGCGCATAACTCTGAAACAGCCGGCGCAAATGGTTCAGGCCCGATGCCAGCGCCAGCAGGGGAATGCTCGACAGCACGATCCCGCCCAGCTTCTGCCACCATGGAAACAGCGTGGCGGCGTCGGCCATGTGTGACAGCTGGCGCTCGGTCAGCGCAAACCCCAATCCCCAGCCTTCCTTTTCCGCCAACGGTGGGTAAACCCAAATGACAGCATTGAGCAGCAGCATCACGACGATCAGGATCAACGTCACCGTCGCCATGCGCCGACTGAATTGCACGAGCCCGTGGGTGGTCATGGGAAAGCCTCACAAGAATGAATGTGAGCACCACCCTAACGATTAAAATTATCGAATAACAATAATTAATTGCTGCAAAAAATTAATAACCGTCAGACATCAAGATTTTTACCGACCACCGGATCACCGATCTTCAGAAAGTTGCCACCGGCCACGTGATGCAGCGTGCGCAGCTCATCGTGCCCTTCAAAATGCCAGCGTCCATCGCTGAACACCCGCGAATCAGCCTGCGCCGCGATCACCTCGGCGAGGAACAGATCGTATTGCTCGTGATTGTGCGGCTCCGGCAGCAACCGGCATTCGAGCCAGGCCACGCAACCATCCAGCATTGGTGCCTCGACCTGCTCGCCAGCAAAGCTCTGCAAGCCGTACGCCTGAAACTTGTCCTGACCTTGATCGCGATTGATTTCCAGGCCCGATGTCGAGCCGACGGTCTGCACGATGTCGGCCTGATTCACGCAAGGAACGTTGAGAACAAAGGTGCCCGAGGCCTCGAGCAATTGTCGGGTCCAGGTAGATTTGTCGAGAACTACCGCGACTTTCGGCGGTTCGAAATCCAGCGGCATGGCCCACGCAGCCGCCATGATGTTGCGCTGCCCGTCATGGGCGGCGCTGACCAGCACGGTCGGCCCGTGATTGAGCAGACGGTAGGCTTTGTTCAGGGGAACCGGGCGACGGAAGGACTCGCTCATGGGATCTGCTCCGGGAAAAAGAGCCGATTGTAGCGGGATAAAAACAACCAAGGGATGGCCGTGAACCATCCCTTCGCCTGGCAGGCATCAGTTGGATAACTGGTTGGCGAACTGGCCGACTGCATCCACCACTTTCTGCGCGCCGTCCTGAATCTCGACGATCACCGTACCGGCCTCCGCCGCCAGCGCCAGCCCTTGTTCGGCCTGTTGCTTGCCGTCGGTCATCAGGGCCACGGCGTTGCGCGCCATGTCCTGGTTCTGGCGCACCACACCGACGATTTCTTCGGTCGCCTGGCTGGTGCGCGAAGCCAGTTGCCGCACTTCGTCGGCCACCACCGCAAAGCCTCGGCCCTGCTCACCCGCGCGAGCGGCTTCGATGGCCGCGTTAAGCGCCAACAGGTTGGTCTGTTCGGCAATGCCGCTGATGGTCTTGACGATGGTGCCGATTACCTGGGATTGCTCGTTCAGCGCCTCGATGCCTTCGCCGGCGGTCTGCATGTGCTTCGACAGATCGCGCATCACGTTGACCGCTTCCGTCACCACACGGGTGCCGCGCTGGGCGGTGCTGTCGGTCTGCAGGGACGTGCTGTAGGCGATGTTGGCGGCGTCGGCGACGGCCTGTTCCTGATTGACCTGATCGGTGATCACCGTGGCGAACTTCACCACTTTGTAGAGTTTTTCGTTGGCGTCGAGCACCGGGTTGTAGGACGCCTCCAGCCAGACCGTCCGGCCATGGCTGTCGACCCGCTTGAAGCGGCCGGCGACAAATTCGCCATTGTTCAGACGACGCCAGAAGTTCTGGTACTCGGCGCTGTTGTACTCCTCCGGCTCGCAGAACTGGCGGTGATGTTTGCCCTTGATCTGCGCCAGGCTGTAACCCATCCCTTGCAGGAACCGTTCATTGGCACTCAGCACGTTACCGCTGAGGTCGAACTCGATCACGGCGGTCGAACGCACCAGCGCGCCGATCAGGTTTTCGTGTTCGCGGGAGGCCTCGATAGTGCGGGTCAGGTCGCTGGAGAAAATCGAGAAATGCTTGATCCGGCCATCCGACGAGCGAATCGGCTGCACGATCGAACGCAACCACGCCTCTTCGCCGTTACCGCGGGAAAGACGCACAGCGCCGGCGAAATGCTCGCCACGGGTCAGGGCGGCCTTGAAGCGGTGATGAAACTCGTCCGACTTCACATGGGCCGGCACGATATCTTCGATGGCGCGGCCGATCAGGTCGTGGCTCTTGTAGAGCATTTCGTCGAGGAAGTTCTGATTGACCGACTGAATCCGTCCGTCGGGCTCAAGGGTGAGCACCAGCATCTCGCTTTCCAGGCTCTCCTTCACTTGCAGAAGGCTGGAGAGTTCTTCACGAAGAGCCGCCAGCTCTTGCTTCAGGCGTTTGTTGAACATGGGAAAGCACCGATGGACTGGATGGAGAGCGGGTATGCAGCCTAACCATCGGCCTTGGAAATCTTTTCTGAAGAGCGCTTGAGGCGTGTCCTACAAAAATAGTTACGCCTCGACAATTCAGGCGGTGCCGGCCACCGCACAGTGATCTGCGCGCGGCATGCGCGAGCCGAAATAAGCTGCGCTGACGACGCCCACCACGCCCATCACCGCGCAGAACATCACGCAGATCCACGGACTCCACGGCATCAGACCGATCAGCAGCAACGGCGTGACACTGGCCCAGGCGGCGTAGGCAATGTTGTAGGTGAAGGAGATCCCGGAAACGCGGATCCGCGCCGGGAACAGGCTGACCATCACCGACGGCACCGCACCGACCACGCCACAGCACAAGCCGGCGATGGCGTAGGCCAGACCGACCCAATCCCCGCCGCTGATCAGGCAGCTATAAAGCAGACCGATGCCCAGCGGCAGCAGCAGACTGTAAAGCATGACCGTGCGCCAGGCGCCGATGCGATCGACCAGCCGGCCGGCGATCACGCAGCCGATGTTCAGGAAAACAATGCCCAGCGCGCTCAGCGCGAAGGTGTGGCCGGCGGTCATGCCGAAGGTTTTTTGCATCATGGTCGGGGTGATGACCACGAACACCACCACTGCCGAGGTCAGCACGCAGGTCAGGAGCATCGCCGGCAACATGGCCAGCCGATGATCGCGCAGCACGGTGCGCAACGGCAGTTCGACCCGCGCCTCGCGCTGCGCTTCCATGGCCATGAACACCGGGGTTTCGCTCAGCCAGCGGCGCAGCCAGACACCGATCACGCCGAACACACCACCAAGCAGGAACGGATAACGCCACGCGTAATCCAGCACTTCGGCCGGGGTGAACACTTGCGCCAGAAAAGTCGCGGTCAATGCGCCGATCAGATAACCGAAGGTCAGCCCGGCCTGCAGAAAGCCCAGGGCATAACCGCGATGCCCGGCCGGAGCATGCTCGGCCACGAATACCCAGGCGCTCGGCACTTCACCGCCCACCGCCGCGCCTTGCAGGATGCGCAGCGCCAGCAGCAGCAACGGTGCGAAATAACCGATCTGTGCATAAGTCGGCATGATCCCGATCAGCAGGCACGGCAGCGCCATCATCAGGATGCTCAGGCTGAAAACCTTCTTGCGCCCCAGCCGGTCGGCGAAATGCGCCATCAGGATCCCGCCCAGCGGGCGCGCCAGATAGCCGGTGACGAAGATCCCGAAGCTTTGCAGCAGGCGCAGCCACTCGGGCATTTCCGGCGGGAAGAACAGCTGGCTGAGGGTCAGGGCGAAGAACACGAAAATGATGAAATCGTAGATCTCCAGCGCCCCGCCCAGGGCCGCGAGGCCGAGGGTCTTGTAGTCGGAACGGCTGAACGGCGCCGGTCGGGCAGTGGAATGGGCAGTCATGGCAAAGAACTCTGGCAGGCAAAAAACCAAGGCGCCCATGGTCTACGCAAACGGGCCGCCGGACAACCCGTTAGACCATAGTCTGATTCGGCAAAACACGGTCACAAAAATCCGCCGGTTGATTTACTGTTGGCACCTGTCCAGACGGGCCGGCCAAGCCCCGAAGACCACAATAAACATAAAAATCCGAGGTACTCCCGTGGCCGTTGATATCGAAGATAGCCGCTCTGCGCGCTTTGCCTTGCGCTGTTCAAGTTTCGCCGAACGCTGGTTTCCCGACTCCTGGGTATTCGCCGCGCTGGCGGTGATCATCGTCGCGCTGGCGACCCTGGCCATGGGCGCCAAACCCACCGACGCGGCCATGGCCTTCGGTGACGGGTTCTGGAGCCTGATCCCGTTCACCATGCAGATGGCCTTCGTGGTGATCGGTGGTTATGTCGTGGCCAGTTCGCCGCCCGCCGTAAAGCTGATCGATCGCCTGGCGCGGATCCCGAAGAACGGTCGCTCGGCCGTGGCCTGGGTCGCGCTGATTTCGATGGTCGCGTCCTTGTTGAACTGGGGCCTGTCGCTGGTGTTCGGCGGTCTGCTGGTGCGCGCTCTCGCCCGCCGCACCGATCTGAAAATGGACTACCGCGCCGCCGGTGCCGCCGCCTATCTTGGCCTCGGCGCCGTGTGGGCGCTGGGCCTGTCGTCGTCCGCCGCGCAGTTGCAGGCCAACCCGGCCAGTCTGCCGCCTTCGATCCTGTCGATCACCGGGGTGATTCCGTTCACCCAAACGATTTTCCTCTGGCAGTCGGGAGTCATGCTGCTGGCGCTGATCGTGATTTCGATCATCATCGCCTACGCCACCGCGCCCGGCCCGAACTCGGCGCGTGACGCCAAGGCCTGCGGCATCGACCCGGCCTTCAACCTGCCACCGCTGCAACCGCGTACCCGCCCAGGCGAATGGCTGGAACACAGCCCCCTGCTGATCATTCTGCTGGTGCTGCTGGCGGCCGGATGGCTGTTCCACGAGTTCTCGACCAAACCGGCGATCACCGCGATTTCCGGGCTCAACACCTACAACTTCCTGTTCATCATGCTCGGCGCGTTGCTGCACTGGCGCCCGCGCAGTTTCCTCGATGCGGTGTCGCGTGCCGTGCCGACCACCACCGGGGTGCTGATCCAGTTCCCGCTGTACGGTTCGATTGCCGCGCTGATGACCACGGTCAAGGGCACTGACGCCCAGACCCTGGCCCATCACATCTCGACGTTCTTCGTCAGCATCGCTTCCCACGACACCTATGCACTGCTGATGGGCGTGTACTCGGCGATTCTCGGTTTCTTCATTCCGTCCGGCGGCGGCAAGTGGATCATCGAGGCGCCGTACGTGATGCAGGTGGCCAACGATCTGAACTATCACCTCGGTTGGGCGGTGCAGATCTACAACGCCGCCGAAGCCTTGCCGAACCTGATCAACCCGTTCTACATGCTGCCGTTGCTGGGCGTGCTGGGGCTGAAGGCGCGGGATCTGATCGGTTTCTCGTTCGTGCAATTACTGGTGCACACGCCGTTGGTATTGGTGCTGCTGTGGGCGCTGGGCACGACGCTTTCGTACTTGCCGCCGGTCATGCCTTAAACGATGACCACAGGGCGCCGGCTCCGGCGCCCTGTCTTTCCCTTCGACCCCTTCGACAAAAAGCGACCCGGACCATCCCTCCTGCGGTTGCCTGTCGTAAATAATGGCTCAGAGCCATCATCTTTCTTTACCGCGCCACTGCCTCGGTAATATTCTTGCGCGCCCCATATCTGTTTCATTTTTTGTCTGAGCGCAAAGGGAGTTCGTTGCAATGATCGTCGGGATTGACCTGGGAACCACCAACAGCCTTGTTGCCGTATGGCGCGGCGATGCCACTGAGTTGGTGCCTAACGCCCTGGGGCAGTTCCTGACACCCAGCGTGGTGGGCCTGGACGATCAGGGCCGGATTCTGGTCGGGCAAGCTGCTCGCGAACGCCTGCACACTCATCCGCGCCTGACCGCTTCGCTGTTCAAGCGCCATATGGGCAGTGCGACGGAGGTCTACCTCGGGGATAAAAAATTCCGTCCGGAAGAGCTGTCGGCGCTAGTGCTCAAGAGCCTGAAAGAAGACGTCGAGCGCACTTACGGCCAGACCGTCACGGAAGCCGTGATCAGCGTTCCGGCCTATTTCAGCGACGCCCAGCGCAAGGCCACGCGCATTGCCGGTGAACTGGCGGGCCTCAAAGTCGAAAAGCTGATCAACGAACCCACCGCGGCTGCACTCGCCTACGGCTTGCATCAACGGGACAAGGAAACGTCGTTCCTGGTGTTCGACTTGGGCGGCGGTACGTTCGACGTGTCGATTCTCGAACTCTTCGAGGGGGTCATGGAGGTGCGCGCCAGCGCCGGTGACAACTTCCTCGGCGGCGAGGATTTCGACAACGTGCTGCTTGAGCACTTTATCGATCAGCATCGCAACGTGTCGGACTTCCCCGAGCGCTCGACCATCCTCCAGCCGCTGCGCCGCGAGGCAGAACGTGTGCGCCGTGCACTGGGTCAGGACGCCAGCACCGAATTCAGATTGCAGGTTGGCGAAAAGCAATGGACCCAGACCATCACTCAGGCGCAAATGGCGACGCTGTACATGCCGCTGCTCGAACGTCTGCGCGCGCCGATCGAACGGGCCCTGCGTGACGCACGCATCCGCGTCAGCGACCTCGATGAAATCCTGCTGGTCGGCGGCACCACCCGCATGCCGCTGGTGCGCAAACTGGCTGCCGGGCTGTTCGGCCGCTTCCCGTCGATCAGCCTCGATCCGGATCAAGTGGTCGCTCAGGGCGCGGCGATTCAGGCAGCGCTCAAGGCCCGTTCGGCCGCGCTGGAAGAAGTGGTGCTCACTGATGTCTGCTCCTACACCTTGGGGATCGAGACTTCCACGCAGGTCGGTCGCCAGTATGAAAGCGGTCACTACCTGCCGATCATCGAGCGCAACAGCATCGTCCCGGTCAGCCGGGTGAAAACCGTGCAGACCCTTCACGACAATCAGGAACAGGTCGTCGTGAAAATCTTTCAGGGCGAAAGCCGCCTGGTCAAAGACAACGTGGCGCTCGGCCAACTGGACATCAAGGTGCCCAAGCGCAAGGCCGGCGAAGTCGAGCTGGATGTGCGCTTCACCTACGACAACAACGGTTTGCTGGAAGCCCAGGTCAGCATTCCCCTGACCGGTCAGCAACATTCGCTGGTCATCGAAAACAACCCCGGCGTGCTGACGCCGGAGGAAATCCAGCAGCGTCTGCAAGCCTTGGCGCAATTGAAGATCCATCCGCGCGAGCAACAGGTGAACACCCTGCTCAGCGCACGGCTGGAACGTCTGTATCAGGAAAGCCTGGGCGACCTGCGCGATCAGATCGGCTACTGGGCCAAGCAATTCCAGCAGGCGCTGGATTCCCAGGACGAGCGGCAGATCCGTGAAACCCGTACCGAACTGAGCAAGCAGTTGAGCGCCCTCGACCGTAACCCCTGGCAGTAAGGAAGCACGACATGGAATGCTGGTCTGTCCTGCAACTGCCCGAAGACGCCGGGCTGCGTGATATCAAACGCAGTTATGCGCGGCTGCTGAAAGTCTTTCGGCCCGATGAAGATGCCGCAGGCTTCCAGCGCCTGCGCGAGGCCTATGAGCGCGCACTGTCGATTGCCCAATGGCGCCTGGAAAACGAAGAGACCGAGGAGCACGGCGACGTCGTGCTGGCTCCTGGGATCGCCGCGCTGGCGGTGCAAGAGCAATCCATGGTTCAGCCGCTGCAGAAGACCGGGACCGATGCGTGGGAGTACCCTGCGGCGCTATTCGAACCGGTGCCCCCGGCCGCGCCCGAAGCACCGCTCGAGTCGCAGACCTTGCGGGTACAGCCCCTGAATCCGGAGCCTCTTAACCTGGAGCCCGAGCAGCCGACTGCCGACCCGGCCATTGAAGCCGCATCGCTATTGCTGAACGGCCTCTCGGACAACAATCTGGATGAGCGCTGGGAGCAAGCGCGCCAGCAGAATTGTGCGCAAGCGTTCCAGACACTGTTGCTGACGTTGTGCTTCGATCGACCCGCCCTGCGCCTTCCGATTGCCCGTTGGGCGGTGCAGCACCTCGGTTGGCTGGGCCCTTGGCAGGAAATCGTCATCGGCGACGGGCAGCGCAGCATTATCGCCAACGAGTTGCTGACGGATTACCGGCAATCGCTGGAAACGCTGCTCGCCTCGCAAAACGAGCGTGAATGTCTCGCGCAGCTCAAGACTTACACGGTCCAACCCTGGCTCCAGGTGTTCGACCGTCGGGAACATTGGCAGCAGATCATCCTGCAACTGCTGCAGGACACAGAGTGGAGCGTTCCGCTGTTCGACCGTATCTCCCAATTATTTGGCTGGGACGACACCAAGGGTATTCATCCGCAACCGGACTGGCTCTGGCAGGCGCTGATCGAGCGCTGCAACCAGGAAAGCCTCTACGACACCCTGTGCGCCCGGGCCGAAGATCAGCGCAACGGGTCGCCCGACGCTCTGGCCGCGCGGATGCTGATCAGCCCGATGAAGCCGCGGCAACAGAAAGACATGACCGACCGGTTCATTCCGGCGGACTGGCAGGCCTGCCAGCAGTTGTCGGAAACCCTCAAGTGGCGCTTTCCCGACCTGCTCGCCCGCCTGCCCTACGCCGACGTTTTCTACTGGCGACGCTTTCTGCCGCGTTACATTGCCGCCGAAACCTGGTTGCGCTCGTGGGCCGCGATTGCGCTGGCGCTGTGGCTGTTTTATCTCCCCACCGAGCACAAGACCACGGCAATGAGCATCGTCATTCCCCTGGCCTTCGCCTGCGTTCCTGTATGGTTTTTTCGGATCGGCTTGAGTTACTGGTTTCTGATCAGCGCCCATTTGATCGTTCAGGATCTGTGGTTGACCGAAAGGATCATTCCGCGCCGATGGAACCCTGATACCCGCTGGCTCGTGCTGCGCCATGGCGTACCGCAAGCCGTCATGATCCTGCTGTTCTCGGTCATGCTCGGTGGGCTGGGAGCCTTCACCTATATCGGGGTGATCCTGATCGGGCTCTGGCACAAGCGGCGCATCGGTACGCTCGACCCGGAGTTCAGCGACAAGCACCCGTGGCTGACCGCGCTGCACTGGGCGCATTTCAGCCCGTTGCAACTGCTGTTTCTGGTGGTCATGACCGGCGTGATTCTCGCCAGTCAGCTTGGTTATTCGCTGAAACACCTGTTCCCCGGCTAGGCTGGACGCGGGCCGGATTGCCCTCCACCAAGGTTTTACCCTCGCTGAAAAGGATCTGAGCATGTTGAAACTCGCAGGCCTCACCCTCGCGGCGCTCACGTTGAGCGCCGCCGCCCACGCCGATGTCGACCTGAAACTGGGCAGCACCGAACGCGTCACCCGCCTCTTCGCCTACCCCAACAATTGCAGCGTGATCTGCTTTCGCAACTGGACGCTGGAGCAGACCGTCGCCCATTACCTGAGCCAGAGCGTGCAGCGCGACGGCTACACCAACGCCAAAGTGCTGGTGAAAAACGACAACGATCAGCTCTACGCCGAAATCAGCGGCGTACCGAAGGGCTACGACAAGCCGCTGACCGCGCTGCTGGATGCCGGTGACCTGGCCTACAACGGCGCCAGTAAACTCAATGCCGACGGCAAATGGGCGTACAGCTGGTACCTGTTCCTGCCACTGGGCATGGCCTTGGAAAACCGCAAGAGTGTCGAGCTGTTGCACTTCCCGCCGGATTACTCACTGACCCAGGCCCAGGATTACCTGCGCTCGAACACCACCGACCGCTGGGCCGCGCTGCTGACCGACAATGGCATCCCCGCCAACCAGACGCCGGCCTACCAGACCATCATCGACATCGCCCCGATCGCCGCGCCCGCCAGCGCCGGCAAGGATCTGGAAGGCGTGTACGACTACTTCAAGGATTACCAGACCACCATGGTCAGGCAGGTCAGTCAGAACGCCGGCGGCGCTGTGCTGCCGATGGTTGCCTTTGGTGCGCCGGTGCGTAACTGGATCAAGCAGCAATACGGCGCGACCGTGAATGTACTGGGTCTGGCAACCATCAGCCCGAGCACGGGGGTGAACGTGCCGGTGCTGGGTTCGAACCACCCGAGCTACATCTGGTACGCCGCCGACCCGAACAACTACACCGGCGACGACGCCCAGGCCAAGGCCGATGCGGCCGGTCTGAAGGTAATGGGGCAAGACCTGAGCGCCGCCTGCTGGCAGGCCGGGATGGGCAGCAAACCGGGCACCGATCCGAAGACACTGCTCAACAGCTGCACCCAGACCTGGCAAGTGACGCAGAAAGCCAAGACCTGCGAGCTGTTCTACACCACGATCCGCAACCAGACCGTGGCACAGGCGGACAAGACCTGCTCGACCGCACCAGTCAAATCCCAGTTGCAACAGCTCAAAAGCCCATTGCCGGACATGGCCGCGCCCGCGGCCCATCTCTGAAAGGACATGCGATGTTCCCGTGTCAGCCTTGGCTGACCCGGGAAAGCGTCTATTTCGCCTGTCAGATCTGACAGTAGACCGCTAATGTGATTTACGGGATCTTGGATCCAATGATCGTGTTGCAGGACTGACAGGACGTCAGCTCGGGAAAGTCGCGACACCTGGCCAACAGGGAACGTTATGAACACTCACGCATTACCGGGTAAACCGGCACGCGATACCGAGGGCATTTATCCTTTTGCCGGACTCCCCGTGCGCATGGGATTTCCGTCAAAACAGGATTTCGAGATTGTTCACGATCCCGAGGGCGTAGCCACCGCTGTCGTAGCGTGCCGGGAGTTCCTGCGCATCACCCGAATGTGCCGGGTTTCAGGCCAGTTGCTGCCCTATCGCTGCCGGCAGACCCGGCAACTGATGCCAGGGATTCATATCTACGATCCACGCTTTTGCGGACTTTTCGAACACTCATGCGATCCAAACACCTTCTTTGACGCAGTAGAATTATGGTTCTGGGCTCTGCGCGACATTGCCGAAGGTGAACGATTGACCATGGACTACACCGCCACCGAAGACAAACTGCTGCGGCAGTTCGCCTGCGGTTGCGGCTCCTCGCGCTGCCGTGGGTGGATCACCGGTTACGACGAATCACCCAATCTTGAAGGCCAGCGCTACTTGTTGAGCTGGCGCCGCCGGCAAGGTTTACGCTGAACGACCGGTCAAGGCGCGCCGACCGGACGCAAACGGTATTGCGGCGGCAATTGCTCGAAACCGCTGATCGTGGTGTTCAGGCTCTTCCAGCGACCATCCTTGATGCCGTAGATGCAGCCGTGGATCGACAGGCTCTGCCCGCGATGCCAGGCGTTCTGGATGATGCTGGTGTGGGCGACGTTGGCCACTTGCTGGATCACGTTGAGCTCGCACAGACGGTCGACCTGTTCTTCTTCGGTCGGCAGCCTGGCCAGTTCTTCGCGCTTTTCGTAGTAGAGGTCGCGGATCGAACGCAGCCAGCCGTCGATCAGACCGAACTGACGATCCTGCATCGACGCCCGCACACCGCCGCAGCCGTAGTGCCCGGTCACCAGAATATGTTTGACCTTGAGCACGTCCACCGCGTACTGGATCACCGACAGGCAGTTGAGGTCAGTGTGCAGCACCACGTTGGCAACGTTGCGGTGAACGAACAGATCGCCCGGCAGCATGCCGACGATTTCGTTGGCCGGCACCCGTGCGTCGGAGCAGCCGATCCACAGATATTCAGGCGTCTGCTGACGGGCCAGCTTGGCGAAGAAATCCGGGTCTTCCTTGGTGATCGCGTCAGCCCAACGCTCGTTGTTATCAATCAGGTCTTGTAAGTCATGCATGCTGTAAGGCCTCAAGAAAGATGCGCTGGTATGACAGTCGACCGCCCGTCGGGGTCACGCGGGGGTCGTGGGTGATTTGCTTTGAATTTCTCGTGCACCCGGTGAGTCCATCCCAGTAAGGCCCACAGTATGAGGAATTGCCATGACTGATTCACGACGCCCCTTCGATGCGGTGCAACCGGAGCCCATCGATGATAACGAAGACCGCATGGGTTCGGTGCACGAGCTGGACTTCGACGACGAACAGCCCAGTGCGAAGATCGGCGATGAGCTGCCCGAACGCGAGCGCGAACAGCTGATGCCCCGTGACCGCGTGCGCGAAGCCGGTTTCACCGGGGCATCGACCGCCGATCACGAACCCACCGACGATGACCTGAGCCCGGAGACCCTGATTCATGAAGATGGCGCCCGGGATGCTCATGAGGTCGGCGAAGGCAATCAGGCCGATTGGGATCTGAGCGTGGTCGACGAGGACGATATCGGCGGCGGCAACGGGCTGGATGAAGCGGAACTGGCGCGTCGCGATCCGCTGGATCGCAAGCGCTGAGGACACCTGCCGCGATCAGTCGACGAGCGTGCAGGCCATGACTACGGCATCTTCACGCCCGCCGACCGCCGGGTAGTAATCCCGGCGCCGGCCGATCTCGTTGAAGCCATAGCGCTCGTAAAGGCGAAAGGCCGACGTGTTGCTGTCGCGCACTTCCAGGAAACATTCCCGGGCATCGGCGGCGTAGGCGCGGGACATCAGGTATTCGAGCAGTGTCAGCCCGAGCCCGCGACCCTGGTTTTCCGGTTTGACCGTGATGTTGAGCAGATGCGCTTCATCGAGAATGATCTGCACCACCCCGTGGCCCACCTGCTGCTCACCTTCGAACATCAGCCAGATCTGGTACTTGCCCAGGCCGTCGAGAAAAATCCCGCGGGTCCACGGATGACTGTACGCGGCATATTCAATCTTCAGCACAGCGTCCAGGTCCGCCTCGGTCATCGGGCGAAACGATACAGCGTCACTCATTCGATTCTTTCCAGCGCGCCATCAGCCGACGCATGGCTTGCCACACGGCGGCCTTGCGCTGTGGCTCTTCCATCAACAATTCCAGCCCGGGCACGGCCCACGCCAGGCCAAGCCCCTCGATTTGCAATTCACGGTTGAACGCCTCGGCCTCCGCTTCGCCGGCAAAACGCACCGCCGGCAGGCCGATCAGCCACAGACAGGCGCACGGCGACGCCTCCATCTGCACCGACAGGAAACCCTGGACGAAATCCCGGGCCGCCTCCGGGCCCTGATCCATCGTGCCGCGGTTCAGCCATGGCCAGCGTACCGGCTCACCGACAATCTGTGGCGCGTCCGGCAGACCGGCGGCACGCAGCATGTCCTTGAGCAGCAGATAAGCCGGATCGCGGGACTGGAAGGCTTCGCCTGTGGGTAACTCCACCAGCAGCAGGCAACGGCCGGCGCGCAGCAATTGCAGGGCAAAGCGCGGTGGCGGCACCGGCGCCGGCCTGGCCACCACAGGTGTTTCGTCGACTTCTTCGACCGGTTTGGCGCCCGTGCGGGTGCTGGCCAGCGAAGGACGCGGAACCTCGATCTTCTGCCGTTCGACCGGACGTGCAGCCGGCTGCACCGGCGCTTCGGCCGGGGTTGCCGGCATTACCGGCGCGGCAATCTCGGGCTCGGGCATGTCCAGCAGCTCGGGCCGCGACGGCGCGGCAAAGGGCAATTCGGTGCGCGGCAGCCAGTTGACCACCTGCATGGCGTTCAAATAGGCGCGGCGGCGGGACTCGATTAGCAAGGGTCGGCCACTTGTGGATAACTGAAGTGCGCTGATTCTACCGCCCTTCGCTCAAGATCGCGCGCTGTTGATCGATAGTCTTGACCGATACCTTGACGCAAAGAAAAGCGACAGCCCGTCCCGAGAGTGAATCGCATCCTTCGTGATGCAGTACAATCGCGGCTTTTAATCGCCAACCAGCCGGCCATTCCGATGATCGAACCCAAGCGCGTCTTGCGCGCCCTCGCTGAACACTGGGCACTTCTGGAGCCACTGTGCGAGCACTTCGACCAGGGCACCCTGAGCCTCAACGAACTGCGCACGCAACTGGCCGCCCAGCAACTGGACAGCACGCCGCAGGACATCACCAGCCTGCTCGACGTGTGGATCCGCCTCGACATTCTGGTTCCCGTGGCGAAAAGCCCGAACCGTTTCGAGCTGAACGCGCAGATTCACGACTTCCTCGCCTATCTGCGTCGGGAACACCGTCTGGGCCTGTGCCTGGAAATCGAAGCCTATCTGCGTCACCTTGAGCGTCTGGCCGGTTATATCCAGGATGCGTTCGACGTCCGTGACGGCAATGACCTGGCGCGTCAGTTGCGCCTGCTCGACATGCGCGTGCGCGACGTTCTGAAGAAACTCGACAACGACGAACAGGCGCTGGTGGCCGTGGCCGAACGGGCCAAGACCAGCGACCGGCAGATTCCGCTGCGTCAGCGTTACGCCGAAGTGCTGGCGACCTGGGACGAATACGTCGAGCCGATGATCGATCTGGTGAACGCCGACGGCGCCTTCGAGCAAGGCGTGCGCAAGGTCGAAACCGTGCTGCTGAAGATGCTCAGCGAACAGCAGCGCCTCGGCCATCTGGTCGATGACGACATGCTGCTGCGCACCCACGCGCGCATCCTCGAAATGCAGACCAGCGCCCAGTTGACCCTGCGTCACGCTCGGGAATTGCTGCTGCCGCTGCGTGAAGAAGCGCGCCGGCACAACGCCGTGACACGTGGTGCCGCACTTGCGCTGGCCGCGATCCGCCGCAAAGGCATCGACGCCGTGCCGCAAGCCGCGATGCCGCTGTTCACCCGGCCGCAAAGCACCTTCCTCGGTAGCGCCAGTCAGGTTGAAGCATACGTCTACGCCCTGGCCCGTTTCGAGCCGAAACCGGCGCGTTTCCCAAAGGCGCACAAGTCGCAGAAGACTGGCGATGCCCCGCGCGCACCGCGCACCGTGCGCGAGATGGTCGACCGCTGCGAAGAATCCCTGCCGATGCCGGATCTGATGACCTGGCTGCTGGAGCAGGAACCGGACGGCGCGACCGACGAATTGCTTTACTGGTTCTCGCGCCTGTCGCGGGAAAAACGCTTCAAGCGCGAGCGTCTGGAACGCCGCGAATACCACACTCACGAGCACCAGGTCAGCCTGCGCTCCTTCGCCCTGCTCTCGGCCGGCGACACCGCCGCCGAGGATTCTGCGAGCATCCCCAATGCATCTTGATCTTTCCGAACTGTCTCAGCTGGCGCCGATCTTTCGCGAGCTGTTCAAGGGCTACCACGTCAGCCGCCGCGACCCGGAGCTGTACGCGCAACTGTCGAACTTCCAGGACCAGTACCGCACGCTGTTCAAGGCGCTGGGCTTCGAACTGGTCTGCGACACCCGTGGTTTCTATTACTTCGTGCCGGACATGGCAGCAGCGGCGGTGAACAAGACTGCTCAGCGCCTGGCACTGTTCACTTTCATCCTGGTCGAGCATCTGGCCGATCAGGGTCGCGACCCGATCGCCGTGCTCGACGGCGGCAGCCTCGGCCGGGAAGAACTGCCGTCGCTGCTGGAAAAGTACCGCGACCTGTTCATCCAGGCCGAAGTGCAGACCGTTGAAGAGCTCGAAGAAAAGATCATGCGCCGCATGACCCAGCTCGGCTTCGCCAGCGAGGAAAACGGCGTGTACCGTTTCCTGCCGCCGATGCACCGTTTCCTCGACGTCTGCCTGTCGGTCCAACAAGACCGCGATCTGGCGGCCAGCGTGCACAGCGTTCTGCCGCTGCCGGCACCGGTACTGATTGACGAAGCCGCCGAGGCGAAATTCCTCGCCACCGACGACCCGCTCGATCTATCCGAATTTGATGAAGAGAGCGAAGAAGACGCACTGGCCCGCGCCATTGCCGAAGAACAGGAGTCCGACGCATGAGCCAGGAACGCTACGGCATCCGCCGCTTTGCCCTTTTGAACACCGCCGGTTACAGCCTCGGCCTGTTCCCGCTGGAAGAACCGCTGTCGGTCTACGGCGCGAACAACCTCGGCAAATCCGCCTCGATCAACGCCTTGCAGTTCCCGATTTTGGCGCGCATGTCGGACATGAGTTTCGGCAAGTACAGCCTGGAACAATCCCGGCGTTTCTACTTTGCCTCCGACACCAGCTATATCCTCGTCGAAGTGAACCTGCCCCACGGCCCACATGTGATCGGCGTGGTCGGTCGCGGCCCGGGCGGCGGTTTCGGTCACCAGTTTTTTGCCTATGCCGGCAAGCTCGATCTGGCGCATTACCAGAAGAACGACACCTGCCTGCGGCAGAAAGAGCTGTTCAGCAACCTTGAGAAAGAAGGCCTGAAAGCCTACGAACTCAAGCCCGATGAGCTGCGCCGATTGCTGGTGGGCGGTCACACGTCGATCCCGCTGGATCTGACGCTGATTCCGCTGCGCTCCACCAGCGAGCAGAGCCTGAAGACCTTCCGCGCGCTGTTCATCAACCTGCTGCACATGCGCGAAATCACCGCAGCCAAGCTCAAGCAATTGTTCCTCGATGCCTTCGAACACAGCCTGCGGTCCGGCAGCGTCGATTACATCGCGGCGTGCGAAGAAGCCTTCCGCGATGTGCGTCGCATGGAACAGGACTACAACTCGCTGGTAGCTGCCGGCCCGCTGGTCGAAGCCTTGGCCAACGGTGTGAAACAGCGCGACGTGCTGCGCGGCAAACTGCATCGCCTGTCGCCGCTGCTCGACTCGTTGCTCGGCACCTGGTCGGACTACGCCACGGCGCGCAAGGAAGAGCTGACCATTCAGGCCGAGCACTACCGTCGCGAGCAGGACGATCTGCAAAACGATCAGCGTGGTGGCACTCAGGAACTGATGCGTCTGGAGCGGGAAATCTCCGGCATTCAGCGCTGGCTCGGCGAGTTGTCGGTGCTGAAGAACCGCTTCGCGCTGGTCGATGACGTCAAAGTCCTGGAGCAGCAACTGCTGGCGGCCAAGGACGCTCACGACGAACTGGCCGGTGCGCTGGCGCAGTCCCGTCAGTTCAGTGCCGAGGATCTCGAAGAACGTCTTCGCGATCTGGAAAAACGCCTGAAGTCGGTGAAGCAACAACTCGATCACGCCGACAACAACAGCTATGCACGCCTGCGCGAAGAGTTCTCGCAACAGGATGTCGAGCGCCTGATGCGCCTGTTCAACAGTGCGCTGTTCAGCCTGCCGCTGGGCGAACACGGCATCACCCTCGACGAGAACGGCGAGTGGGTAAAATCGGTCGAGCTGATCCTCGACGGCTTCAAGGGCGAGCGTTTCGAAGTGCCGGGCCTGTCGATCGACATCTCGCACATCGAGCCACCGGCTCTTCAAGCGCTGGCCGACCGTGCCGCGCTGCGCGATCAGAAAGAGCGTCTGGAAAAAGAGCTCAAACAACTCAAGACCCAGCAAGCGGTGGCCGCCGACCGCGCTGCGAGCAAGACCCAGACCGAAGCGCTGTACCAGCAGGTGCTGGATGCGCAAAAGGCGCTGGAAGATTTCCGCCGCACCCAGACCCTGAGCGCCGAAGAAGGCGACAAGCTGGAGCAACTGGCGCAAATGGAAGCCGCGCAGGACGAACTCAAGCGTTCCAGCGATGCGTTCACCGAGCGCGTCCAGCAACTGTCGGCCAAGCTGCAACTGGTCGGCCGGCAGATTGCCGACATGGAAGCCAAGCAACGCACCCTCGACGATGCCCTGCGTCGCCGTCAGTTGCTACCGGCGGATCTGCCATTCGGCACGCCGTTCATGGATCCGGTCGACGATTCCATGGACAACCTGCTGCCGCTGCTCAATGACTATCAGGACAGCTGGCAAGGCCTGCTGCGTGCCGATGGCCAGATCGAAGCGCTGTACGCACAAGTGCGCCTGAAGGGCGTGGCCAAGTTCGACAGCGAAGACGACATGGAGCGCCGTCTGTCGTTGCTGATCAACGCTTACGCGCACCGTACCGACGAAGCCCTGACCCTCGGCAAGGCGCGTCGCGCAGCCGTGACCGATATCGCGCGGACCCTGCGCAATATCCGCAGCGACTACGACAGCCTCGAGCACCAACTGGCGCTGTTCAACCGTGAGATCAACAAGCGTCAGGTCTCCAACCTGCAGAGCTTCCGCATCGTGCTCGCGCCGAACAAGGAAGCGCTCAAGCACATCGACCAGATCATCCACAGCGCCGGTCAGTACGAAGAAGGCGAAACCTTGTCGGTGTTCGACCTGAGCCAGAGCGCCGAGCAGGACAACAAGAACGAAGAGGCCAAGGAGTACCTGGCGCGGCTGGTGGCGGCAAACCACAACCAGCTCGGCCTCAAGGACTTGTTCGAACTGGCGTTCGAGATCACCAAGGTCAACGGCCAGCCGGTGATCCACACCGACATCGATGGCGCGGCGTCCAACGGCACCACGATGACCATCAAGGCGCTGACCAACATGTATTTGTTGCTGCACTTGATGGACCGCGACCTGGCCGGTCGCGTGCGCCTGCCGTACTACCTCGACGAAGCGGCGGACATCGACGAGAAGAACCAGGCCGCTCTGCTGGAAACCAGCCTGCAACTGGGCTTCGTGCCGATTCTGGCGAGTGTGAAGCCGCAGGTCTGCGCCAGTGTCGCCATCGACCTGGAAGGCGGCAGCGGCCCGGCCGGCATCTACATCGACGAGGCGGACTGGAAATACATCCGCCGTCACGATTTGGTGAAAGCCACCATCAATGTCGAAGCGGACGAGCCGGAGCTGGATGCGGTTTGATGCTTAACTGACGGGCACAAAAAAGGGCCGCGATCCAATGGATCGCGGCCCTTTTTCATGGGCTCGGGATTATTTGCCGAGGGGGATTTTCGGCGCCCAGGTCAGCCATTCGTCTTCGAACTTGTCGAACAGTGGGAAGGTTTGTTCGGCACGCGCGGGGTTGCCCATCTTCTCGCCGTCCGGTGTGGCGAAGGCGATACCGCCCTGAATCACGGTCTCAAGCGACTCCGTGCGTACGGTCATGCCTTTGAACAGGCCGATATCGAAACCGACACCACTGGTGTTCCAGAAACGGCTGCCGCTGCGCACCAGTGGCGCGTATTTCGGTTCGATCAGGATGTGCACCAGTACGCGATCCGCTGTCTGGCCCAGTTCGTAACCGGTGACTTTGCCTACGGTGATCTCTCGGTAGGTCACCGGAACACCCGGTTTCAGCGAGCCGCGACGGGCAGCGCTCAACACAAGGCTCAAGCCTGCCTCCTGCTTGGTGACTTCCGGCGGATTGGCCAGGGCCACGAAGTTCTTCTGCGGGCCGAGGTTCTTGGCCGCAGGTTGCACTTCGATGTACTGGCCGGTGACCAGGGTCTCCAGGTTCGAGGTCTTGATCAGACCCAACTCCGGTTTGACCACCCAGAACTGACTGCCGACTCGAGCAATCTTCTCCGGCACTTCAGTGATGCGCGCGGTGAGGATTACCGATTGCAGATCATCGGTCAGGTCGACACTTTCGATCTTGCCGACGTCCAGTCCCTTGAAGCGCACCGGGGTGCCGCTGCGCAGACCGTCCGCGCGATCGACCTTGATGGTGACGACGGCGCCTTTCTGATTCGCTTCATCATGGTTGGCGAACAGACGGAAGCGCGGGATGCGTTTTTGTAACGGTGCTTTGGCTTGTGGCGTTTCGAAGGCAATGCCGCCGGCCATCAGGGTCTGCAGCGATTCACTCTTGACCTGAATCCCGCCGGTCAACCCGCCGGTCAGCGTGACACCGCTGACGTTCCAGAACCGGGTCGAGGCGTTCACCAGGTTTTCGTATTCCTTCTCGATGTGGACGCCAATCACCAGTTGTTTGCGGGTCTTGGAGAACTGATAGCTCTGCACCGAACCGACCTTGACCTGCTTGTAGAGGATCGGGCTGCCGACGTCGATCGAGCCTAAGGTATCGGTGAACAGGACCAGGTGCAGGCCGGGTGCGCGCAGATCCAGCGGCGGGGCTTTTGGCCGGGCCTCGAATTCACGTTGTGGCGCACCACCCTTGTCGCCCGGACGTACGGCGATGTAGTTACCTTTTACCAACGCTTCCAGACCGGTAATGCCGGCCAGGGAGATCGAAGGTTTGACCACCCAGAATTGCGTGCCGGTGACCAGATAGTCTTCGGCCAGCGGATCGAGGGTCAGTTCGGCGGTGGCGCTGGACAGGTCCGGATCGATCTTCAGCGCTTTCAGGTTACCGACCTGAATGCCCTTGTACATCACCGGAGTGCGCCCGGCTTGCAGGCCTTCGAAATCGCTGAGTTTGACCTTCACGCGGATGCCGGCGGCGGCCGCATCGAAGTCTTCGTAAAGACGGAACGGCAGGCTTGGATCGGTGGGCGGGCTGTCCTTGCGGTTCTCCGGGGTGGCGAAGGCGATACCGCCGGCGACGATGCTGGCCAGGGATTCGCTGCGCACTTTCACGCCGGACAGGTTGGCGTCGATGCTGATGCCGCTGGCGTTCCAGAAACGGGTGTGTTTGCGCACCAGTTTGGCGTAGGTCGGTTCGATGAACACCTTGAGCTCGACCGTACTCTGGTCTTCCGACAGCACGTAACTTTTGATCTGACCGACTTTGATCTGCTTGTAGAACACCGGGCTGCCGCGATTCAACGAACCCAAACGGTCGGCCTTGATCGTCAAGTGCAGACCGGGCTTCGAATCCGATAGCGGCGGCTCTTCGGCCAGGGCCTTGAACTTGCGGGTCGGCTCGCCTTCGCCAGGACTGATGGCGACGTAGTTACCCGATACCAGGGTTTCCAGGCCGGTGATACCGGCCAGGGTCACGCTCGGTTTGACCAGCCAGAAACGGGTGCTGGTCTTCAGGTACTGATCGACATCCTTGTTCATCTCGATGGTCGCGATGACACCTTTGGAGTTGCCTTCATCATCGAGCTTGAGGGTTTTCACCTTGCCGACCGGCATGCCTTTGTAGACCACTTCGGTCTTGTTGGCCTGAATGCCTTCACCGCTTTCAAACCGCACCTGAATCTCGATACCGGTTTCGGTGTAGGCACGCCAGCCGAGCCAGCCGCCGATAATCAGGGCGATCAGGGGCAGCACCCAGATGGCAGACCAGTTCGAAGCCGGTCGGGTTTTCGCTACAGGCAAATCAGTCATGGTCGGCGTCCGACTCCGTGTTATCCCAAATCAGTCGGGGATCGAAAGTGACAGCGGCGAGCATCGTCAGAATCACCACACTGGCGAAGGCGATGGCGCCAAGATTGGCTTCGACACTGGCAAGCCGGCCGAAGTTGACGACCGCCACCAGAATGGCGATCACGAAAATATCGAGCATCGACCAGC
Organism: Pseudomonas sp. CH235; assembly: GCF_004368175.1. NCBI lineage: Bacteria > Pseudomonadati > Pseudomonadota > Gammaproteobacteria > Pseudomonadales > Pseudomonadaceae > Pseudomonas > Pseudomonas sp. CH235. The sequence continues at coordinate 25,826 of NZ_RRZJ01000045.1, forward strand.
GGCCGATGAACTCGATGAAGCGGTACATCCAGATCCGTTGACGGGCGGACAACGGCTGGCGGCGCTGTACGGAAAACAGCAGCAGCGCGATGCCCACCAGTTTGAAGGTCGGCACCAGGATGCTGGCGATGAACACCACGGCAGCGATCGGAATCATGCCGTGCTGCACCAGCTGGATGACGCCGGACATGATCGTACTCGGGTCACCCTGGCCCAGAGAGCTGACGGTCATGATCGGCAGAACATTGGCAGGGATGTAGATAATCGCGGCCGTGATCAGCAGCGCCCAGGTTCGCGCGAGACTATTGGGCCGCCGGGCGTGAACCAGCGCACCGCATCGGGTGCAGGTCTGCACATCGCTGTCGGTATCCTGCCTGTTCAGTTCGTGGCATTCGGTACAGATCAGAATGCCTGCATCAATCGCCCGCATGGGCATCTTCTCCTGATAACGCCTGCCAGATCTGGTGCGGCGACATCACCACTTCGAGCCAGACCTGAACCAGTAACAAGCCGATGAAACACGCCAGACCGAGGCCCACGGTGATAGCCGCCATGTCCGCCAGTTTGACGATCGCGACCAAGACGCCCATGAGGTAGACCTCAAGCATGCCCCAGTCTTTGAGGTGGTGATAAATGCGGTAGAGCAGCAGGCCATAACTGCGTCCGATGTTGAAACGGATCGTCAGCAACACGATCAGCTGACACAGCAGTTTCAACAGTGGAATCGCCATGCTGCAAAGGAATACGACAACCGAAACACCGCGCATATCGGTGTTGAACAGACCGATAACACCGCTCCAGACCGTGTCCTGCGACGATTGCCCGAGAACATTGAGCTGCATGATGGGTAAAAAGTTCGCCGGCACGTAGAGCAACAGCGCGGCAATGACCAGGGCGAGGCTGCGCTGCACCACGTTATGACGGTGAGCGTACAGTTCGTAACCGCAGCGTGGGCAGAGGGCTTTTTCGCCGTGAGCAAGCTTGGGCTTGCGCATCAGCAGATCGCACTCATGGCAGGCCACCAAGTCATCCAGCGGTAAATCTGACAGCCCGGGGGCGTCAACCGAATCTGACATAAGGGCTCTGGCTCCGAGAAAGTTGGGATCTATTCTAGTGTTCTGATTCGAAAATAACTGTGCAAATTTGTTCGCTGACGCGAGCAAAAACTTTCCTGCGGGCAAAACAAAACCCCAACTGCTTTCGCAATTGGGGTTTCGGAATTTAATCTTGACGATGACCTACTCTCACATGGGGAAACCCCACACTACCATCGGCGATGCATCG
>NZ_RRZJ01000046.1:0-25791 GCF_004368175.1 Pseudomonas sp. CH235
TACTTTTTTTATTATTGTATCCACCATCTCGCCGACAGGTCGCTTTAGTAGGCGGTCATAGAATTCGTCAAAAACTTTTTTTGCAAAGCAGGTGCCAAGGAATAATATTACCGTACCAGCAACTTCAAGTCCGCCGAGCGCTTTTGGTCTGAAGTCCAATCTTAAAGAAGGTATGTCTTGAAAAAACTTACTTGAGTAATCCCAGTCTTCACTTTCAAGTATAGGTTCTAAATAATTTTCTCGGATGGTTGTTACTTCCGAGATAAATCGGCTATGACCTTCTAGCGCGAAAGTGTAGTTAGTTTTCATCAGCACTCCATTGGTCATAGTTTTACGCTAAATGCGCGAGACCGATTTTTGGCATATGGCCATCATCGTAGCGGTAGGCCGAATGGTTCGCAAATGCGGAAAGTCGTTTCTAGTAAACGATGGGATGGTAGAAATTTTGAGTCTTTCTTGTTGCGTTACCACTCACAAAGGGGCATTATCAATGCCGTCGTGAGTGGTAACGAGGTGGGTATGAAGGAGCAGGAAAATACGAAGCAACCGCTATCGGCAGCAGATCGCCAAAGGCTCTTCAAAGAGCGCCAACGCGAAGCTGGATTTAGACACACAACGGTATGGATTCACACAGAGACAGAGGAGGAGGGGAGGCAGGCGGCGCGGGACGGCAAGCCACTCAAGCCGATGAACGCAAAAGACCCACTGAGCTGGGCGGCGGGTTGGATCAGCGAGAAAAGTAAGCAGTAAACGGTGGGATTTCCCCACATTTGAAGTTGGCTCAGATCTGAGTCATCAGAGAAGAGGTGCCAGACCGCTGCGTCAACAGCGGCCTGGCGATCACACGACGACGCTTAGAGGCACACGTCATGCAATTTAAACAGAATACCATCCAAATTTTGGACGCGCACGGTCAGGTCATCACCACCATGGTGCTGCCGGCCACCATCAAGCTGGCTCAGTTGGCGCCACTGAAGATCCTCGGCGACATCAGCGTGAAGGTTCTGCCAGGCGCCGCTCCATTTCGCGGGATCTGTGTAGGGGGTGTGCAATGAGCCAGCCTACCGCTCGCATCGCCGACGAAGCCCTTGAGCTTCTGCGCGCCACGCACGAACGCATCAGCAATATGCGTGTGTTGTTCAACGCGATCACGAAGGACCTGAAGCACGGCAAGTCGCACGATATCGAAGAGCTGGCCAGCCTCGGCAGCTTCCTTGGCTACGACTGGGCGAATTACGTCGACAGTGAAGTCGAGCAGATGCAGAAGGCGCTCGACGCGGTGGAGGTGGCCCAATGAGCGCCGCTATTCGATCACGGGACGACCTGAGCTTCACCAAGCGCGATGATGCCGGTCGACTCATCAATTGGCCGCGGTACAACTATGGCGTGCCTGGAGACTGGGAAAAGGGCATCGCCTGCTTCGATGTCGAGATTGCCGAGCTGGCCACCCACGACGAGACTGAGGCGTTCCATGCGATCCAATTCGCGATCGTAGGAATGGGAGGGCGATGTACAAGTCTGGAAACGGGCTTTATCGACCGAGTGGCCCGGGCGGCGGTGATTGGTCTGCGCTCACTGCGGGCTGGTGCTGAGCAGTTCGCTCCTACAGACGTCGACTGAAAAACTACGAAAGCTTCGTGGTATCCAAGGCACTACCCCTTTACAGGGTGGTGCCTTTTTCGTTTGAGGGCAGGCGACGACTATCGGCCTTTGCCCTTTTCAACCTGGTAGATCAGATCCTTTCTCACTTCTTCCGCGCAAGGGCGACACATACCGATCAGTGTCCAAGGAAGGAAGTCGAGAACAAGAAAGATGAAGCCTCCAACTCGCTTACATTTGCCTGCGTAACCGTGCTGGCAGCTAGCTTGTTTGATGGCGTGCAAGGTCATTTAATAACCCCCATGGTGGTGTAATTATATAAGACTGGGATTTTTTCCCGTTGGCCTGATCGCTACAGGCCCCGGTTTCATTGAGAGGCACTGGGAAAAAATCCCAGTGGTGACTAGGCAAGAAATCAGGACTGGACAGAACCGGACAATCGTCGCTTTAGCCACTGGGAAAAATTCCCAGTACCCACCGGAAAAAATCCCACCGGGTATTTCGAAATCAGACGAACTTAAAGCGGGGCGGGCCCGGGCGTAGTTCCAGGTTCTTGCCGGGGCAATCGTCTATCGCGGCCCAAGTGATCGCATATAGTGCCGGTTGATGCTTCCCATCCTGCGCGAAAGGTCCGTGTTCCCTAGTTTTTACAATCAATCCCGCGGCTATCAGCTCTTCCAGCGCAGATCTCAACGTTTTGTCATCCATGCTCCGGCCGCTCGACAACATCGCGACAGTGCAGGCAAGGTCGCCGTTGTTTTTGCCGTTGTAGTTCCTGGCCAGCTTGATCAGCACCACCACTGCTTTGGGCGATAGGTTGTCGAAGGCGTCACTGATCAGCAGTCGATAGGGCAGGGCCAGCACTCGACCGCCGCCAAAGTCGACCTTGTAGGACTTTTTTCTGGCCATTCAAACGCTCACAGGCAGGCGCCGAGGTATCCTCAAAAATGAGGACACCCCTGCTTCTCTGAATTACGATGCTTCGCGCATGAGGATGTACTTGGCGACGCGGTGAGGCGGCCGACCTGGCTCCGTGGACTGATGCGTCCAGTAGGTGCGGATTTCGTGCCCTTTTTTCCTAAGTCGGCGAATCGTGCTCGGTGGCTGAACGATATCGAGTGTTTGAGCTGCCTCGACGGAGGAGACCGGGCCGTTTCTCAGCGCCTCGATCATCTTGCGGTCTTGCTCGGTTGAAGAATGGCGTGTCATAGTTTGCCCTTCACGTTGGTGCTATCCAGTGTGTTATCGCTGAGGCGGTGCTCCAACACCGCCTTGGCAATCTCCAGCGCAGTCGTGCGCAAAATCTCCCCCTTATTTTTGAGCCTCACCGTGCGCCGGCCTTAGCTGCGCGTTCAATCCAAGCCTTCAGTTCGGCCACAAGAATCAATCGGCGTTTGCCAAGCTTGAACGCCTTCAGATCTCCATTAGCCATGACTTCATAAATACCGGACCGCGAGTAGCCGGTCATACGTGCTGCTTCCTCAACGCTGACTGAGAGAGGTGGCAGTGCGGCGAGTTGTGACATAACGACTCCTTCTGGCTGGGTTAGATTGGTGCCAGTGGTTGCTAGTCTATATTTATAAAATATAAATGTTCAAGCATTTGCTAAATTCATTCGTACTCAGTCGGATTGACGAGAGAATGCGAGTGCAGCAAGCTATGCATCTGGGGTCGGTTGGGTCGACCTATTGAGGTGGCAGGTATATGGCGACGAAAACGAGCAAGCGGACCGGCGAGACCAGCACTACGGTTGCCGTTGGGATCAGGATTGATCCGAAAATTAAGTTTGCGCTGGACATCATGGGGCGCCTACAGAAGCGCTCCTTGACCGCGGTAGTGGAGTGGGCGATATCGCAAGCGATTACGAATCAGCAACTCGACTCCAACGGTCAAACGCTGTCATCGGTATTGGATAAGGTCTGGTCCACAGATGAGTCTGTAAGACTCATAAAATTGGCCCTTCATATGCCAGAAGCACTGACTTACGACGAACTGAGGATTTGGGAAACGATTAAGGCTACCGGATATTTCTGGCATAAGAATAAAGGCGGCGGCTACAACCCAGAGACTGGCGAGCTGACAGTGTTCTTGGTTACGGACAACTGGGAAACCATCCTGCAGCACGTTGATCGCCATAAGGGCAGCTCTACTATCGTTCCGCTAAGCGAAGCTGATCTCATACCCTTCTAGATCAGTTCGACTGCCGCAGCCTTTGTTCCAGGTGCTAGGTGCGCGTAACGCAAAGTCATTTTGATGTCCGCGTGCCCCAGCAGATCCCGGACTGTGTTGAGCGGTACGCCGGCCATCACCAGGCGTGACGCGAAGTCGTGCCGCATATCGTGCCAGCGGAAGCCTTCGATCTCGGCGCGCTCTAGCAGCTTGAGCCAGGCGCTTTTAACGTCCTCCAGACGGCCGCCTTCCTGACTCGGGAACACGTATCGAGATTTGCCGGCCAGCTTTTTCCAGTCTTCCAGCACGCGCACCGTTTCCTTGTTCATCGGGATGTGTCGTGTGTCGCTGGTTTTGGTGGTGGCGCCGGCGGCGGTGATCGTCTTCGTATGGAAGTTCACCGCCGACCATTTCAGGTCAAACAGCTCTCCACGTCTCATGCCTGTATTCAGCGATACCAGGACCATAGGCTTTAGGTGGTCGGTGAATGGGACCTGCAGCAAGCTCGGCATCAGTTCCTTGCCTCGATCCGCTCGCCACTTATTCGCACTCTCGCGCTCCGTCCTCGCTTCGTCTTGGCGGGCGTCGAGTGCTTCCCGAAGTCTTTTGGTCTCTTCAGCATCTAAGTAGCGGACCAGTCCCATCGAGTCGACCTTTAAGGCTTTGAGCCTGTCCATCGGGTGGGCATCGATGTACTCCCATTCAACGGCTCTGCTGAATACGCCGCTGATAGAGCCCATTTTACGGTTGACCGTCGACGGCTTATTGCCGGACTGCATCCATCCCGTACGGATCTGGTCCAGGTCGCGGCCAGTGATCGCATCGAGACGCTGGGGCATGATTGCTTCGAAGTTGTGGTCGAGCGTGTGCAGCGTTTTCTCATGCCCTTTGTGGTGCGTCTTGAACCAAGGCATGTATATGTCATCGATGAACTCGCGTAAGGAGGGGAGGGTAGCGCCTTTACGTCCTTGGGTAATGGCTAGCGGTTCCCCCAGGGTTCTTGCCTCTGCGAGATATTGAGTAGCTTCCGCTCGCGCTTGCTCCAACGTCAGTATGCCAATGCGACCCAATGTCTTCTTGCGGCCCCTGGCCCAGGTCACTACATAGGACTTGGCGCCGGCGGCAGTGACGCGCACGAACAGACCGCCGACGGTGGTATCGTGGACCTCATATTCCTGGCCGGTTATCTGCAGGGACGCCAGCAGCTTGGCGGTGAGCTTCTCTTTCAATTTGTTCCCATGGGTGCATGGTGGGTGCAAAAAGAACTATACGGCGTCGTTTTCACGGACACAACCGGACGAAAAGCCCAATAAATGCGGGGTTTGGCCACTGTTTGCTGGCGTCTGGATAGCCCTCCTAAGGGGAAGGTTGGCAGTTCGAACCTGCCCTGGGACACCATCTATTGAAAAAGCCCCGCGCAGAGTGATCTGGCGGGGCTTTTTGTTTTCAGGAATTTATAAGCGAAAGCGACTGACCAGAGTGTTGAACGACGCTGCCAAGTTGGACAGTTCCTGGGTCGAGGCGCTGGTCTGATGTGCGCCTGCCGCTGTCTGGGTGGAAAGATCCTGAATGTTGACCAGATTTCGGTCCACTTCACGAGCAACGTGTGCCTGTTCTTCCGAGGCTGTGGCGATGACGAGGTTGCGATCATTGATCTGCGAGATGCCGTCGGCAATCAGCTCCAATGCCTGGCCGGTCGCTTGCGCCAGTGACTGGGTTTCGCTGACCAGCGCCTGGCTTTTCCCCATGGCGCCGACGGCTTCGTCTGCACTGTTGCGAACGTCGTTGATCATGCCTTCGATTTCCCCCGTCGAAGCCTGGGTTCTTGCCGCCAGGGCTCGTACCTCGTCGGCGACCACGGCAAAACCTCGACCTTGCTCACCCGCGCGTGCAGCCTCGATGGCGGCGTTAAGCGCCAGCAGATTGGTTTGCTCGGCAATCCCCCGGATGACATCCAGAACCTTGCCGATGTCCCGTACTTTCTCTGCCAGGTCCTTGACCATGGTGGTGGAGGTGGCGATTTCCGTGGTTGCATGGTTGATCGCGGCAACGGCGTTTCGCGCTTGATCGCGTCCATTGCTGGCTTCCCGGCTGGTGGTCTGGGAGGCCTCGGAGGTGGATACCGCATTGCGCGCAACTTCCTCCACGGCGGAGGTCATTTCCGTGACAGCGGTTGCAGCCTGCTGAATCTCGTCGTTCTGACGAATCAGTCCGCGGCTTCCATTGTCAGTGACGGCGGTGAGTTCTTCGGCAGCGGACGCCAGTTGATCTGCCGCGCTGGCGATCTGCTGAATAGTGCTTTTCAGACTGCCCTGCATCTCGGCCAGGGCCGTGAGCAACTGACCGGCCTCGTCGCGGCCGGTGCTGACGATGTTTTGAGTCAAGTCGCCCCCAGCGATGCTTCGGGCGCTTTCAACGGCTTTGGAGATGGGGCGGCTGATCAGTCGGCTGATGAACAGGCCAAGCAAAATCGCCGCGACAAAGGCCAGCACGATGCCGATGTACAGCGAGGTCTTGGCGGAGGACTCCGTCAGAACCGATCGCTTCGCGGCTTCGCTGACCTGCATGTCGTTGGAGTTGGTCATGATGGTCAATTCGTCCATGACGACGCGGTAGTTTTTCTGCAGATCGCCGAGCAGCAGTTCGCGGCCATTTTCCAGGTCGCCGGCCTTCATCAGGGTCAGATACCTTTGCACGATCGCCTGGTAAACGGGCCAGGCCTTCTCCATCCGGTCACCGGCTGCACGTTCGTCGTCGGCAAGCTCGGTTTTCCGGTATTCGGCAAAGGCTTTTTCGCTCGCCAACTGGTTGGCGTTCATCGAGGCGAGGAATTCGTCTTTGGTGCTCTGTGGCAGGTTGGCGGCAGTGGCGACGTAAAGCCGATACATGTCACGGGTCTGTCCGACAGCCTTGATTTTGGTCTGCGCGACGTTGGCGACGGCGACCAGATTGTTGCCGAACACCGATCTGAGGCTCGTCGAGAGTTCGGTCACTCCCCGGCTTCCCAGCAGGCCCACCCCCAGCGTGATAAAGGCGCACGCCGCGAAGGCTGTGATCAATTTCGTGGAAAGTCTTGCGTCATTCAACCAACTCATTAGGGGGCATCCTGCTGACATGTGGGGGCGGGTCAATATCGAGCGCAGCTCGTAAGCAAATGGCTTGTCGTCGTACATCTTTCGGCTGCGGAGTCCACAACTGTAGGGTTACAGGTTGTTTCTTATCTAAATATATTCCGCATTAAACCCCTTGTAACCAGCGGTTTAGAGCATTCAGCACATACATACAAAAGATGGCACTTGGCCTTTTCTATTTATTGCCAAGTGTTACATTGTGTGGAATATTCCAAAAAATACGTACGACATCGTACCTCCTCGTTCTTGGCTTCCGAGATGACGAGGATGCCGTGTTCGTGATTTCCAGAACCGTGAAAAAAGAACGAAGCAGCCTAGGGTAGGACTCATGTCGCGTCGCATTGATAAAGGGAAACGCAGGGGGTACGCCTTTGCCGGATTGGTCACGCTGTTGATCGCCATGGCCGGAGCCGTGCATGGCGAGGCGCTCGACAGCAGCGCGTCGGTTGGCAAGCGTTTGGCGATAGCCGCTGACTGTGTGGCTTGTCATACGGCGCCAGGCGGCAGGGCTTTTGCGGGCGGCTATCCGCTCGGTTCACCGATGGGCACGATCTACTCGACCAACATCACGCCTTCGAAAACGGCGGGTATCGGCAATTACACGTCAGAGCAATTCGCCCGTGCGGTGCGTGACGGGGTGGCGGCCGATGGCACTCGGCTTTACCCGGCGATGCCCTACACCTCCTATTCGAAGATGACCGACAGCGACATTGCTGCGCTCTACGACTACTTCATGCATGAAGTGGCGCCGGTCGATACGCTGAACCAGAAAACCGCTCTGGATTTCCCGTTCAATATCCGCGCGTCGATGATTGGCTGGAACGCGCTGTTCCACAGCAAAACACGCTTCACGCCGGATCCGGCCAAGTCCGCCGAGGTCAATCGCGGCGACTATCTGGTCAACGGCCTGGCTCACTGCGATACCTGCCACACACCGCGCAATGTCCTGATGGCGGCCGACAGCGCAAAACCGTTGGCCGGCGGATCACTGGGCAGTTGGTATGCCCCCAATATCACTTCCGACAAAGTCAGCGGCATCGGTGCCTGGTCGAGCGACGAGATCGTGGCCTATCTGCGTACCGGTCACGTCGAGGGCAAGGCCCAGGCGGCGGGGCCGATGGCCGAGGCGGTGGAGAACAGTCTGCAGCATTTGAGCGATGTGGATCTCAAAGCCATTGCGGCCTATCTGCTGCAGACGGCGCCGATCAACAGTGGGGAAACCAAAGCCCGCCACGAGTACGGTCAGGCCTCGGTCGATGAATTGACGCTGCGCGGAGGCAAACCGGGGGACAACCCGGGCTGGCAGATATTCAGTGGCACTTGCGCCAACTGCCATCAGCCGAACGGTCAAGGCACGCGGGAATACCCATCGCTGTTTCACAACACCGCCACCAGTCGCAGCGACAACCTGATCGCGACCATCGTGTACGGCGTGCATCGTGAAGTCGACGGTGTGGCCATCGACATGCCGGGTTTCGGCCCTGACGCGCTGTTCACCGACCGCCTGAACGACCAGCAGATTGCCGACGTCAGCAACTACGTGCTGTCGCGCTACGGCAATGCCGACACGATTGTCACCGCCGCCGATGTGGCGCAGGTACGGGACGGTGGTCCCAAGGCACCGCTGGCAGTAATGGCGAAGTTTACGACCCCGGTCATCATTCTCGTGTGCGTGTTGATGGGCCTGGGCGCATGGGCCTTGATTGCACGTCGGCGCAAGGAGGCCTGAGCAATGGACACTTCAATGACGCACAAACACGAAAAAACTCAAACCGAAAGCTCGACTGGGCTCACTCGCCGCAATCTGTTGCGTGGTTCCGTGACGCTGGGCCTGGCCGCGATGATCAGCAGTGCGCTGCCCTGGCAGTCGGTGCTGGCAGCGCAGGTATCGAGCGACGATTTCATTGCGCTGTCGCAGTTTCTGGTCAGCCGTGCGGTCAATCCGGTTCTGGCCGATCGTTATTACGCTGCGCTGGACAAGCGCGCGCCGAATTTCTCGACCAACGTGATTGCCTTGAAGCAATTGATCGGCGCGCAGGGGTACCGGCATGTCGATGAATACCTGGCGCAACCGAATCCGGATCCATCGCTGCGGGCTACGGCCACCAGCATCATTTCCGCCTGGTATCTGGGCATCGTCGGTGAGCCGGCGGATGCGGAGCTGATCAGCTATTCCCTCGCCATGATGTATCAGCCCACTCACGGCATTCTCATCATTCCAACCTACGGTGGCGGCCCGGATTCATGGGGTCCCAAACCAGCAGTCATTCAGGACTCGACAGTATGAGCAGCGATCAATTCGATGCCGATGTGGTGATCATCGGTTCCGGTGTCATGGGCGGTCTGATCGCCACGGGCCTGGCCAAAGCGAACAAGTCGGTGATCGTGCTCGAGGCCGGTCCCCGGGTGAATCGCCGTGATGTGGTGGAAACGTTCCGCAATGCCCCGGTGAAACTCTCGCTGGCCAATGCCAAGCTGCAGGGCGCCGGGTCGCCCTATCCGAGCCTGCCTCACGCGCCGTCGACCTACGGCGACTATTTGCAGCAGGTAGGGCCAGTGAAATACAACACTTCTTACTTGCGTGTGGTGGGCGGCACCACCTGGCACTTCGGTTCCTCGCTGTGGCGCATGCTGCCCAACGATTTTCGTCTCAAGTCGTTGTATGGCCGTGGTCGTGACTGGCCGATCAGTTATGACGAGCTGGAACCGTATTACGCTCGGGCTGAAATCGAACTGGGCGTTTCCGGTGTCGACGGCCAGGACGAAAGCGGGCAGGGCGGGGACGCCTATCCGCCGCGCTCGATTCCCTATCCGATGGAGGGCCTGAAGCCGAGCTACATGTTCAAGCGCCTCTCCGAATTGCTCAGCAAGGGCGGGTATAACCCGATCCTCGAGCCGAACGGCCGGGCAACCCGCCCCTATGGCAAACGGCCTCCCTGTGCCGGCAACAACAACTGCAACCCGGTATGCCCGATTGCAGCCAAGTACGACGGTTCGATGCATATCGATGAGGCCGAGCGCCATGGCGCCAAGGTGCTGGACAACTCTGTCGTCTACAAGATCGAGGCGGGCGACGACGGCAAGATCACCGCGATCTGGTACATGCGCCCCGACAAGTCCAAACACAAACTGACCGCCCGGGCCTTTGTACTGGCGGCATACGGTATCGAGTCGCCGAAGCTGCTGTTGATGTCGACCTCGGAAAAGTACCCGAACGGGATTGCCAACTCCTCGGATCAGGTCGGGCGCAACCTGATGGATCACACCGGCATCAGCATGAACGTCATGACCAAGGAAGACATGTGGCCGGGCGAAGGGCCGACGCAATTGCTGGTCTATCTGAACAGTCGCGATGGCGCGTTTCGCAACGATTACCCGAGCTACAAGATCAAGGTGCGCAACACCGTGCCGACGTCGCAAATCACCTCGAACCTGATCGCCAAAGGCGTGCTGGGCTCGAAGCTCGATGAGCAGATCCGCCTGCAATCGGCGCGCTCCCTGAACTGGGCCGTCGACTTCGAAACCTTGCCGCTGCCGGAAAACCGGGTCACCCCGAGCAAGACCAAGTTCGACGCCATCGGTCTGCCGGTTCCCGAGATCTACTACAGCGTTCCCGACTACTGGCACGCCGGTAAAGAGAAGGCGCTGGAAGACTTCAAGCAGTTTGCAAAACTGCTCGACGCCGACATTCTTAGCACCGACACGGGCTTCCAGAACCGTCAGCACATCATGGGCACCACCATCATGGGCGATGATCCGAAAGACTCGGTGGTAGACCGCGATTGCCGCAGTCACGACCATTCCAACCTGTTCATTGCGGGGACGAGCGTCATGCCATCGTCCTCCTGCGTGAACCCGACGCTGACAGGTGCGGCGTTGAGTATTCGGATTGCCGATGTGTTGGTGGCGGAGGTCTGAGAAGCGCCCTGAAGTGAAAAGCCCCACGCAGAGAAATCTGGGTGGGGCTTTTTTGTCTTTCGAAAGGCGCGAGGCTTTAGAAATTATCAGCTCCGCCTTCGGTTTTGCCGACTGACGTGCTGACCTGCGTGATGTGCCGGCGCCCGTTCACTGAATAACTGCGCTGCGGATCTTCGGACTCGGGTTTGCGCATCAACAGTAACGCAGGCAGACCGCTTTTTTCGTCGTAGGTACCGAACCAGTTGATCAGTCGTGCGACATAACAATCATCACCAATGACTACGGGGAAATCGGCGACAGGTTCGATCGCGTAGTAACTCGCGCCATAGCCGTAGTACTCCTCAGTGTCCTTGGCGGATGGAGGGATGGGGCAGAGTGGTGTTTTCTGCTGTCCCGTCATCCCCGCATGTGCGTCCAGACCGGTCACAGCTTTGGCGAGCACTTTCTGCAGGGACGGTTCCAGTTCGTAGGCTTTGTCGCTGTCCTCGATGTACTGAGTGTGTGGAACGGTCAGTTGGTAGTCATAGCGCACGCTGATCGTCGGCACCTGCCGGTTGATCTGCAGGGGATTGAGCAGGTAGACCTGATCTTCGCCGTAGCTGCCGTTCTGGTAGGCGAAATAGACTTTTCCGCGAGCACCGATCAGGTACACGGCCTGATTGGCACCGCGGTCATTGGTATAGAAAAGGACGCTGTCGTTACTGTTCTGAGGGGCAATCTCAGCCGTTCTCCTGATAAATCTGCTGTCGCCCCGACGCCAGGTTTCCGTGTAATGAAACATCCCGGTGCCGCCGGAGTAGGTTTCCACGATGAGGTCACGCTGGCCATCACCATCCAGATCCATAAGGGTGTAAGAGGTTTGGCCGGACTCTGCGGCTCCCTTGATGTCGGATGCTTGCAGTGCTTTCCACTCGTCTTGCGTGACATCTTTGGGGATGGTCGTGGGGAAGAGCGGTTGCTCATCGTCATCCAGCTCGGCTGAAAACGAGCTGCCGACGTAGCCAAGGGTCAGAGAATTCAGCGCCCGCTCCAGCGCAAACTCCGGACTCTCCTTGCTCATCTCCCGAACCCGCTGCTGCAGATCCTCCATGACCTGTTTATCAACGTCGTCCGGTTTGTAGGCGACAGCCTCGATCCACTGCGCGTGCAATACCTGCAAACGATCCTGATAACGCTGGCTCAGACAACTGGCCTCCTCGCCACATCGATCACGCTCCTGCAGCCACTGACGCTGAGCCTTTTTCACTTCCGCCTGCGCCGGTGCAGCCTTCATCAATTTCCGGTAAGCCGCCCCCATCTGCGCATCCAGCTCATGCAACGGCTTGTCCGCGCAAATCGCCTTCTCCACAACACTCGCCGCCTTTGTGCAGTCCATTCCGCTCGCCAGTGCCTGCTGCAAAAACAGCAGCGCACAGGCCGACACGATGTAGCGTCCCTTGATGTACACGATGAATCCTTTGCCGTTGGAAGGTGAGAACCGCCGCGCAGGGTAATCCTTGCGCAACGAATCTTGAACCCTCGCTTCAAGAGAACCCCTGATCCGGCCGATAACCCATTCGGTGACTTCAGAGTCGCGCGAAATCGCTTGATAGCATTTGGCCGGCAGCTATCATCTGCGCGCCTGGAAATGGTCCATCCTCTTCAATTGCCTGGAAATCCTCGATGCTGTCGTATCACCAAAAGAGTTTTCTGATCGTCGATGATTTCTCGGATTTCCGCAGTTCCGTGCGTTCGATGTTGCGCGAGTTGGGCGTCAAGGATGTGGACACCGCAGACACTGGTGAGCAGGCGCTGAAAATGTGCGCGCAGAAGTCCTACGATTTCATCCTTCAGGACTTCCACCTCGGTGACGGCAAGAAGAACGGCCAGCAGGTGCTGGAAGACCTGATGATGGAGAAGCTGATCAGCCACGAAGCGGTGTTCGTGATGGTCACGGCCGAGACCAGTCAGGCGATGGTGCTCAGTGCCCTGGAGCACGAGCCGGACGCGTACCTGACCAAGCCGTTCAATCGGTCCGGCCTCGCTCAGCGGCTTGAACGTCTGGAGCAGCGCAAGACCCTGCTCAAGCCGATTCTGCAAGCCCTCGACCGTGGCAAACCGGTCGAGGTGCTCAATGCCTGTATCGCCCTGTGCAAACAGGACATCCGTTATTCGCCGCTGTGCCTGCGCTATCGCGCCGATGCGTTGCGCGACATGAACCAGAACGAAGCGCTCGAGCGCCTTTACGACAGCATCATCGCCGACCGGCCGTTGCCTTGGGCGTTTGCCGGGTTGGGCAAGTTGCTGTTCAAGCGCGGGCAGGTCAGTCAGGCCAAAGGCGTTTATGAAAAAGCCCTGAAGGTCTTCCCGATGATGCCGGCGCTGTATGACGGCATGGCTGACGTGCTGGTCGCCGAAGGCGATACCAAAGGCGCGCAGCAAGTGCTGGAGGAGGCGATTCGCCTGTCGCCGCTGGCGGTGCGCCGTCAGGCGTTGCTGGGCAAGCTGGCGATGGCCAACGAAGATTTCGAGACGGCTTCCCGGGCTTACCGCCAGGCGGTGAATCAGGGCGCGCAATCGCGCTTCAAGGACCCGGAAAGCAATCTCGGCCTGGCCCATGCCCTGATCAGCAAGGGCAGCGAGCGCGGGCTCGACACCCGTACGCGTCTGGAGATCAACACCACCCTCAGCGCCGTGGCCAAGGAAAACCCTACCGACCCGGGCCTGCAGATTCGCGCGCGTCTGATGAAGGCCACGAGCCTGTTGCTCAACGATGCCGAGACCGCCGAGAAGCTCACCGAGCAAGCGTTGATGCGCCTTGACGGCATGGAGCAGTTCATGAGCCCCGAGGCGGCGTTGCTGGTCGCCAAGCAATTGCAGATGCTCGGCCAGGCCGAGGCGGGCACTTCGATGCTCAAGAGCTGTGCGGAAATCTACGGCGATGACCCGACGGTGATGAAAGACATCGCCAAGCTCACCGACGACCCGACTATTCTCAGCTCCAGCAACGCCGCCGCCGACCTCAACCGTCAGGGCGTGCGCGTGTACAAGACCGGCAACCTGGTGGAGGCCCGCGAGGTGTTCCGCAAGGCGCTGAAGATGCAACCGAAGAACATCAGTATCGCGCTGAACATGGCCCAGTCGCTGCTGCACGGCACCGACACCAATGTGCCGTCGGCGGAGCTGGAAGAATGTCGGGCCTGCCTGAAACTGGTGGGTCTGATGCCCGACACCGACGCGCGTTATCCGCGTTATCAGAAGCTGAAAAGCAAGGCGTTTGGCGAATGAACCAAGACGAGCAGGCACTGGATTTTTCCACGGTGATCGCCTCCACCGTGCACGACATGAAGAACTCTCTGGCGATGCTGATGCAGGCCCACAGCCAATGGCTGGCACGCTTGCCCGAAGCGCAGCGCCAGGGGCCGGAGCAGGGCGTGATCGACTTCGAGTTCGCCCACCTCAACGGCATGCTGGTGCAACTGCTCGGGCTGTACAAGCTTGGGGTGAATCAGATGCCGTTGCAGCCGGCCTATCACGAGCTGGACGATTTCATCGAAGCGCAACTGGCGGCCCATCAAGAGGTATTCGCCAGTCGCGGAATTCTGGCCACTTACGAAGTCGATCCGCTGAGTCCGCTGGGTTTCTTTGATCGTGAACTGATCGCCTCGGTGCTGGGCAACTGCATCAACAACGCGATCCGTTACGCCCGTGAATCGCTGCTGATCACCGTCAGCGACGAAGCCGGGCAATTGGTGCTGAGCATCAATGACGACGGCGACGGTTACCCGGCCGAAATGCTCGAGCGCCAGTCCGATTACGTGCAGGGCATCAACCACAGCAGTGGCAGCACCGGGCTGGGTCTGTACTTCGCCGGACGCATCGCTGCGCTGCATCAGCGCAACGGTGTTGGCGGTCGGACCGAGATCCGTAATGGCGGCCCGTTGGGCGGCGGCGTGTTCAGTATTTACCTGCCCTGAATCACCGATTCATCGACCGGAATTCTTTTTGTTGGCTGCTGCTTGATATTCCGAACAGCCGAAGCCTATTTTGTCCGGGTCGCCGTTCGCGGCTCGCACAATAACAAGGATTGCGTCATGACAACCGATGGCCAGCGTTCACTCGCGCAGCGATTGACGGGCATTGATGAGATTGAATGTGTCACGCCGGATTTGAACGGTGTGCCACGTGGCAAGGTAATGACCGCCGAGGGTTTCCTCGAAGGGCGGCGTTTGCAGTTGGCCCGGGGGGTGCTGCTGCAATGCATCATGGGTGGTTATCCCGCCGCGAAATTCTATGGCAGCGATGACGGTGACCTGGCGCTGGTGGCCGATCCGGCGCAGATCCATCCGTTGCCATGGAGTGAAGAGCCGCGGGCCTTTGCCATCTGTGATGCCGACGAGCTGACCGGCGAAAGCTCCAACCTGTCGACCCGTGGTCAGCTCAAGAAAGTCATTGCCCGCTACGCAGCCCTAGGTCTGGCGCCGGTGGTGGCGACCGAACTCGAATTCTTTGTGTTCGCTCCGAACACCGACCCGAACCAACCGTTCCAGCCGCCAGTCGGTCTCGACGGTCGTCGCGAGGACGGTCACTCGGCGTTCAGCGTCAGCTCCAATAACGGTCTGCGGCCGTTCTTCAGTGAAGTCTATAAATGCATGGCGGCCCTCGGTCTGCCGCGTGATACCTTCATGCACGAAATGGGCGTCAGCCAGTTCGAGATCAACCTGCTGCACGGTGATCCGCTGTTGCTGGCCGACCAGACCTTCCTGTTCAAACACCTGCTCAAGGAAGTCGCGCTCAAACACGGTTTGACCGTGGTGTGCATGGCCAAGCCGCTGGCGCACACGCCGGGCAGTTCGATGCACATTCACCAGAGCATCGTCGAGATCGGCAGCGGCAAGAATGTGTTCAGCGATGCGGACGGTCAGCCGACTGCGATGTTCCGCCACTTCATCGGCGGGCAGCAGGCGGGCATGGCTGACTTCACCGCGCTGTTCGCGCCGAACGTCAATTCCTATCAGCGCCTGTGCCATCCGTTTGCGTCGCCGAACAATGCCTGCTGGTCCCACGACAACCGCGCCGCCGGCCTGCGTATCCCGGCCAGTTCGCCGGTCGCCCGTCGGGTCGAGAACCGCTTGCCGGGCGCCGATGCCAACCCGTATCTGGTCATCGCTGCTAGCCTGGCCGCCGGCCTGTACGGCATCGAGCATGAACTCGAACCAAGCGAAGCGATTCAAGGCGAGTTCGACGTGCCGGACCATCTTTCGCTGCCGTGTACCTTGCACGCGGCGCTCGAACGTCTGAAACGCAGCCAGCTTGCAAAGGAACTGTTCGGCACGGAGTTCATCGAAGGCTACATCGCTTCGAAGACCATGGAGTTGACCAGTTTCTTTGACGAAATCACTCCCTGGGAACGCCGTGTTCTAGCAGCCCAGGCCTGACGACATGTCGCCGTCGGGCTATCGTTTGATAGCCCGATACTTACCGCAAGGAGCCGCTCGGAACGCCGATGCGCCAAATCTGGAAATCCTTTCGAGCGCTGTATTTCGCCTCGCTGATGATGTTGATCGGCTCGGGCCTTCTTTCTACTTATCTGGCTTTGCGTCTGGCTGCCGACCATGTCGACGGGTTGTGGGTCGGTGCGTTGATGGCGGCCAACTATTTCGGTCTGGTGCTGGGCGGCAAGATCGGTCACCGCCTGATTGCCCGGGTCGGGCATATCCGCGCCTACTCGGCGTGTGCCGGGATCGTCGGTGCGGCGGTGCTCGGTCATGGCCTGGTGGACTGGCTGCCGGCCTGGCTGGTGCTGCGGACCATCGTCGGCCTCGGCATGATGTGCCAATACATGGTCATCGAGAGCTGGCTGAACGAGCAGGCTGACGCCAATCAGCGCGGTCTGGTGTTCAGCGGCTACATGATCGCGTCGTATCTGGGGCTGGTGCTCGGTCAGCTGATTCTGGTCATGCACCCGGGCCTTGGCCTGGAACTGCTGATGCTGGTCGCGCTGTGCTTCGCCCTGTGTCTGGTGCCGGTGGCACTGACCCGACGGATTCACCCGGCGCCGCTGCACCCGGCGCCGATGGAGCCGCGCTTCTTTATCAAGCGTGTGCCGCAGTCGCTGAGCACGGTGCTCGGGGCGGGGCTGATCATCGGTTCGTTCTACGGTCTGGCGCCGCTGTATGCCTCGCAGCAGGGGCTGTCCACCGAGCAGGTCGGTCTGTTCATGGGTAGCTGCATTTTTGCCGGGTTGGTGGTGCAGTGGCCGCTGGGCTGGTTGTCCGACCGCTATGACCGGGCGCTGCTGATTCGTTGCTTTGCGTTGTTCCTCGCGATTGCCGCGTTGCCGCTGGCGATCCTGCCGCAGGTGCCGCTGGAGGTTCTGTTCGTGGTCGGCTTCCTCTGCTCGCTGGTGCAGTTTTGCCTGTACCCGTTGGCGGTGGCGTTCTCCAACGACCACGTCGAAGGCGAGCGCCGGGTGTCGCTGACGGCGATGCTGCTGGTGACTTACGGCGTGGGCGCCAGTATCGGGCCGCTGGCGGCCGGGGTGCTGATGAAGCTGTTCGGGCCGCAGAGCCTGTATGCGTTCTTCACCTTTTTCGCGCTGGTGCTGGTGTGGCGGATCCGACCGAAAGCCGTGACCAATCTGCACCAGGTGGACGATGCACCGCTGCATCACGTGGCGATGCCGGACAGCATGTCCAGTTCGCCGCTGGTAGCAGCGCTTGACCCGCGGGTTGACGAGCAGGTGGTGCAGGAGCAGATGCAGAATACGGTCGCTCCTGAACCGGAGCCTGAGCCAGAACCTGAACCAGAATCTGCCGCGCCCACCGACTCGACAGTCGAAGACGAGGGGCCGGACATCACTCCCGCCAAGCCGTGATCCGGGCATAAAAAAACGGGCAGTCACCGCAGTGACTGCCCGTTTTTCATGCCTGCCGATCAGAGATCGTCTTTATCGAACCGACGCGCTTCGCGCTGCAGTTGATAAACGAAACGCTCGACGTTGCGGGCCGCCGGGCCGCTGATGTTGTGAAAGCGCAGGCCGGCGAAGGTGATGTTGAGCTTTTCTTCGAAGTGCAGGTAACGCAGCTCGACCGATACCGGTTGGTTGCCGAACAGCGGTGCGGCGATCAGGCGATCATAGACCTGGCCCAATTGCAGGCGGTCGGTGATATCGCCTTCAAAGCGCAGCTTGCAACCCGTGGCCGAGATGTCCAGCAATTTGCCATCCAGCGGTGCCTTGAGCTTTTCGCCGCCGAGCACGACGCTGACCAGGTCGGTCAGTTTCAGTGCGGCGCGAAAGGCGTTGCGGCGCTGGTGATAAACCACTTCGGTGGGAAGGTCGCCGGTGTAGAAGCGGTCGCCGTCGGAGTCTTTGATGCTCAGCGTCCCTGTGCATTCCCAGGCAATGCGCACGCCATCATGAAAGCCCTCAACCTTGAACGGTTCGCCTGCTTCCAGAAAACGTTCGCCGTCGCGCGGGATCATCTCATCAAGCTTGATCGAACCGTTTTCGCGATCGACTTCAATCAGGTAGCTCTGGAAGCGCTGGCTGCGCTCGTGGAACGTAATGATCAGCGGATCGTGGCTCTCTTGCAGCTGGCGCAGATTGCTGGAGATCTCCAGGGGCGTGGTGAGCACCTTTGGGGGCTGCGGAGCGTCATCGTTGGACACGTTAAATCAATCTCCAGACAAAATTTGACTACGGCTGGCCAGTATTTTGCCAGCATGTTTCGCACGTTGATAGGGCGCAAGCATAGAAGAAAGCATCACGCCTGGCTGAGCGCGCGCGGTTTCTGCAGTTTGGAGAAGGTGCCACTGGCGTCATAGAGCGCAGGAGGCTCGCCGCCGGTAAGGATTTTGAGCTGATTGGCCGTAGCGGCCTGCTGCATGATGATCGACTGGCCGTTCTTGACGTTGGCCGCCTGGCACTGGGCAATCAGGTCGGTCAGGACATCGCTCTGGCTCAGCAACTGATCGCCGATGCTCGACTGGCTGGCCAGTTGTTCCAGGCCTGCGCGGTCGAGCGACAGATTGAGACTGGCGAGGATTTCGCTGCGCTTGCGGCCATGCTGTTCGAGCAGAATGATCAATGCCTGTTTGCGCGCCAGAATTTCTTCCAGCAGAGGCATGTCGCGACCGTGCAAGGCGAGGGACTCGGTTTGCAGTAACTCCAGCAATTGTTGAGCTGGAGCAAAGTCGTCGGTGATCAGTTGCAATAAATTAGTGTCGTGCATGGCTGGCCTTGGGTTTTAAGCGTCCAAAAGCCTGGCGCTGACCGAGGCCTAGCGCTGGGCTTCGAAATTAAGCAGTTTGCTGGCTACACGGTTGCTGTCGACCTTGTAGCTGCCATCGGCAATCGCTGCTTTCAACTCGGCCACGCGGGCTTTATCGACGGCAGGCTGATCGCGCAGCTTGTCAGTGACCTTCTGCAACTGTTGAGCCTCATTGCTGAGGTGTACCGATTCCCCGCTTTTTGCGGTACTGGCCTGTTCGGCCGGGGTATTCAGCGGCGCGGAGGTGCCGGTTTCGGCGGTTTCCTTGGCGTTGCTGGTACGTGTACTGCCCGTAAGTGACGAGGAGCTGTTCAAACGGCTGAAATCGATGACCATGTTAAAAACCTCTGGGAATTTGGACGCTTGCCATGTTCTCGGCCATCCCCTGGAAAACTTTAGGCTCATTTAGCAATGAGCTTGCATGCGCCGTTGCAGATCCTGCTGCGGCACAGTTTAGGGAACAGCTCTGGTCAGCGCCAGTTTTCTGCTTGAGTACTCAGAGGCTTTTCAAATATCCGTTCATACAGCCGCTCACATCACCGCTACATGGCCGCTCACATGGCAACTTCCACCTGGCCCGGCGCGATAACCTGCGCCTTGATAACCCGTTGGGAATTGAGGTTTTTCACCCGAATCTGTTCTTTCAGGCCTCCGTTCGACAGGGCTTCGCCCGGCATGCGGACGGCGAGGGTGCCGCTGCGGGCGGTGATCACCACTTGATCGCCCTTGCGAACCACTTCCGCCTGCTCCAGATGCACCAGGGTGATGACTTGATCGGCTACCGTTGGTCGGGTCAATTTTTGTCCGATGGCTTCATCCACCGACGTCAGGAAACCCTGATTGATCGTGCTGACGTCGCGTTCGCGCAAAGTCACGTCCTGAGGCTCGATGATGCCGGCGCGTTTGAGTGGTCGCGTGGTGGTCACAATCTCGCGAAACAGGCGGACTTGAGCGGGCACGAACACCGTCCAGGGGGAGCTGCCTTCGCAGCGGACCTTGACCGTGACACGGCCCAGGGGGCGTGCCGGACTCTCCAGTGTCGCTGTCAATTCCTTGTCGCACATAGGCATGCGCATGCGTGGATCGAGCTGGTTGACCTCGATTTCATAACGGCCTTCCGTTTGACTGGTAGCCAGATAGTCTTCTACGGTGAATTCAAGAAAGCCCTGAGTGACGCCGATAAGCATGTCAGGCAAGGTAACCGCATCAGCACCGGCAGGGCTGCCAGCGAAAAAAAGGCAAACGGCGGACATCGCGCAAAGCCCTCTGCGGAGGGGAGATGTCAGGCGTCGGAAAAATGTCGTTTGAGCGTTCATACGAGTTAAAAAGCAAGCGCCGTGCCGTTTAGCAATGAATGTGCGTCGCAACAACACTTGGCGTTGGTGTAGGAGTCTGGGCATGGCTGGTGTAATGGATTCGGTGAACCAGCGCACGCAACTGGTGGGGCAGAATCGCCTGGAGCTGTTGTTGTTCCGTCTCGACGGCCAGCAGCTCTACGGGATCAACGTGTTCAAGGTTCGGGAAGTGCTGCAATGCCCGCAACTGACGCTGATGCCCAAGTCCAGTCCTGTCGTGTGCGGGGTGGCGAATATCCGGGGGGCGACCATTCCGATCCTTGATCTGGCGATGGCGACCGGCTCCGGTGCTTTGAAAGACAAGAACAGTCCGTTCGTGATCATCACGGAATACAACACCAAGACCCAGGGTTTCCTGGTGCGCTCGGTGGAACGTATCGTGAACATGAACTGGGAAGAGATCCATCCGCCGCCCAAGGGCACCGGACGCGATCATTACCTGACCGCTGTGACTCGGGTCGACAATCAGTTAGTCGAAATCATCGACGTCGAAAAGGTGTTGGCGGAAGTCGCGCCGACGCCGGAAGCGATTTCGGTCGGCGTGGTGGATGTCGAGACCCAGAGCAAGGCGTTGTCGCTGCGGGTGCTGACGGTCGATGACTCGTCGGTGGCGCGCAAGCAGGTGACGCGTTGCCTGCAGACGGTCGGTGTCGAAGTGGTGGCGTTGAACGACGGCAAGCAGGCGCTGGATTACCTGCGCAAGCTGGTCGACGAGGGCAAGAAGCCGGAAGAAGAGTTCCTGATGATGATCTCCGACATCGAAATGCCGGAGATGGACGGGTACACCCTGACGGCCGAGATCCGCAGCGACCCTCGCATGCAAAAGCTTCATATCATCCTGCATACTTCGTTGTCGGGTGTGTTCAATCAGGCGATGGTCAAGAAAGTCGGTGCCGATGACTTCCTGGCCAAATTCCGTCCTGATGACCTGGCATCCCGGGTAGTCGACCGGATCAAAGCAGCAGATATCAGCTGAGGGCCTTTTGCCCCTGGCGTTCAACACGATATTTAAGAGGCGGCATCATTTGTCTACGGGTAATTTGGATTTCGAACAGTTCCGGGTCTTCCTGGAAAAAGCCTGTGGCATTTTGCTCGGTGAAAACAAGCAGTACCTGGTGTCGAGCCGTCTCAACAAACTGATGGAGCAGCAAGGCATCAAGTCCCTGGGTGAGCTGGTTCAGCGCATCCAGACCCAGCCGCGCAGCGGTTTGCGCGAGCAGGTGGTCGATGCCATGACGACCAACGAAACCCTGTGGTTTCGCGACACCTATCCGTTTGAAGTCTTGAAGAACAAGGTGCTGCCCGAAGCGATCAAGGCCGCTCCCAACCAGCGTCTGCGGATCTGGTCGGCGGCCTGCTCGTCGGGTCAGGAACCCTATTCGCTGTCGATGTCGATCGACGAGTTCGAGCGGACCAACATCGGCCAGTTGAAGATGGGTGTGCAGATCGTTGCCACCGATCTGTCCGGCAGCATGCTGACCAACTGCAAGACCGGCGAGTACGACAACCTGGCAATCGGTCGCGGTCTGTCCGCCGATC
The DNA here is from genome assembly GCF_004368175.1 of Pseudomonas sp. CH235. Taxonomy (NCBI): domain Bacteria; kingdom Pseudomonadati; phylum Pseudomonadota; class Gammaproteobacteria; order Pseudomonadales; family Pseudomonadaceae; genus Pseudomonas; species Pseudomonas sp. CH235. Next base: position 21,964 of record NZ_RRZJ01000046.1, read on the forward strand.
GTCTGCAGCGCTACTTCGACCCGAAAGGGCCGGGGCGCTGGGTGATCAAGGCACCGATCAAGAACCGGGTGGAGTTCCGCTCGTTCAACCTGCTCGACAGCTACGCAAGCCTGGGCAAGTTCGACATCGTGTTCTGCCGCAACGTGCTGATCTACTTCTCCGCCGAGGTGAAGAAGGACATCCTGTTGCGCATCCACAGCACGCTGAAGCCGGGCGGTTATCTGTTCCTTGGCGCTTCCGAGGCGCTGAACGGTCTGCCGGATCATTACCAGATGGTTCAGTGCAGCCCGGGGATCATCTACCAGGCGAAGTGATCAAGACCGGCAACACAAGAAACGGGAGTCCTCAGGGGCTCCCGTTTTTTTATGCCTGAAGGTTTTGCCGGTGGCAGGCGGCGGCAGAAAAGCGGCATCCGGCGGAAACCGGTTGCCGCTTTTCTGGCATTGCCGCGTTGCCGGTTCCGCGCAAAGCCCCGTAATCCGGGGCTTTCTCAAACTGGCACGCCGCTTGCTATAACCCTGTTACGAAAAATCCGGTCACCTGAAGGTTCCCGACATGAGCATCAGCTTCGATAAAGCGCTCGGCATTCACGAAAAGGCTCTGGGCTTCCGCGCCCAGCGTGCCGAAGTCCTTGCCAACAACATCGCCAACGCCGACACCCCGAACTACAAGGCGCGGGATCTGGAGTTCTCCAAAGTGCTCGAAGCACAGAGCCAGAAGAACGCCAACGGCACCATCGCCCTGAACATGACCAACAGCCGTCACATCGAAGCTGAAGGTCTGGGCAATGGTGACGAGTCGCTGATGTATCGCACGCCGATGCAGCCGTCGATCGACCAGAACACCGTGGACGCCCAGCTGGAACAGTCGAACTACGCGGAAAACGCGGTCGGCTTCCAGGCCAGCTTCACCCTGCTCAACAGCAAATTCAAAGGGCTGGTATCAGCCCTGCGCGGAGAGTAATCCATGTCCCTGTCCAGCGTTTTCAACATTGCCGGCAGCGGCATGAGCGCCCAGACCACCCGCCTCAACACCGTGGCTTCGAACATCGCCAACGCCGAGACCGTCTCGTCGAGCATCGATCAGACCTACCGTGCCCGTCACCCGGTATTCGCCACCATGTTCCAGGGCGGCCAGAGCGGCGGCAGCAATTCGCTGTTCCAGAACCAGGATGCTGCGGGCCAGGGCGTGCAGGTCATGGGCGTGGTCGAAGACCAGAGCAACCTCGAAGCGCGCTACGAGCCGAACCATCCGGCAGCCGACGCAAAGGGCTACGTCTACTACCCGAACGTCAACGTGGTGGAAGAAATGGCTGACATGATTTCCGCGAGCCGGTCGTTCCAGACCAACGCCGAAATGATGAACACCGCCAAGACCATGATGCAGAAGGTACTGACCCTCGGTCAGTAATAAGGGGCGACTGCCATGAGTGTTACCGATACCACCAGCAGCCTGACGATGAACGACATACTGGCCAACTCTTCGAAGAAGACCAGTAGCACGACCACCGGCGGCATCGCTTCGGCCACCAACAGCTCGACCGGCGGCCAGGCCCTGGGCAAGGACGCGTTCCTGCAACTGCTGGTAACCCAGCTGAAGAACCAGAACCCGCTCGACCCGCAGGACAACAGCGCATTCGTTGCCCAGTTGGCGCAGTTCAGCAGCCTTGAGGGGATCACCACCCTCAACAGCACCGTCAGCTCGCTGGCCGGCAACTACAACTCGTCGCAAGCCCTGCAGGCTTCGTCGCTGGTCGGCCGCAACGTGATCGTGCAGACCAACTCGGTACAGCTCGACGATCCGAGCAAAGGCATGACCGGTTCGGTCACCGTTCCGTCGTCGATTGCCGGCGGCACCGTCTCCATCACCGACAGCAGCGGCACCGTTGTTCGCACCATCGACCTGGGCAGCCGCGCCGCCGGCAATGCGAGCTTCACATGGGACGGCAAGGACAAGGACGGCAACCTGGTGAAAACCGGTACCTACACCGTCAAGGCGAACGCCTCGATCAACGGTACCTCGACCGATATGGCGACCTACCTGCCAGCCACGGTCACCAGCGTGACGATCAGCCAGACCGGTGGCGAGCTGATGCTCAACCTGTCCGGCAAGGGCACCGTTGCCCTGTCCAAAGTACAAACCATTGGTATATAGAGCCGACTAACCGGCACAAAGGAGTGGAATATGTCTTTCAATATCGGCCTTAGCGGTCTCTATGCAGCCAACAAGCAACTGGACGTGACCGGCAACAACATCGCCAACGTTGCGACCGCCGGTTTCAAATCGTCCCGTGCAGAATTCGAAGACGTCTACTCGGCCACTCGCCTGGGTAGCGGCAGCAAGGTCATCGGCAACGGTGTGCGCCTGGCCAACGTTTCCCAGCAGTTCACCCAAGGCGACATCAACAACACCGGCAACGTGCTGGACATGGGCATCAACGGTTCGGGCTTCTTCACCCTGAGCAACAACGGCTCGATCTCCTACACCCGTGCCGGTACGTTCAAGGTCGACAAGGACGGCTTCATCACCAACACCGACTACACCTCGCGTCTGCAAGGCTATGGTGTGGACTCCAACGGCAAGGTCATCAACGGCGTGTTGACCGACCTGAAGATCGACACCTCGAACCTGGCGCCGAAGTCCACCTCGCTGGTGACCTCGACCATCAACCTGAACTCGACCGCTCCGGTGATCGACGACACAGTGGCGGCCGGCAAGTTCGACCCTAGCAAGACCGAGACCTACACCAAGTCGTTCAGCACCCCGATCTATGACAGCCAGGGTAACTCCCACGTCATGGACCAATACATGGTGAAAACCGGTGCCAACACCTGGAAGGTCTACACCCTGGTAGACGGTCGTAACCCGGATGCTACCGGCAGCGATCCGAAAGTCACCGCACCTGTCGCTTCGACCATGACCTTCGACTCCACCGGTCAACTGACTCAGGTCAGCACGCCGCCTGCCGTGATCAGCAGCGACCTGAAACTCACTGGCTGGGTACCGGGTACTGTCACCAACGGCGTGTGGAAGGCCAACGGTGCTTCGGCGAACCCGGCTGGCATCACCATTTCGATGGCCAAGACCACTCAGTTCAACGCTGACACCGCGCGTTCGATCCCAACTCAGGATGGTTACGCGACTGGCCAGATCACCAACCTGACCATCGACGGTACCGGTACGCTGTTTGCCAACTTCAGCAATAACCAGAGCAAGGCCATCGGCCAGGTTGCGCTGGCGAGCTTCACCAACGAGCAGGGTCTGCAGCCGATTGGTGGTACCAGCTGGAAAGAGACTTACGCTTCGGGCATTCCGGGCTACGATGCGCCGGAGACCGGTACGTTGGGTTCGGTTGTTTCGAACTCGCTGGAGGAGTCGAACGTTAACCTGACCAATGAGCTGGTTGATCTGATCAAGGGGCAGAGTAACTATCAGGCGAATGCCAAGACCATTTCGACTCAGAGCACCATTATGCAGACCATTATTCAGATGACCTGATTTCTGGGTTTGGTTTTGTATGGGAGCCCCTCTTTTTGAGGGGCTTTTTTTTGGCTGCGGTTTGGGGTGTTTATCCGTTTCTGCGGGTGTTGCCGCTGGCGGTTTCGCCCTTACGGCGAGTCCCTTTTGCAAACGCCCAAAAGGAACCAAAACGCTGGGCCCCGGCGTTCGGCACCTCGCTTTGGCTCGGTGTTCCTTCGTTACGGGATTCATCCGGGGGCATCGCCTACGGTTTGCTTCGCTGCACCTCCTCTCGATGCATGCGGCTGCGCCGCACGGTCGCTGCGCTCCCACCCCCGGATAAATCCCTCCACTCAGCCTTCCGATGGG
>NZ_RRZJ01000047.1:0-25427 GCF_004368175.1 Pseudomonas sp. CH235
GAAGATCGAACCGTTAAAAGCGCCGAACAAGTCGACATTTCCAACCCCTTCCAGGCTTCGATGAACTGAAGCGACCCGCCTTCGAAACCTACTTAACTCATTGAATCTCAAGGAGTTTTCCGTTTCGACCGCGCCGGAAGTGGGGCGAATTATAGAGACTCAGAATCTCCCGTCAACCCTTAATTTGCGTTTTCTATCAAGAGAGGGAAAAAGGCCGTTTCTATATAGAGGCGAATGTATAGCTGTCACTGAATGCCGAGCCCGCCAGAAATCAACCAATCACCTTCGCATACACCGACCGGTCAATATTCCCCCCGGACAGAATCACCCCGACCTTCTTCCCCTCCATCCTCCCACGCTCCTGCATCAACGCAGCCAATGCTGAGGCGCCTGCACCCTCTGCTAGGTTATGGGTATCGGTGTAATACACACGCATGGCTTCGGCAATCTCGCCTTCGCTGACCGAGACGATCCTCGCCGCCCCTTCCTTATAGATGTCGAACGCCTGCGCAATCGGCTTGCGCACAGCCAGGCCATCGGCAAAGGTATTCGCCGACGCCGTTTCGCAGATCACATTCGCTTCGAACGACAGCTTGGCAGCCGCGGCCTCCGTCGACACCACGCCCACCACTTCAGTATTCAGTCCTAGTGCGTCGCGAGCAGCAATGACACCACAGATCCCCGATCCGCAACCGATGGGCACGTACACCGTATCCAGATCCGGCGCCGCACCGAACAGCTCCAGCGCATAGGTCGCCACGCCCTTGACCAGTTCAACGTGAAACGGCGGCACCAGAAAAAGGTCATGCTCCTGCGCCAGGCGCGCCGCCTCTTCACGGGCCTCGTCAAAATCGCGCCCGTATTCGACCACTTCACCACCAAAGCCACGCATGGCGTTGTTCTTTTCCAGCGAATTGCCCTGCGGCACCACAATCAGCGCTTTCAGGCCCACGGCCCCCGCTGCCAGCGCCAGACTCTGACCGTGATTTCCACGCGTCGCGGAGACGATGCCTTTGACTGTCGGATGTTCACACCGCAACCAGTGCATAAAGGTAATACCACCTCGCACCTTGAAGGCACCGGTCGGCGTGTGATTTTCATGCTTGACCCAAACGGTGCAGCCCAACCGCTCGGCCAGCAACGGCCAACGGTATTGGGCGGTAGGCGGCATCACCTGGTAAACCTGGCGGGCAGCGTTTTCGATGTCGTCGCGAGTGAGTGTGTGCATTTAGGTGGCTCCCTGAACTTTGGCCCAGTCTAGGCACGGACGCACCACATCGGCTTTCAAAAAACTGACCTGACTTTTATCCGACCTCTTCTCTACTATGGTGCTCATGAACCATCGAAACCGGCGCCACCCCATAACCGTCGCTGAACCGATACGTCGTATCGAGGCCGGTCCGTGGGCGATCGAACTGCTGCCGGGCGCAGCCTACTCGGCGCGGTACGTGGCGACCCAGTCAGCGATCGGCTTTGCCTTCGACAGCCAGCACGGCGTGCACGCGATTGGTACTGACCGGATACGCCCCTTCGATGCGATGCCCAATGGCCTGGCGTTTGTTCCGGCTGGATGTGACGTGCTGTCCGAGTCGCCCATGGGCGGCGAGTACCTGCGAGTGATACGCACCGACGGCAAAGCACTGGCGGGTGACCGGGCGTTCAACAATCGCATCGACCCGCAGGCCATTCACCTCGCGTCGCGAATGCGCAGTGCGCTGCTGCAAGCCTCTCTGGATGATGACTGGGAACGCTGGGCGCTCGGTCTGGCGGGACGGGTCGAAGGTCATGAAGCGGTGTCGCCTCCAGGCTCGATCACCAGCAGCCGCATGCGCCTGCTGGATGAATTCATCGACGCCGGTCTCGGCAGCCCGCTCGCCGTCCCGGCGATGGCGCAATTGCTGGAGTTGTCCGAGGGTTACTTCATGCGTGCCTTCAAGCAGGCAACCGGCAAAAGCCCCCACAGTTACCTGATCGACAGACGACTGGCCAAAGCCCGAGCGTCAATGCGCGATACAACGGACAGTCTTTCGCAGATCGCGCTCGCCTGCGGTTTCAACTCGCAGGCGCATATGACCACAGCCTTCAAACAGCGCCTCGGCGTGAGTCCGGCGCAATTGCGCACAGATTCGCGCCATAGCTCTGTTACCGACAAACAACATTCTTCTATATAGAAGAAGCGGTCACCCGGCAGCTGCCCGGCATGTCTTTAGTCAAACCATTTCAGCGAACAACCAGTGGCATTCAAACGCCCTTCTGTGGTGTCCTGTTCGACAAGAGCCCGGCACGCTCACCGTCCGGCTCACTCCATTCCGGCATGCAACCGATGAGGTCCGTTTCATGAGCAAGGCGCCCTACGCACCACCCAAGGTCTGGAAACACATCGCTCCGTCCGGCGGCCAGTTCGCCAGCATCAATCGCCCGACTGCCGGGCCAACGCACGACAAGACGCTGCCGGTCGGCAAGCATCCGTTGCAACTGTATTCGCTGGCCACGCCCAACGGCGTGAAAGTGACCATCCTGCTTGAGGAGTTGCTGGCGCTCGGACGCACCGACGCCGAGTACGACGCCTGGCTGATCCGCATCAACGAGGGCGACCAGTTCTCCAGCGGCTTTGTCGAGATCAACCCCAATTCGAAAATTCCGGCGCTGCTGGATCGCAGTGTAGAACCGACCATTCGCGTCTTCGAATCCGGCTCGATCCTGCTCTATCTGGCGGAAAAATTCGGCGCCTTTCTGCCCACCGACCTGGCGGGACGCACCGAAACCCTGAACTGGCTGTTCTGGCAGATGGGCTCGGCACCCTACCTGGGCGGTGGCTTCGGGCATTTCTATGCCTATGCGCCGGAAAAGCTCGAATACCCGATCAACCGGTTCACCATGGAAACCAAGCGCCAGCTGGATGTGCTTGATCGCCGCCTGAGTGAAAGCCCCTACCTCGCCGGCAACGACTACACCATCGCCGACATCGCGGTCTGGCCTTGGTACGGGCAATTGGTGCGCAACAACGTCTACTCCGCCGCCGAGTTCCTTTCCGCTCACGAATACACCCACGTGCAGCGCTGGGCGCAAGAGATTGCCGAACGGCCTGCGGTGGTTCGTGGCCAGCGCGTCAACCGGACGTGGGGCGATGAAGCGAGCCAGGTTCCTGAGCGACATCAAGCAAGCGATCTGGATTGAGCTTCGCCTGATACGACGCGACGCCCGGTGCGGATTTATCGGGCGTTGCGTTCGCTACACCAACAGGTTGGCCCACTGCCCCGGCGTCATCTTCGTCACCATCAGCAGCACGATCACGAACATCCCCAGAAATCCGGCAATCCCCATCCAGAACCATTTTCGGTACACGCAGCTGTACTCATCAGGGAGCCCTGCCCCGGTCTCGACCGCGCTCGAAGCCATCACGTGCAAACGCTTTTGAAGCACCAGTACCGGCAACCAGAGCGAGCCGACACACAGGAAAATGATCAAGGAGGTCAGCACCCATTCCGTGGTCAGGGGCAGTCCGGCAAGCCTGGTCAACCCGTAACCCGTCGCGATCTGGATAAAGCCCGCCGGCGTGGTGATCCAGGCGTCGAACCGTACGACCATTCTCGCCACGTGAGCGATCACCAGAGGGTTGGCTGTACGGCTCGCGGCGATCAGGTAGAGGTAGGAGCCCATGCCGAATCCGAACAGAAAAACCGCGGCGATAATGTGAATGTATTTGAGGCACAGATAGAGCACGGTCAGTTCTGCCCGTCAGAGAAATGCATCGACAGGCTCAGATTCTGCGGATCGTTGATGGCCGCCATGTATTCAGCGACAGTGATCTCGCCCACGCAGGGACGTGCGCCAGCCTCGGGCCGATATCCCCGGGCGATTTTCGCGGCCAGGGCAACGGCTGCGCAGCTCGGGATCTCCGGTCCCTTGTCATTTCGGGCGGTGAGCTGCACCGTCATGGCCAGCGGTTTTCCGTCGATACCGAGTCCTGTCACGTCGATATACATCGCGCTTTTGCCATCACCGAATCGCTCGAACCAGGTACCCCAGCGATGAAGCCGCGCCGCCCAGGGAACATGATCACGAAACGCACCAAACCTGCGGGCCAGGGCGAACAGACCGTTGGCCACACCACCCAGCTTGAGGCCCGCGCCGGCCTTGAAACTCAAGGTTCGTGCGCCGTAGCGTTTGGCGAAGATATCCATGTCCGGAACATCGACGTTCGCCAGCACCCGAACGCCCAACTGAGGCATCCTGCGCAACGTCAGATCCAGCCAGCCTGCCACCTCATGAACCTGGCCATTCCTGAGTTGCCTGATCGGCTTGCCGGCGTAGGCCAGAACACCTTCAATCGTCGACAGGCCCGGCATTTTCGCCGACGAGGAAATACCATGTTCGATCGAATCGATGCGGGAGAAGCGATGCCGCTGTTCATCGATAAGGGCCGATGAAAGTGTCGGCACCGAACTGCAACCGCTGAGAATCGCCACGCCGGCCTGTTTCGCGCGGGCATCGAGGGCTTCGATGCCGTTGACGAAGGTTCTGCAGTCGGACAAGTCGCAATAATGCACACCCGCGTCGATGCAACGCTCGGCGACCGCATAGGGTTGCCCTTGAAACGGGCCGCCGGTGTGGATGACCAGTTGAATGCCCATCGATTTCAGAGCCGCTTCAAACCCGTCCCCCATCGCGTTGCCGCACCAACTCTGGCAGACAACGCCCGACCGGGCTTTCAGCTCGTCGACTTTGCGCACCAATTTCTGCGGGTCGCGGCCGGAGATCACCAGCTCGATGTCCGGCATCTCAATCAGATGCCGACTGACAATGCTGCCGAAATTTCCATAACCGCCGACCACTAAAACCCTGAGTGCCACGCAATACTTCCTTGAAATGGATAACTGATTTCAATCGGACATCTTTTACTTATGCGACTGACCCAGCGGGACAGCGCAGGCCGGGTCAACACGCCCTTGGCGCGGGAGCCGAGCGCCGCGTAGAGCGTCAAGGATGTCACCGACAACGCCCGATCAAGGCGCGACATTGCTGCCGCAGTTTCTGATCCTTGCCTCGATTTTCATCTCGTCGGAGTGAAACGCCGCATATTACAGGAGCACGCGGGACAACGGACCAACGGCCGCTACGCTTTACTTCTCGGGGTCAGCGGCCCAATGATAGAAAACGGCACCGACCTCGAATAACGACAACGGAGGGTCGTCCACCGATCATGAACATTCTCTACGACGAACAGGTCGACGGCGTTTTGCCCGACGTCGACAAAGCCGCGTTGTTGCAAGCCCTGCAGCGCCAGTGGCCGGATCTTGAAGTCCTGCATCAGCTTGAGGAACTCAAGCCGTATGAGTGCGATGGCCTCTCCGCCTATCGCACCACGCCGTTGCTGGTGGTACTGCCACGGCACATCGATGAAGTTCAGGGCGTGTTGCGGATCTGCCATGAGCGGCGGGTTCCGGTGGTGGCCAGAGGCGCCGGGACCGGTTTGTCCGGCGGAGCCCTGCCACTGGAGAAAGGCGTGTTGCTGGTAATGGCGCGCTTCAACAACATCCTGCACATCGACCCTGAAGCCCGCACCGCGCGGGTTCAACCCGGGGTGCGCAACCTGGCGATTTCCCAGGCCGCTGCGCCGTTCGGGCTGTATTACGCGCCTGATCCTTCCTCGCAAATCGCCTGCTCCATCGGCGGCAACGTGGCGGAAAACGCCGGCGGGGTGCATTGCCTCAAGTACGGTCTGACCGTGCACAATCTACTCAAGGTCGAAATTCTTACCGTCGATGGCGAACATCTGACGCTAGGCTCGAACGCACTGGATTCCCCCGGTTTCGATCTGTTAGCACTGTTCACCGGTTCCGAAGGCCTGCTCGGCGTCATCACCGAAGTCACGGTCAAACTCTTGCCCAAACCCCAGACTGCCAAAGTGCTGCTGGCGGCGTTCGACTCCGTGGAAAAGGCTGGTCGTGCAGTGGCCGACATCATCGCGGCCGGCATTATTCCCGGTGGCCTGGAGATGATGGACAACCTGGCGATCCGCGCCGCCGAAGATTTCATCCATGCCGGTTATCCGGTAGACGCCGAGGCGATTCTGCTCTGCGAACTCGATGGCGTTGAAGCCGATGTCCACGATGATTGCGCGCGGGTCCGACAGGTGCTCGACCACGCCGGTGCCACCGAGCTGCGCCAGGCCCGGGATGAGGCCGAGCGCGTGCGATTCTGGGCCGGACGCAAGAATGCCTTCCCCGCCGTAGGACGGTTATCTCCGGACTATTACTGCATGGACGGCACCATCCCGCGCCGCGAATTGCCCGGCGTACTGCACGCGATTGCGCAGCTTTCAGCCGAATATGGCTTGCGGGTCGCCAATGTATTCCACGCTGGCGACGGCAACATGCATCCACTGATTCTGTTCGATGCCAATCAGCCCGGCGAACTGGAACGTGCCGAGGTGCTGGGCGGCAAGATCCTCGAACTGTGCGTGAAGGTCGGCGGCAGCATTACCGGCGAACACGGCGTGGGCCGGGAAAAAATCAACCAGATGTGCGCGCAGTTCAATCGTGACGAGCTGACCCTGTTCCACGCCGTAAAGGCAGCCTTCGACCCCGGCGGTCTGCTCAATCCCGGCAAAAACATTCCGACCCTGCATCGCTGCGCCGAATTCGGCGCCCTGCACGTACACCACGGGCAATTGCCCTTCCCCGAGCTGGAGCGGTTCTGATGGGTGATACCAAGGATTTCGATGACAGCGCCTCGTTGCTCGAACAGGTCAACCGGGCACTGGAAAGCGCCACGCCGCTGCGCATTCAGGGGGCCAACAGCAAGGCGTTTCTCGGACGCATCGTCGGTGGCGAGATTCTCGACACCCGCGCCCATCGCGGCATCGTCAGCTACGACCCGACCGAACTGGTAATCACCGCACGCTGCGGCACTCCACTAGTGGAACTGCTGGCCGTGCTGGACGCTTCGCAACAGATGCTGGCTTGTGAACCACCCGCCTTCGCCGACGACGCAACAGTCGGCGGCATGATCGCCACGGGCCTGTCCGGGCCGCGTCGGCCCTGGTCGGGATCGGTGCGCGATTTCGTGTTGGGCACGCGGATCATCACGGGACATGGCAAGCATTTGCGCTTCGGCGGCGAAGTCATGAAAAACGTCGCCGGCTACGACCTGTCGCGCCTGATGAGCGGCAGTTACGGCTCGCTGGGGGTGATCACCGAAGTCTCGCTCAAGGTGCTGCCCAAACCGCGTGCGTGCCTGAGCCTCAGTCTGGAAATGACCGGCGAACAAGCCCTGCTGCGCCTGGCCGAATGGGGCCAGCAGCCGTTGCCGATCAGCGCCGCCTGTCACGATGGCCGGCAATTGCACTTGCGTCTGGAGGGTGGCGAAGGTTCAGTGGCGGCCGCCCATGATCGCCTTGGCGGCGAGTTGATCGACAGTTCGTTCTGGGCCGACCTCAACGAGCAACGCCTGGGCTTCTTCGATGAAGACCAACCGCTCTGGCGCCTGTCCGTGCCGCTCAACACGCCGCCGCTGAACCTGCCCGGCGAGCAGTGGCTCGACTGGGGCGGCGCGCAACGCTGGCTCAAATCGACAGCCGAAGCGGCGACCATTCGCAAAGTCGTCGGTGACGTCGGCGGCCATGCGACCTGCTACAGCCACGGCCTGATCGATGAGCCGTTCCATCCTCTGGCGCCCGCCCTGCTGCACTATCACCGCCAACTCAAACGACAACTCGACCCCCGGGGCATTTTCAATCCCGGGCGTCAGTACGCGGAGCTTTGAGCCATGCAGACCACCCTCAGCCCGCAAGCCCGACAACTGCCCCGCGCCGAAGAGGCCGAAAGCATTCTGCGCACCTGCGTTCATTGCGGATTCTGCAACGCGACCTGCCCGACTTATCAATTGCTCGGCGATGAACTGGACGGCCCGCGCGGACGCATCTATTTGATCAAGCAAGTACTCGAAGGCAACGAAGTTACGGCGAAAACCCAGCAACACCTGGATCGCTGCCTGTCATGCCGTAACTGTGAAACCACCTGCCCTTCCGGCGTGGACTATCACAACCTGCTCGACATTGGCCGAGCAGTGGTCAACGCAGCCGTCCCGCGGCCGCTCGGGCAACGCCTGTTGCGCGAAGGGCTTCGAAGCGTCGTGCCCAATCCGCGGTTGTTCAAAGGGTTGGTCAATGGCGGGCAGATGTTCCGGGCGCTACTGCCCGATGCCCTGCAAGACAAACTGCCACGCAACGCGGTGATGCCTGCATCACGTCCCGACATCCGCCATGCAAGGCAAGTGCTGATGTTGGAGGGTTGCGTACAGCCGGGTTTGTCACCCAATACCAATGCAGCAGCGGCACGGGTGCTGGATCGTCTGGGCATCAGCGTGATCCCGGCCCGCGAGGCTGGTTGTTGCGGCGCGGTGGATTATCACCTCGACGCCCAGGCCACCGGCCTTGACCGCGCCCGTCACAATATCGATGCGTGGTGGCCGGCCATCGAACGGGGTGCCGAGGCGATCGTGCAGACCGCCAGCGGTTGCGGTGCGTTCATCAAGGATTACGGGCATTTGCTTCGCGCCGATCCAACTTATGCCGAAAAGGCCAAAGCCGTCAGCGCGCTGGCAAAAGATCTGGTTGAGGTGCTGCGTGAAGAGCCGCTCGAATCCTTCGGCATCCACGCCAATCAACGTGTGGCTTTCCATTGCCCCTGCACCTTGCAGCACGCGCAGAAACTTGGCGGTGTGGTGGAGTCGGTACTGGTCCGACTGGGCTTCGACCTGACTGCCGTCCCCGACGCTCATCTGTGCTGCGGCTCGGCAGGTACTTACTCGATCACCCAACCGGCGCTGGCCAGATCACTGCGCGACAACAAACTCGCTGCGCTGGAGAGTGGTCATCCCGAGATCATCGCCACCGCCAACATCGGCTGTCAGGCACACCTCGATGGCGCCGGCCGCACGCCCGTCAGGCACTGGATCGAACTGGTGGACGCGCATTGCCGCTGAATGTCCGGAGTGCCTGCTACCCTTCAAGCGGTGGCGCAGACAAGTCTTCATGACGGATAAAGATGTGGCCTGCATCGCGCACCAACTGTCGCCACTCGGAAGCGTTGATAAGTCCCTGCTCCAGCATCTCGTCGGCTCCCTTGAGCAACTCATCGTATTGATCCTGAGGGTCGAGCTGCTCCCGAGACTGTGTTGCCAGATTGCGCCAGGCCGACAGGGAGTCTTTTTTGCGTTGATCGAACATATCGAATGCCTCGCGAAGATGACATCGGGTAGAGCCGGTTCGGTTCTGCGTCGTTCGATACATGCGACGAGTGGAAGGCGATGCGGTTGCTGCACTCAATGTTCGTTATGAGCTAATAACCCCTTCATTAAACGGTCGCTCAAACGTTGTACTAGGATAGGATCCAAATTTCCCGATTTGTGGTCGCCGGCCAAGGACATCAGCCGGAGAGTCGGGAAAGCGCAATTCCCCCATTGCTACTCATGGATGAAACACATGAACTCACATCTGTTCCCTCACATCGGCAAGGTCATCGCCAGCACCGGCAGCCGGCATTTTCCGCGGATGCTGCATGACCTGATCCTCACCCAACTGGCCGTGGATGCCACACATATCCGGCAGATGCGCGTGGAGCCGGTCGGACGTGCGCAACCGCGCACCGATCCTGAATGCCCCAAAGAGGCGACGCTGACGGCCGAGACGGTGTATTCCGAACTGAGCACCGATCCCGGCAACAGCGACGTGCCCGCCCCCGAACCCTCCACGGTCACCGATGCTTCGCAGTTGCACCTGACCCGACGCAAGGACGGTTACCGTTATGTGATTTCCGTGTACCGCTGCGGGCCGTCGAAGCGGTTTTCCGCCCGGGAGCGCAGCCTGTTACAGGACATCTCCCCGGTATTGCTGCCGATGGTGGAAAAGCACATCCACGCGCTGCAACCGGCGAATGCGGATCCCGAGGCGCAAGCCGCAGCGACCGAAGCATCGCTCCAAGGCCTGGAAACCCTGCGATTGCGTTTTTGCGAGCGCGTGCAGCAACTGGGCCTGAGCCTGTCCAACCGTGAGATGGAAGTGTGCGTCGGCCTCCTCGCCGGCCGCACCGCGCCTGAACTGGCCGAACAGTTGCAACTGAAGGTCAACACCGTCGAGAGCTACCTCAAGCGTGCCGCCATCAAACTGGGGATCAGCGGCCGCCATTCGCTGATGCGCTGGATGTATTCACCTGAAGACTGCCCGGCCGCCTGCGACCCGTCCAACGCGGCCTGATCGTTCGCACGCCTGTGAAAAAACCGCCGCCCTGCCAGGGACGGCGGTTTTTCATGCCCGCCGGTCAGTCCCGCGCCAACGCCTCGATCGGGTCGAGCCGCGACGCATTGCGTGCCGGCACGAAGCCGAACACGATGCCGATCAGCGTCGAGCAGAACACCGCTGTCAGCACCGAGCCCAGCGAGAACACCATCTCCCATTCCTTGATGAACAGCGAAAACAAATGGCCGATGGCGTAACTCAACGAAATTCCAATCGCCCCGCCCAGCAGACAGACCATCACCGCCTCAACCAGAAACTGCTGACGAATATCCGACTGCCGCGCCCCCACCGCCATGCGAATACCGATCTCGCGGGTACGTTCGGTGACTGATACCAGCATGATGTTCATCACCCCTATGCCGCCGACCACCAGCGAAATCACCGCAATCAGCGACAGCAACAAGGCCAGTGAGCGGCTAGTTTTCTGCACCGTCTGCATCACGCTGTCGAGGTTGTTGGTGAAGAAATCCTTGGTGCCGTGGCGCTGCAGCATCAGCTTGTTGACGTTGTCCTCCACGACCTTGCTCGGTTGGCCGTCCTTGATCCGCACACTGATGCTGTCCAGGTAACGCTGGCCCAATAACCGCCCGGCTGCGGTTTCATAAGGCACCCAGACATTCAAGGACTTGCTCGCCGAGAAGATGTTCTTCTTTTCCGCCGCGACACCGATCACGGTGCACGGCAGGTTGCCGATAAGGATCACCTGCCCCAGCGGATCGACTCCCTCGCCGAATAACCGTTGGCGGGTGTTGTGATCGATCACCACCACCTGCGCCTGGCGTCGGGCATCGTTTTCGCTGAACGGGATGCCCGACTCCATCTTGATTCCGCGCACCTGGAAGTACAGATCGCTGACGCCGTTGACCTGGGCATCGAGGTCGATGTTGCGATAGCGCAGCAACAGATTGCGCCCGACCACCGGCGTGGCGCTGTCGACGTAGTACAACTGATTGAGCGCCGCCACATCCGCCGGCACCAGGGTTTCGATGGCCGCCGAACGGCTGTCGCCGAAACTGGTGCCGGAATAGATATCGATGGTGTTGCTGCCGATGGCCTGAATGTCCTTGAGCACATAGCGCTTGGCCCCCTCGCCGATGGCCGAGATCGACACCACCGAGGTGATGCCGATGACGATCCCGAGCATGGTCAGCAGTGTGCGCATGCGATGCGAGATCAGCGCGACCCAGGCCATGTTGAACGCTTCCTTGAACAACCCGAGGCTGGCCACCAGACGCCGCGCTGCCGTGGATTTGGGCACCGCGTCCTCATTGGTCAGTGCCGTGGTGTCGCGCTCGTTGCGACGGTCGCTGAGGATTTCGCCGTCGCTGACTTCGATGATGCGCTCGGCGTTGGCCGCGACCTTGGGGTCGTGGGTCACCAGAATCACCGTGTGTCCGGCCGCGTGCAGCTCCAGCAGAATCCGCATTACCTCCTTGCCGCTGGTGGTATCGAGGGCGCCGGTGGGCTCATCCGCGAGGATCACTTCGCCGCCGTTCATCAGCGCGCGGGCGATACTCACCCGCTGCTGCTGACCGCCCGATAGCTGGCTCGGGCGATGGGTCAGGTGCCCTTCCAGCCCAAGGCGCGCCAACAATTCACGGGCTCGAGCATGCCGTTGTGGCTCCGGCGTGCCAGCGTAGATCGCCGGCATCTCGACGTTGTGCATCGCACTCAGATGCGGCAGCAAGTGGTAGCGCTGGAAGATGAAACCGAAATAGTCACGACGCAGTTCCGCCAGCGCCTGACTGTCCAGATCACGGGTTTCCCGGCCATTGATCTTGTAGCTGCCGGCCGTGGCGTAATCGAGGCAGCCGAGAATGTTCATCAAGGTCGATTTGCCGGAGCCCGAGGCGCCGATGATCGCCACCATTTCCCCGGCGTGGATCGTCAGGTCGATATTCTTCAGCGCCAGGAATTCACGGTCGCCCGCCGTGAAGCTGCGGCTGATGCCGGTCAGTTGCAGCAGAGGTTCGCTCATGCTCATGCCCCTGCCACTTTCGTCACCGGATCACCGATCACCACCCGGTCGCCTTCGGCCAGGCCTTCGTTGACCTGCACCTTGACGTTGTTGTTGATCCCGGTCTGCACATTGCGCGACTGCGCCTGGCCCTTGGCGTCCAGCACCCGCACCGGGAAACTGCCGTCGTTGTTGCGCGGGCCCAGCGCGGCCACCGGAATCGTCAGCACCGATTTGGCGGTGTCGAGCACCACCCGCACCTGAGCCGTCATGGAAATGCGCAAACGGTGATCGGGGTTGGGCACCTCGAACAGCGCGTTGTAGAACACCGCCGTGTTCTGCTTCGGCGTGCCGGCGGGCGGGGTTTCGAGGAAGTTCTGCGGCGCAGGCTCAGTACCGCGCAGCTTGCCGTAATAACGCTTGTCCTCGCCGAGAATGGTGAAATACACCTCCTGCCCCGGCGCGATGTGAATGACGTCGGCCTCCGACACCTGAGCCTTGACGGTCATGGTGTCCAGGTCCGCCAGTTTGAGCAGGATCGGTGCCAGCTGGTTGGCGATCACGGTCTGGCCTTCCTGGGTCACGATGCCCACCACGTCGCCGTCGATGGGCGCGACGATCCGTGTGTAGGCCAGATTGACCTTGGCCGTATCGATCTGGATATGCGCGCTCTTGATCTGCGCGTCCAGCGACAACAGGTTGGCTTGCTGCACTTCGTAGTTCGATTGCGCGGTTTCGAAATCCTGCCGCGAGATCGAGGCGTCCTCCTGCAGGTTCTGATAACGCTCGTAGATCGCCTTGGTCTGGCGCAACTGAGCCTGAGTCGCCCGGCGCTGGGCTTGCAGATTCTCCTCATCGACCTGTGCCTGACGCAGGGTGTTCTGCAGCACCAACGGATCGATCTCCGCCAGCCACTGGCCCTTCTTGACCTTGTCGCCGACCTTGACCTTCAGCGACTTCAACTGCCCCGAAACCTGGGCACCGACGTCCACCTGCTTGATGCCCTCCAGCAAACCGGTGGCCAGCACTGCGTTTTCAATGTCAGCGCGTTCGACCGTGGCGGTCAGGTATTGCGGTGCCTCGGCCGGCGCCTGCACCGTGTAGAACACCAACCCGGCCACCAGCGTCAACGCGATTCCCAGACCGACTTTGCGCAACTTCGACTGTTCCATAAATGACCACGATTCCGTTCAGGGTTGAGCCCGGCCAGCG
The DNA here is from genome assembly GCF_004368175.1 of Pseudomonas sp. CH235. NCBI lineage: Bacteria > Pseudomonadati > Pseudomonadota > Gammaproteobacteria > Pseudomonadales > Pseudomonadaceae > Pseudomonas > Pseudomonas sp. CH235. The sequence goes on from NZ_RRZJ01000047.1 coordinate 13,470, forward strand.
GCCGGGTTCCAGGATAAAGACTTCAATCAGGACAATACTTGACCCGCCGCCACCGTCAGCCCGTCATGCCACCACGCCGCGAGACTGAAGACGTTGGGCGCCTTGAGGATTGTGAAGTGGTTGCCCGGGCCGTACCACACCGCCAGATCCCTGGCCTCGCGCTGCCAGCCTTCGAGCATCGCCGCCTGTTCGCGCTGGTTGCCTGATGCGTCCAGCGTCGGGTCGTCTACCAGCGCCAGACGCACCGGCCCGGTGTAGGCCAGAGCCGGCCGATAGACCGTGCGCAGCGCGGTGGCGAAGGTCCGCACCGGGCCCTGCATCGCGTCGAATGACGCGCGTTCGGACAGCACACCGGCGCGCACCATTCCCTCGTGCAGCAGGCGCATTTGCGTGGTGTCGTCGGCTTCGGCGAAGGCCAGCGCATCGATGCCCAGGGACTTGCCGCTGGACAGTTGCAACGACTCGATCAGCCGCAACAACGCCGCCGTCGTGGTGTAGGGCTTGCCCACCACGCTGTTGCCGCCCGGTGATTCACTGTCGATCAGGGTCAGGGACGCCACCTCGCGCCCCGCCGCCTGCAACTGCGCCGCCATGGCGTAAGCCACCCAACCACCGAACGAATGCCCGATCAGATGCACCGGCCCTTGCGGATACAACTGCTCAAGTGCCCGCAGGTAGAACGTGGCGGCGCTTTCGACCCGACTGTGCGGCACCGTCGCGCCGTCGAGGCCTCGGGGCTGCAACCCATGAATCGGCCACTCCGGCCCCAGCGCCTCGGTCAGGTGGATGAACCCGGTAACACTGTCGCCAGCCCCCGGCACACAGAAAATCGGCGCATGCCCGGTGTGACCGGTCTGAATGGTCAAGATCGGCTGATAGGCCGTTGGCGCCGGCGCAGTTGCCGTTTCCAGCGCCTGAGTCAGGGCCTGCCCCAGAGCCTGAACGTGGGGTGCTTTCATCATGCTCTGGTGGTCGCCCGGTACGTCGATGCAGCGCAGCTGCGCACCTGGCAATTCCTCAGCCCAACCGCGCGTGGCGCTGAGTCGTGACATTGGCGCCGAACGCTCCGTGGCACGCAGCAGATACAACGGCAGACCGATCGGGTTGATCCGGTAATGCGCCAATGCATGCCCGTGGGCCACTTCCCGGTCGAGGTAATGCCAGGCATCCGCCGACGAGACAGCCGCCAGCTCGGGTCTGAGCAACTGCTGTTCGTGACAATGGTTGAACAAATCGGCGAACGCCCACTGCTCAAGTTCGGTCTGCAACACCGCCAGACGCGCCAATGCTTGCTGCCCCTGTGTCTCGTGCCCGGCCCAATGCGCCGTGCAATGCAAAAGCAATTGGCGCTTGTGCACATGTGCATCGTTCCACTGCGCCTTGTTCGGATCGGCCAGGCGCGGCACGTAGGTATCGATCAGCCCGACGAACGCCACTGACTCGTCCATCCCGAGCAGTTGCGCCGCGATTTCATAAGCCAGCACGCCACCGAACGACCAGCCGGCAAGCCGATAGGGGCCGTGGGGTTGTCTGGCGCGGATCACCTCGACCAGTCGGGTTGCCAGGCATTCCATGGTACGCAGTTGCGTCATACCGGAATCGATTCCCGGCAAGCCGTAAATCGGGAACTCGCCGCCGATGTGCAGGCCCAGCGCCGGGAAATACAGGTCACGGCCACTGAACTCATGCACCAGGAACAACGGCGTGCCTTGTTCACTTGCACGCACCACGACCACGCCGTCATGGAGCGGCACAGCGTCACTGCGCTGGCACAGCAGCGTGGCAGTCCCCTCGACCGTGGGATGCTGGAACAGCTCGGCCAACGAAACCGGCCTGTCGGACTTTTGCATCAGATCGACAAGCCGCACCGCCAGCAGCGAATGCCCGCCCAGTTCGAAGAAGTTGTCATGGCGGCCTACCCGCCCGACTTGCAACACTTCAGCCCATAGCCCGGCCAGTGATTCCTCAAGAGGATTGGCCGGCGCTTCATAGTCACGCATGACCAGCGCTTGGTGTGTCGGCGCCGGCAAGGCTTTGCGATCGACCTTGCCGTTGTTGTTCAGCGGCAGGCTCTCCAGCGCCACCCAGGCGGTCGGCACCATGTACTCCGGTAACCTGGCTTGCAGCAGCGCGCGGAGGGTAGCGCCCTGCAATGCAGGATCGTGCGCCGTGTAATAGGCCACCAGCCGCGTTGGTTCCTGTCCGTCGCGTCGGGCCAGAACCACCGCTTCCTTGACCCCCGGACAGCTCAACAGGCGGTTTTCGATTTCTCCGAGCTCAATGCGGAAGCCGCGAATCTTCACCTGGTCATCATTGCGGCCGATGCATTCCAGTCGCCCCGGCGCCTGCCAGCGCACCAGGTCGCCCGTGCGATACATCAAGGCCTGCAGATTGTCGCTGAACGGATCCCGGAGGAATTTCTCGGCACTCAGTTGAGGCCGGTTCAGATAACCCAGCGCAACACCCTGACCACCGATGTACAACTCACCGGTGACGCCGAAGGGCACCGGTTGTTGCCGGTTATCCAGCACATACACGCGGGTATTGCCGATGGGGCCGCCAATCGAAACGCTGTCCGCATCCGGCGCCACCTCACGCACTTCGAAGGTGGTGGCGTACGTCGTGGTTTCGGTCGGGCCATAACAATGCACCAGGCGCAGGTCCGGTGCTTCGGCGAGCAGCTTTCGAAACGCCGCCGGATCGCCACGCTCCCCACCGCACAGCAGGATGCGCAGCCCTTTGAGCGCCTCGGGAATCAATTGCACGTACTGGTTGAACAACGCTGTGGTGACGAAGAGGATCGTCGCCCCGCACCGGTCAAGCTCCCTACCGAATGCCTGTGGGTCGAGCAAGGTCGCATGATCGATCACGGCCACCTGGCCACCGTTGAGCAAGGCGCCCCAGATATCCATTGTGCTCGCATCGAACGCCGGGTTCGAAGCGAATGCCACCCGGTCACTCGAGTTGAAATCGGCGTAGCCGCAGTCGATCACAAGGCGGGTAATGCCGCGATGCGGCACCATGACCCCCTTCGGGGTGCCCGTGGAGCCCGAGGTGTACATGATGTACGCCAGCGCCTCCGAGGACTGAGGCAGATCCGGGTTGTGCGAAGGACTCCCGGCAAGCGCCAGGGTATCCAGATCCATTCGCCGTACCGGGTACTCGATGACCTGATCGCTGCCGGTCAACAGCGCGACCGCCTGACAATCCTGCACCATGAATGCCTGACGCTCGGCGGGTGCGTTGATGTCCAGCGGCACATAGGCCGCCGCACACTTGATGATCGCCAACTGCGCGACCAACAACTCCAGCGAGCGTGGCAACAGAATCGCCACATGATCGCCGGGCTGCACACCTTGAGCGATGAGATGATGCGCCAGGCCGTTGGCGCTGCGGTTCAGTTCCGCGTAACTCAACACCTGCGTCCCGTGCACCGCGGCAACGGTTTGCGGATGCTCGGCGGCCTGCATCTCGAAGACCCGGTGCACGGTAAGCACTTGCGGACAGTCCGGTGCGGTGGCGTTGAATTCGTCGAGCAACTGCGTGCGTTCCTGATCCTCGATTATCTGCACATGCTCCAGCACTGCCTGGTCGTTGTTGACCATGGCCTGCAACAAGCGCTGGAAGTAACCGGCATAACGCCGTGCCGTCGCCTCATCGAACAGCGCTGTGGCGTACTCCATCCAGCCATTTATCCCGCTGGGCGATTCACCCAGGGTCAGGGTCAGGTCGAACTTGGCGAAGTGACTCGGCTCCGCCACCGCTTCCAGGGTCAGATCCCCCAGCGCCAATACCGGCCCGTCGCTGTTGCGCCAGTTGAACATGGTCTGGAACAGCGGGCTGTGGGCCAGGCTGCGGGCCGGTCGGGCAATTTCCACCACTTGCTCGAAGGGCAGGTCCTGATGGGCCTGGGCCTGCAGGGTCAGCGCCTTGACCCGCGCCAGCAGCGCTTCGGTGCTCAACTCACCGGAAGTATCAATGCGTAACGCCAGGGTATTGACGAACAACCCGATCAATCCGTCGATTTCGGCCCGGAAACGGTTGGCCACCGGCGAACCGACCACCACGTCCGATTGCCCGGCCAACCGGCTGAGCAGCATCGCCCACGCGCTCAGCATCGTCATGTACAGCGTCACGCCATGGCGCTGGCTCAAGGCTTTGAGGCCGGCGCTCAAGCGCTCGTCCAGGCACACTTCGACGCTGCTGCCGGCGTAATCCTGTTGCGGTGGTCGCGGTCGGTCGGCAGGCAACGTCAGCAAGGCTGGCGCATCGGCCAGCGTGCGTTGCCAATATTCGCTCTGGCGCTGCAAAACCTCCCCGCTCAGCCAGCGTCGCTGCCAGACGGCATAGTCGGTGTATTGCAACGCCAGCGGCGGCAAAGGGTCCGCCAACCCCTGACTGAAAGCCTGATACAACGCCATCAGCTCGCGGGTCAGCACCTCCATCGACCAACCGTCGGAGATGATGTGATGCAAGGTGATCAGCAACACATGGTGATCGTCGGCCATACGCACCAGCCGTCCGCGAATCAACGGATCATCCTGCAAGTCGAACGGGCCGGAAGCTTCCCCCTGAATCAGCGCCTGCAAGGCTTCATCGGCCTGCGGGTGGTGGCGCAAGTCCTCGACCCGCAGCAGCACACCGCTGTCGGGCGGGGTAATCAGCACCTGGGCTTCGCCGTTGTACGGCGTGAAACGGCTGCGCAGGCTTTCGTGCCGGGCGACTATCCTGGCCAGTGCCCGTTGCAGTGCATCGGCATCGAGCACACCGCGCAAACGCAGGCCGATCGGAATGTTGTAAGCCGTGTTGGCACCTTCCATCTGCGCCAGAAACCAGAAGCGCTGCTGGGAAAAAGACAGCGGCAATGCGCCTTCCCGTGGCACCGGCAGGATCGGCGGCTGTGTCGAGCGTCCGGCCTGGGCAAGCGACTGCGCCACCGACGCCAGCTCGGCATTGGCGAACAACTCGCCGAGCGCTAGCTCCACGCCCAGCCGCTGACGCACCTGCGCGACCATGCGCATGGCCAGCAACGAATGGCCGCCCAACTCAAAGAAATGATCCTGACGCCCTATCCGTTCGACCTGCAGAACCTCGGCCCAGATCTGCGCCAGTGTGCATTCCAGTTCGCCTTGTGGCGCCTCGTATTCGCGTGTGAGCAGGGCCGTGCGCTCCGGTAACGGCAAGGCCTTGCGATCGAGCTTGCCATTGGCGGTCAACGGCAAGCTGTCGAGCCGGACGAACGCGACCGGCACCATGTACTCGGGCAACTGGCCCAGCAGATGCTCGCGCAGTTGCGCCACAGCCAGTGGCTGCACCTGGGCCTGCTCGGTGAAATAGGCCACCAGCCGTGGTTGTCCGGGCTCATCTTCACGGGCCAGGACAACCACTTCCTGAATGCCGGGAAGTTGCTGTAGACGGCTTTCGATTTCCCCCAATTCGATGCGCATGCCGCGGATTTTCACTTGATCATCGTTGCGCCCCAGATATTCGATCGTCCCGTCCGGGCGCCAGCGAGCAAGGTCGCCAGCGCGATACATACGCGCATTCGGTCGTTCACTGAAGGGGTCCGGCAGAAAGCGTTCAGCGGTCAGTTGCGCACGGTTCAAGTAACCGCGCGCCACGCCTGCGCCACCGATATACAGCTCGCCGGATACGCCGATCGGCACCGGACGCTGTTGGTCGTCGAGCAGGTACACCGAGGTATTGCTCACCGGTTTACCGATGTGCAGTGCCTCCCCCGCCTCGATCCGTCCGGATGTTGCGACTACGGTGGCTTCGGTCGGGCCATAGTTGTTGATCACATCGAAATGCTGATTGCGCGAAAACTGACGCAAGCGGTCGCCGCCGATCAGCAAGGTGCGCAATGTCGGGTGCTCGAGATGCCGGCTGAAGGCGTATTCGGCGACGGGCGTCGGCAGGAAACTAACGTCCAGCGGTTGCGCGCACCACCAGGCCAGCAGCCCGTCGACGTCTTCACCGCCGTCCTGCGCAGGCGCCAGGTGCAGGGTCGCGCCGACGCACAGAGCTGGCCAGACTTCCCATGCCATCGCGTCGAAGCCGAACCCGGCCAGACTCGACGTATGGCGGCCGGCACACAGGTCAAACGCGTTGCAGTGCCAGTCGACCAGATTGGCCAGTGTCTGGTGTTCGACCATCACGCCCTTGGGCAAACCGGTGGAGCCGGAGGTGTAGATCACGTAAGCCAGGTTCGCCTCGGACAGACCTGGTACCACCGGGTTTGCGTCATTGCCTGAGCGCCAGGTGCGCGGGTCGAGATCAAGCACCGGCAGCTCCTGCGCCGGTAGCCGTGCGAGCAAATCACGTGAGGTCAGGATCGCCACCGGTGCGCAATCACTCAGCAAATAGTTCAGGCGTTCGGCCGGGTGCGCGGGGTCGATCGGCACATACCCGGCGCCTGCCTTGAGGACGGCGAGCAATCCGGCCAGGGTATCCAGCCCTCGCCGGGCGACAATGGCTACCCGGTCATCCGGTTGCACGCCCAGTTCGATCAAGCGATGTGCCAGAAGGTTGGCCTGGCGGTTCAATTCGTGGAACGTCAGTTGCTTGTCCAGCTGCACCGCTGCCAGCGCTTGCGGTCGCGCGACGACCTGCGCCTCGAAGCGTTGATGAATCGTCTGTCCGCGTACGTATTCAACATCACTGGTGTTGAACCCCGTCAACAGCTGTTCGCGCTCCAGGGCGGGCAGAACCGACAGTTGGCTCAACGGCGTATCCGCAGCTTGCTCCAGTGTCTGCAACAGGTTTTCCATGGCACACACCATATAGCCGCAGATGCGCTGCGCCTCGACTTCACGGGTGGCCAGCAGCGTCAGGCTGAAGTGATCGCCAAAGTCATCGATGCTCAAGGTCAGCGGGTAATTGGTGCGTTCCTCCGCATGCAGGACGCTGATCCCCTCCCAGGCCGAGAGCGCTTCGGCACTGGCATTGGCACTCGAGGTGCTGTGCCGGTAGTTGAGCAGCGAACTGAACAGCGGCGATGACCCGACCACCCCGCTGCAGCGCTGGGCCAGCACCAGCGGGGCGTGCTCATGGCGCATCAGACGGGTCAGACGTGCATGGGTGGCCTTCACCGACTCGCTTGCTGCCAGCGCGCTGACCTCGACACGGAACGGCAAGGTGTTGATGAAAATGCCCAGCGCGCGCTCGGTCGACTCCGCCCCTTGCATCCGCCCCATCAGCACGGTACCGAACACAACGGCGGACTTGCCGGTGAGTGCATTCAGAACCTGCCCCCAGCCGAGATGGAACAGACTCGCGACACTCACCCCGAGCGAACGGGCACTGGCTCGCAGGCGCTGCCCCAGCAACGGGTCAAGTGGCACACCGCACTCTTCGATGTCGCTGCCGTCGCCATGTACGCCTTGCAGGCCGAACGGCAACGTCGGCTCGTCGATGTCACCGAGCATCTCGCGGAAAAACGCCTCGTGCTCCGCCTCGCTGATGCCTAGCCGCGCCTGGGCGACATAATTGCGAAACGGTACGGGCGCTCCCAGTCTGGCGCTCTGCCCTGACAGGCAAGCCTGCATTTCCTCGCTGACCACAGCGAGCGCCGAGTGGTCCATTGCCATGTGGTGAAACAGCAATATCGCGACAATACGCCCGGACTCTGCATCCCAGGCATGGGCCAGGCGCAATAGCGGTGCACGTGTCACGTCGAGACGGAAATGCCGGGCGTCGAATCGCGCATGCAACTGCTCCAGAACATCGCCTTGAGCCACATCGAGCTGCACTTCTTCCACAGGTAACCCGACACGTCGCAGGACCACTTGCACCGGCGTGTCCAGTCCTTCCCAAACGATGGCGGTGCGCAGAATGTCGTGGCGCTCGATGACGGTCTGCAGGGCCTGGACGAATGCCTCGAACCGCTCGAGTCCGCTGAACGCGAATTTCGCCTGCATCACATACGGATCACCCTGTGCAGCGCTCGCGTGGTGGTAGAGGATGCCCTCCTGCAACGGCGTCAACGGGTAGATATCCTGGACATTGGCGCCGCCGCCAGGGATCTGCGCGACAATTTGATCGAGGGTGTCCTGGCTCAGGTCAACCAGCGTCAGCATCGCCGGGGTGACCCGTGTTGTGCCCGGTGAAATGCCATTGACCGGCACTTCAACCTGCCCCTCCCGTGCGCGCGAGTAAACGCCCGCCTCGATCAGCTCGATCAATGCCGGTTTGTGCTCGCGCAATGCGGCCAGCAAGGCCGGTTCACTCAGGGCCTGCTTGTTGCCATTGACCCGTAATTGCCCGTCCGTGATTGCCAACTGGATGTCTTTTTTCTTCAGCGCCGCCAACAGTTCATTCAGGTTCACAGGACGATCTCCATTCTTTCCGTGATAGCCGCGTAACCAGCCAGGGTCGGTTGCTCGAACAACGTCCGGACATCGGCTTCGATACCTTCCTGTTGCAGACGCCCGATCAGGCTGACCGCCAGCAACGAATGCCCACCCAGCTCAAAGAAATGGTCTTGTCGCCCGACGCGCTCGACCTTGAGCAATTCGCACCACAGTCCCGCGAGGAGGATTTCCATCTCGCCGACCGGGGCTTCGTATTCGCGAATGCTGACTGCAGCCGAATCCGGTGCGGGCAGCGCCTTGCGATCGACCTTGCCGTTGGGGCTCAGCGGCAGGCTGTCGAGCGCGACAAACGCCGACGGCACCATGTAATCGGGCAAGCGTGCCAGCAAGTGTTCGCGCAACGCCTCGACCCCCGGTTGCCCGGCGTCGGCATGCCAGGTGAAGTACGCCACCAGACGCTCCTCACGCACCAGCACCACGGCTTCACGCACGGCCGGATGGCTGAGCAGCTGCGCTTCGATCTCACCCGGTTCCAGGCGCAGGCCACGCAGCTTGACCTGGAAGTCGTTGCGCCCGATGAATTCGAGCTGACCATCGGCGCGGTAACGCACTAGGTCGCCCGTGGCGTACAGCCGATCGCCGGCCACGAACGGGCTCGGGATAAACCGTTCAGCCATCAACTGCGGCAGGCCCAGATAGCCCCGCGCAACCCCGGCACCACCAATGAACAACTGACCGATCACGCCCATCGGCACCGGCCGCTTGGCGGCATCGAGGACATACAGACGGGTGTTGTTGATCGGCCGTCCGATCGGCAACGCGCTGTCCGGTACCGGCATCGACGGTTCCAGCGTCCACGCCGTGCTGTCGACCGTGGCTTCGGTCGGGCCGTAAACGTTGTGCAAGCGCACTTGCGGCAAACGCTCGCGCACAAGGCGAGCCAGCGCCGGCGTCAGGTCACCGCCGCCACAGAACACGTCGGTAAGGCTGCTGCACTGGCTGACAGCGTCTTGTTCGAGGAACTGTTGCAACAGGACCGGCACGAACTGGATCACGCTGATCCGCTGTTCGCGAATCACCTGCGCCAGATACGCCGGCTCGCGGTGCCCGTCAGGACGCGCCAGCACCAGACGCAGGCCAGCGCTCAGAGGCCAGAACAGCTCCCAGACCGAGGCATCGAAACTGAACGGGGTTTTCTGCAACAGGACACCGTCCGTCACGGCGGGACACAGCTGCGAACTCCAGTGCAGCAAATTGCCTACGCCACGATGCTCGACCATCACGCCCTTCGGTGCACCGGTCGAGCCGGAGGTGTAGATCACGTAGGCCAGGTTCGAAGCGCTCAGGTTCGGTACTTGCGGGTTGTCCTCCGGATTGAATGTCCAGTGATCCTGATCCAGATCGATCACCAGCGCGGTGCTCTCGCCCAGCAACTCACGCGTCGCCCCGTGCACCAGCACCGCTACCGGCGCGCTGTCCTTGAGCATGTAATCCAGACGTTCCGCCGGGTACGCAGGATCCAGCGGCACATAGGCGCCGCCGGCCTTGAGGATGCCGAGCAGACCGACCATCAGCTCCAGCCCGCGCTCGACACAGATTGCCACCCGCGAATCCGGCCCCACGCCCAACTCGCGCAGGTGATGGGCCAGACGGTTGGCCTGTGCGTTGAGTTCGGCGTAAGTCAGCCGCTGCTCACCAGCCTGCAACGCAACGGCTTGCGGCGTGCGTTGCACTTGCGCCTCGAACAGAGCGTGAACGGTTTGCTCCAGATCGTCGGCGGTGCCGGTGACGTTGAGGTCGTACAGCACCTGCTGACGTTCAGCGCCGTCAAGGATCGGCAAGCGGTTCAGCGGCTGATCCGGTGCCTGTTCCAGAGCATCCGCCAGCTTCTCCAGCGCGGTCTGCATGTAGTCACAGATGCGCTGCGAACCGATGCTCGCCGGGGTCATGGCGGTGAGCACAAAACCGCTGCCCAGATCATCGACGCCCAGGCTCAGCGGATAGTTGGTGCGTTCTTCGCTGCTCAGGGTCTCGATGCCTTGCCAGGCCTGACGAAGGTTTTGCTGTTGAGCTTCATTAGCGCTGTGCCGGTAGTTGAGCATCGAACTGAAAAGCGGCGACGGCGCGGCCACGCCGCTGCAACGCTGGGCCAGTGCCAGTGACGCGTGCTCATGGCCGAGCAATGCGCTGAGTCTCGCATGCGTCGCCCGAGCCCCTTCGCGCACCGGGGTTGCCCCCAGATCGACCCGCAGCGGCAAGGTGTTGATGAACATCCCCAACGCCCGGTCGGCCCCCTCGCCGCCCTGCATCCGGCCCATCAGCACCGTGCCGAATACCACACGATCCTGCCCGGATGTCGCGGCCAGCACCTGTGCCCACGCGAGGTGGAACAGGCTGGCCACGCTGATGCCCAGTTGCCGTGCGAGGCTGCGCAGACGCTGGCCGGTCGCTTCGGTCAGGGCCTGTCGCGTTTCCTCGATGTCGCTACCGTCACCTTGCACATCCTGCAAGCCGAACGGCAAGGTCGGCTCGTCGATGTCGCCGAGCATGTCGTGGAAGAACGCTTCGTGCTCCTGCTCGCTGACACCCAGCCGCGCCTGCGCTACGTAGTTGCGGTAAGGCACCGCCGCGCCCAGCGAGGCTTCATGCCCTTGCAGGCAGGCGAGCATTTCGTGCTGCACCACGTCCAGCGCAGTGTGATCCATCACCACATGGTGGAACAGCAACATCGCGACCACCCGGTCGTGGGCCGGATCACGCGCGTACACCAGACGCAGCAACGGTGCCTGACTGATGTCGAGGCGGTAGTGACGGGCATCGAAACGCCCATGCAACTGCTCGAGAATGTCGCCATCCGCCGGATCAAGCACGATCTCCTGCACAGGCAGATCTGCGTGACGCCACACCACTTGCATCGGCTCCGCGAGTTCCTGCCAGATCACCGCCGTGCGCAGGATGTCGTGACGGGAAATGACCTGACGCAGCGCTGCCGCGAAGGCTTCCACACGCTCGACGCTGTCGAAGGCCAGCCGCGATTGCAGCAGATACGGGTCGCCCTGCTCTGCGCTCAAGTGGTGATAGAGGATGCCTTCCTGCAACGGCGCCAGCGGGTAAATATCCTGCACGTTCGCCGCGCCGCCCGGCACGCGGGCGACGATCCGGTCGATGCTCGACTGATCCAGCTCGGTCAGGCTCAGCAGTTCCGGAGTGATGTGGCTGCAATCAGCGGGAATGCGATTGGCCGGCACTTCGATTTCGCGACCGCTGCCCACCGCTGCGGCCAGGGCTGCCAGAGTTGGCTGGCTGAACAGCACACGCACATCGGTGTTCAAGCCGATCTGGCGCAGGCGTTCGATCAGGGTGACGGCCAGCAGCGAATGGCCGCCCAGTTCGAAAAAGTTGTCGTGGCGACCGACTTTTTCCAGCTTCAGAACATCGGCCCAGATCTGCGCCAGCGCAGTTTCCACCGGCCCTTGTGGGGCCTCGTATTCACGGCTGAGCCATGCGCTTTGATCCGGCTCCGGCAAGGCCTTGCGGTCGAGTTTGCCGTTGGCGGTCAGCGGCAAGGTGTCGAGTCGCACGTAAGCCGCCGGGATCAGCGCTTGCGGCAACCGGGTTTGCAGATGATTGCGCAGAGCTTCGATAT
>NZ_RRZJ01000048.1:0-24090 GCF_004368175.1 Pseudomonas sp. CH235
ACGGTGCAGTGATCACTATCGAAGCGGGCAAAACCGCCGGCACCGTGACCGTTCCTGCGCCAGCCGACGACGTCTACAAGGACGCCGGCAACGTACAGGCAACGATCACCAACGCCAGCGGTGGCAACTTCGAGAACCTGGTCACCAGCACCACACCAGCGGTGACCAGCGTTACTGACACCATCGACACCACCACCGTGAAGCTGACTGCAACCGCGACCGCGGCTGAAGGTGGCACCGTCACTTACACCGCTACCGTGGGCGCGCCGGTGACCGGCTCGCCTGTGACCGTAAACCTGTCCAACGGTCAGTCGATCACCATCGAAGTCGGCAAAACCACCGGCACCGTGACCACCACCGCGCCGAACGACGTGCTGAACGGTCATGCACCGCTGACCAACGCCATCACCAACGTCAGCGGCGGTAACTACGAGAACCTAGTTGCCGACAAGACCCCGGTCTCGACCACCGTCACTGACACCGTCGACACCACCAACCTGTCCCTGAGCGCTATCAACTCGGTCGCCGAGGGTGGCTCGATCACCTACACCGCAACCCTGACCAATGCTGCGGGCACTCCGGTAACCGTGACCTTGAGCAACGGCGCCGTGATCACCATCGAAGCGGGCAAAACCACGGGCACCGTGACCGTTCCTGCGCCAGCCGATGACGTCTACAAAGACGCCGGTAACGTGCAAGCCACGATCACCAATGCCACGGGCGGCAACTTCGAAAACCTGGTGACCAGCACCACGCCAGCCGTGACCAGCGTTACTGACACCATCGACACCACCACCGTGAAGCTGACCGCAACCGCAACAGCGGCCGAGGGTGGCACCGTCACCTACACCGCTACCGTGGGTGCGCCGGTGACTGGCTCGCCGGTAACCGTGAATCTGGCCAACGGTCAGTCAATCACCATCGAAGTCGGCAAGACCACCGGGACCGTGACCACTGCCGCGCCGAACGACGCGTTGACCGGCCACACACCGCTGACCAACTCGATCACCAACGTTTCTGGCGGCAACTACGAAAACCTCGTGGCCGACAAGACGCCGGTCAGCACCACCGTGACTGACACCGTTGACACCACCAACCTGTCGCTCAGCGCGACCGGCACCGTGGCCGAGGGTGGCTCGATCACCTACACCGCGACCCTGACCAACGCCGCTGGCTCACCAGTGACCGTGACCCTGTCGAACGGCGCCGTGATCACCATCGAAGCCGGTAAAACCACGGGCACCGTGACCGTTCCTGCGCCAGCTGACGACGTCTACAAAGACGCCGGCAACGTGCAGGCGACGATCAAGTCCGCCACCGGCGGCAACTTCGAGAACCTGGTCACCAGCACCACACCAGCCGTGACCAGCGTCACCGACACTATCGACACCACCACCGTGAAGCTGACCGCGACCACGACGGCGGCCGAAGGTGGCAACGTGGTCTACACCGCGACCGTCGGCGCGCCAGTGACAGGCTCGCCTGTGACCGTGACCCTGGCCAACGGTCAGTCGATCACCATCGAAGTCGGCAAAACCACCGGCACCGTGACCACTACCGCGCCGAACGACGCGTTGACCGGCCACACGCCGCTGACCAACGCGATCACCAACGTCAGCGGCGGCAACTACGAAAACCTCGTGGCCGACAAGACACCGGTCAGCACCACCGTCACCGACACCATCGACACCACCAACCTGTCGCTCAGCGCGACCGGCACCGTGGCCGAAGGTGGTTCGATCACCTACACCGCAACCCTGACCAATGCCGCTGGCTCGCCAGTGACCGTGACCCTGAGCAACGGTTCGGTGATCACCATCGAAGCGGGTAAAACCACCGGCACCGTGACGGTTCCAGCCCCAGCCGATGACGTCTACAAGGACGCCGGCAATGTGCAGGCCACGATCACCAACGCTACCGGCGGCAATTTCGAAAACCTGGTGACCAGCAACACACCAGCCGTGACCAGCGTCACCGATACCATCGACACCACCACCGTCAGCATCACCGGCAGCACCTCGGTGACCGAAGGCCAGACCGCCAGCTACACCGTCAGCCTGACCCACCCGGCGCAGACCGAAGTGACCCTGAAAATCGTCTACAGCGGCACCGCCGCCGACGGTTCGGACTTCACCGGCGTGTACACCGTGAAGATCCCGGCCGGTGCCAGCAGCGCGCAGTTCAACGTTGCGACCATCGACGACAAGATCACCGAAGGCACCGAGAACTTCGTGGTCAAGATCGACTCGGCCACCGGTGGCAACTTCGAAAACCTGGCGGTCAGCAGCACCAATGGCAGCGTCAGCACCTCGATCATCGACAACGATGCACCGCCGGTCATCGACCTCGACGCCAACAACTCCAGCGGTGCAACGGGTGCCGACTACAAGGTGACCTTCACCGAGAACACCCCGGGCGCAGGCGTGTCGATTGCCGACACCGACATCAAGATCACCGACCCGGACAGCACCATGCTGACCGGCGCCACCGTCGTGCTGACCAACCGTCAGGACGGCGATGCGCTGAATCTGGGCAACAGCGTCAACGGCATCACCATCAACGCCAACAGCACCAACGGCACCGTCACCCTGACCCTGTCGGGCAACGCGACGCTCGCCGACTACATGCAGGCGATCAAGAACATCAGCTTCACCAACAGCAGTGAAGATCCGAGCACCGTGCCACGGATCATCACCGTGACCGTGACCGATGGCGGCAACTACTCCAACACCGCGACCACCACGGTCAACGTGGTGGCGGTCAACGATGCGCCGGTCGCTGCACCGGTCAACGTCACCGGCACCGAAGACACCCCGCTGGTTCTCGGCTGGTCGACCTTCGGCATCAGCGACGTCGACAGCCCGGCCAGCAGCCTGGGCGTGAAAATCACCCAGCTGCCGGGCGAAGGCAAACTGCAGTACCTGGACGGTTCGACCTGGAAAGACGTCGCCACCAACCAGACCTTCAGCAAGGCCGACATCGACGCCGGCAAGCTGCGCTTCCTGCCGGATGCCAACGAGTCGGGTGTGAACGGTTACGGTGGCACTGGCGTTGGTAACAATCAGGCCGACTACGCGCAGATCAAATTCCAGCCAACCGACGGCCAGTTGCTGGGCAACACTGGCACCATCAAGATCGACATCACGCCGGTGGCGGATGCACCGACCCTGTCGGTGGCCGACAACAGCGTGAAGTCCACCGGCCTGATCAAGGAAGTCTGGACCGGTCTGTCGGGCCTGGGCACCGACGGCAGCGGCGCCAACTCGACCACCCTGAAAAACGTGATCGACGGCGCAGGCAAGCCGAACACCAGCGGCACTGTGAACAACGTGCAGTCCGATGGCAGCGTGACCGCCGGCACTGCGTCGAAAACCTCGGGCCTGATTTATCTGGAAGCCGGCAAGACCTACACCTTCAGCGGCACCGGTGATGACAGCCTGCTGGTGACCATCGGCGGCAAGAACGTGGCCTCGACCACGTGGGGCGCGGGCGGCAACCTCAACGGTTCGTTCACCCCGACCACCAGCGGTTACTACACCCTGGACATCTACCACCACAACCAGAGCGGCCCGGGCAGCTACGACGTCAACCTGTCGGTCAACGGCAGCACGCCGATCGACCTGAGCAGTGCCGGCGTGCCGATCTACACCGGCGTGCAGGATCTGGTGAATGCCGGCGTGACCGTCTCCGATCTGCACGGCAACAACGGCGAAGGCTATTACGACGGCTACAAACTCAACACCGGCGCCGAAGGCACCACGGTGAAACTGTCGTCGATCAGCACCGCGCTGACCGACACCGACGGCTCGGAAACCCTGAGCATCAAGATCAGCGGCGCACCGGTCGGTTCGGTGCTCAGCGACGGCGCAGGCCACAGCTTCACCGTGACCGCCACCAGCGGCGACGCCAACGTCACCGGCTGGAACCTCGGCACCCTGACCGTGACCCCGCCGACCTACTACAACGGCCAGTTCAACCTGACCGTGACCTCGACCTCCACCGAACAAGTCGGCGGCTCGGCCAGCACCACTGCGACCATCCCGGTCACCGTGGTGCCAGCGGTTTACAACGCGGTGGTCGCCACTTCGGCGGACGACACCGTCACCGGCACCGACGGCAACGACATCATCGTCGCCGACATCGGCGGCCTGACCGTGGTGCCGGGCACCAACTACAACATCGCGTTCATGGTCGACAGCTCGGGCAGTATGAGCGCCTCGTCGATCAACGCCGCCAAGGACTCGCTGACGTCGGTGTTCAACACCCTCAAGCAGAGCCTGGGCAACAACTCCGGCACGGTGAACATCTTCCTGGTGGACTTCGATACCCAGGTCAACAAGTCGGTGTCGGTGAACCTCAACGATCCGAACGCACTGACCTTGCTCAAGGCCGTACTGGACTCGATGTCGTCCGGCGGCGGCACCAACTACGAGGACGTGTTCAAGGCCACGGCGAACTTCTTCCAGAGCGCCGAAGCGCTGGCCAACACCGGGGCGAAGAACCTCACGTACTTCATCACCGACGGCCAGCCGACCTACTACCAGAGCAACGAGCAGACCAACCCGACGCTGTACGGCAACGTGAAGCTCGATGACGTGGTGAAAACCAGCAACTACAAACTGGGCGACAGCTTCAGCACCTACATCGACAACACCCACTACCTGAGTATCAACACGGCCGGCGCCGTGGTATTGCAGACGTACAAGAACGGCAGCTGGAGCTGGAACAGCCTGGGTACCATCCACGCTCAGGGTGACGGTACCTACGAGATCTCGAGCCTGGCGGGCAACGGCAGCAGCACCACGACGACGACCACCGATAACGCCAGCAGCGGTTTCGCCTTGCTCAACGGCTTGTCGAACGTGGAGGCCATCGGCATCAACAGCGGTGTCAGCCTCAACGACCTGAAACCGTACGATTCGGACAAGACGCCGCAAACCAACATCGATCCGAAGGACCTGGCCAACTCGATCATCGGCCACACCGAAGCGACGATGCCGGGCAACGACACCGTCAGCGGTGGCGACGGCAACGACATCCTGTTCGGCGACCTGGTGAGCTTCAACGGCATTGCCGGCGAGGGTTACCAGGCGATGCAGGCGTTCGTGGCCAAGGAAACCGGGGTCGACGTCAGCAAAGTCACCACCAGCAACGTGCACCAGTACATCACCGAGCACTATCAGGCGTTCGATGTGTCCGGTGCCCACGACGGCAACGACACGCTGCTGGGCGGCGCGGGCAATGACATCCTGTTCGGCTCGGGCGGCAACGACCTGCTCGACGGCGGCAAGGGCAATGACATCCTGCTCGGCGGCACCGGCAACGACACGCTGATCGGTGGTCAGGGCAACGACATCCTGATCGGTGGTTCGGGTGCCGACACCTTCGTCTGGAAGGCGGGCGACACCGGCAACGACGTGATCAAGGACTTCAAGGCCAGCGAAGGCGACCGCATCGACCTGCGTGATCTGTTGCAGGGTGAGAGTGGCAGCACCATCGACAACTTCCTGAAGATCACCACGGTCGACGGTGTGTCGTCGCTGCAAGTCAGCTCGGGCGGCAAGTTCAACTCGGGCGATGCCGCAGCCGCCACACCGGACGTGACGATCAAACTGGAAGGCAACAACTGGTCCACGGCCAACATTCATAACCTGATTGCCGGCAGCGATCCGACCATCAAGGTCGACCACAACAACAGCTGATGCGTGAAAAACGGCCGCCCCACTTGGGGCGGCCGTCACGTTTGCGGTGCTTGAACCGGTGACGATTTCGTCGGCGCACCGCATACTCGCGCGCAGTTGGCTATGCTGCTGACAGCATGACGCTGGTCCATTTCCGAGGGATGCTCAATGTTTTACGTGCAACGCGATGCGCAGGGTCAGTTGATTCGCGTGGAAGCTGCGGCCTACGCCGAGGCCACGGAAACGCTGCCGGCCGACCACCACGAAATCCAGGCCTGGTACGCCAACGAGGCCGTGGAGAACAGCCTCAAACAGCTCAAGCAGAGCGACCTGGAAATGATCCGGGTACTCGATGACCTGATTCAGGTGCTGACCCAGAAAGGCGTGATCCGCGTCACCGACCTGCCAGCGGCGGCCCAGGCCAAGTTGATGGACCGGACCCAGGCTCGGGAAGCGCTGGGCGGGTTGAGTCAGTTGATTGATGAGGATGAGGGTGGGTTGATCTGATTTGCCTACAGTCGATCGTTCCCACGCTCTGCGTGGGAATGCCGCCCGTGACGCTCCGCGTCACATCAGTGTCTGACGCGACACCGACGGTGTGACTGGAACGCGGGGCGTCCCTTTATGCATTCCCACGCGGAGCGTGGGAACGATCAGTTTGGCGCTGCATTATTTCCAGGGCTTGGGCTCACCGAACAGCTGCCCCTGAACCCCATACAACCCCATCTCGCGAATCACCGACAATTCCCCTTCCGTCTCGACCCGCTCGGCAATCAGCGGCAGATCGATGCTGTGCGCCGCACGCTGGATCGCTTCGATGAACAAACGCTTGTCGCTTTCTTGATCGATCGCCCGGATGTAACTGCCATCGATCTTCAAATACGCCAGCCCCAGCCGCGCCAGGTTGCCGATCATGCTGAAGCGTCCGCCAAAACGCTGCAGGCTCAGGGAGAAACCGAGCTCGCGCAGGCGCCGGGTCAACTGTTCCAGCACCGCTTGCTCCGGCAATTGTTCCTCGCCGATTTCCAGGGTCAGGCGCGCACCGAGGTTGGAATGCGCTCGCAGAATCTCGAACACTTTGTTCAACGCCTGCGGATCGGCCAGGGTCGCCGAGGACAGATTCAGCGCCAGGGATTCTTCATGACCGGCCATCTGCTCCAGCACCCGCTCGAGCATCAACCGGTCCAGCCGCGCGGTCCAGCCGAAGCGCTCAAGCCACGGCAGGAAGCGCCCGGCGGGAATGGTCTGGCCCTGCTCGTCGAGCAAGCGCGACAGCACCTTGTAATGCAGCACCAGTTGCGTATCCTGCGCCGCCACTACCGGCTGGAAGAACAGCTCGAAACGCCGCTGATTCAACGCCTGATCGAGCAAACGGTGCCAAGCGTGGTGATCGTCACCGACGTCCGCCACCAGGCTCTGATCGAGGCATGCCCAGTTCTGCTCGCCCTGCCCTTCGGCCTGGGCCAGCGCCTGATCGCCGAGGCTGAGGACCGCTTGCGGCGAATCGCCGTGAGCGAACGGTGCCAGGCCGATAGAAGCCACGGCGGCCACGTCGGTGGCGCCCGTCGCGTGCAGGCTGCTCAGGGCACTGTCGAGGCTCTGCGCCAGCTGCAACGCTTCTTCGCGGGTCAGCCCCGGCGCCAGCACGGCGAATTCACCACCGCGAATGCGGGTGATGAGGTTCTGGGTTTCCGGGTATTTGGCGCACTCGCGGGACAGTTGCTCGCCAACCGCTTTCAACAATTCATCGGTGCGCTGACCGCCGAGGCGCTGGTTGAGACCGGCCAGATCCTTGACCCGCAACAGCAGCAGATAACCGGAACTGGCCTGCTCCGGGTTGCTCACCCGCGCATTCAGCTGCATCTCGAAATAACGCCGGTTGGCCAACCCGGTGAGGTTGTCCTGATAGGATTCGGTGCGCAGTTTTTCACTGCGCTCGGCCTGCTCTTGGAACAGCGCCTTGAGCTTCTCGACCATCTGGTTCATCGCCAGCACCACACGGCGCAATTCAGGCGTGCGCGGCAGGTCCGGCAGGCTGAGGAACTCGCGGCGGGCGATGGCGTGGGATTGCTTGACCATGTAATCCAGCGGCTTCAATTGCCGACGCAGCAACAACGCGCCCAGCACCGCACTGACCGCACCGCAGACCAGCAACCAGCCAAGACTGCCGAGTGCGCTCTGCCAGAGCTTGGCCAGGGCGAACATCGGGTGGCTGACCACCTCGACCCGCGCTGCCTGCTCCCAGCCACGGCTGACCAGCGCATCGCCACCGGCCGGCTCCAGGCCGATCAGTTTGACGAACCAGTCCGGCACGTTGGTGACCGCCGGAATGCCGTTGCGCTCGACGATGGTCTGGTCGGTCTTCAGGTCGACCACGCGGATGCTTGAGTAATAACCGCTGTCGAAAATCGAACTGACCAGCAACTCGACCATCGCCGGGTCATCGATGTTCGGCGTCAACGACAGCGCCAGCGCCGTGGCCGCATCCTGGGCGTGGGAGCGCAACTGGTTGACGTACTGGGTGCGCGAGCTCTCCAGACTGACCATGAAGCTGCCGGTGAAGGCGACCACCAGGAACAGACAGATAGCGATCAACAGCTGTTTGAACAAAGACATCTGAGCGCGTGCTCCTAGTTAGTCGTCTCGACCGGAAATCCTTCGGCCTGCATTTTCTTCAACACATCCTGCCAGCGTGACAGGCGCTTGGTGTCACCGACCTTCTTGTTGCCCTTGGCGCCCGGCAGGTACAACCCTTCGGCATTGAAAGAGTAGACCGGCAGCAAATCGGTTCGCTCGGCGGCCGGCTTGATCGGATCGATCAGGCTGTCGAGCACCAGCGGCATGGCGTCAGGGCTGGAATAGTAAGTCAGGACCATGTGCGCGCGGTTCTGGCGCAGCGCCTTGACGTAGGTGATACGCAACTTGTCACTGGCCACACCGAGGTGGCGCAGGCTGAAATACTTGGCGATCGCATAGTCTTCGCAGTCGCCGGCGCCTTTCCACAAGGCTTCGATAGGGGTTTCCCAATAGTCGACCTCGTGCCACAGATCGATGTCTTCGACGTAGCGCATCTGTTTGTTGAAAAACAGGTTCACCACTTTGAGCTTTTCCATCTCGCTGACCTGCTTCTGCGTGGCCAGCAGATTCTGCCAGGCATCGATCCGCTGTTGCCCGGCACCCAACGGCCCGTACAGCGCCGTGGCCTTGCGGCTGATCGCGGAAAAATCCCAATCGGCATGCAGGCCGCCCAGCATGATGCCGGCCAGCAGCAGCGCGCAGGCAAGCCAGCGCGCGATCCGTGGGAACGCGAAACGTACCGCCAATGCAAGGCATCCAGGGCAGAGAGGAAAGCGCTTGATGGTGAAGGTTAGCCCAGCAAAAAACAATGGCACCCTGAGATCATCGCTGGCGCGCTAAACTTCAGATGTTACAGGGTTCTTCTACACGGTTTGACAACCTGTAGAGCAATCACTAGTGTCCTTTGGATCCAAATCCGCAGTCATAGGGTGTGCAGTTGTGACCCAGAAGCCCAAGCCACTCCACAGCATCAAAGTCGACGGCCCGATTCCCGCGCATCTGGCGCGCTCGGTCATCGAAGAAACCCTGCGAGCCGCGATTCTCGACGGGCGCCTGCCCTGCGGCACCGCCGTGCGCCAGCAGGACCTGGCCGACCTGTTCGGTGTCAGCCGCATGCCGGTGCGCGAAGCCTTGCGCCAACTTGAGGCTCAGGGCCTGCTCAGCGTGATTGCCCACAAGGGCGCCGTGGTGGCGCCGCTGATTCAGGGCGATGCAACGCAAACCTATGAGCTGCGCATCCTGCTGGAGTCAGAAGCGCTGCGCCAATCGATCCCGCTGCTGACCCCGGCCGATCACGAACGCGCGGCCGGCTACATCGAAGAACTGGAAAACGAACACGACTACACCGAAATCGGCCGGCTCAACCGTCTGTTTCACATGGCGCTCTACAGCAAGGCGCCCAATGGCCGGCTATTGCGACTGGTGGAAGACGGCCTGAATGAAGAAGAACGCTTCCTGCGCTTCAACCTCGAGGCCATGGGCCTGGGCAAACTCTCCCAGGACGATCACCGCGCGTTGTTGCAGGCCGTGAAAGAGCGTGACACCCCGCACGCCGTGACACTGCTGGAGCAACACCTCAATCGCGGTGTCGAGGTGATCACCCGTTACCTCGCCAGCTCAGCCGGCCAAAGCCGCAAAGCAGCACGCTGAATTCTCCCTCCCGGGTGAGCCTCCACTCACCCGGCGAATAACCCGCTTACAAATCCCCCCACCGGTCACGGTCATTTGCCGTGGCACATCGACGCTTGCGCTCTAACCTCCCCCTGCTTTGAACAGCCCGGAATTTGCACCGCAAGGAAGTCATTTTCGACGATAGCCGCGGCGCTGATTTACGCGCACCCTTGGACCGCCAACCCAATATAGAACGGGGACGCGCCGCCCCGGCAGCAGTCCCCGCACCAGGAACCTACGGAAGGAGCCTTGTCACGGGAACAGGAAGAAACGGCGCCGTTACAGCCCGACTTCATCCCCTCATATTCATTCAATTACTCAATTGGAAAGTTGCTTCGAGTGAGGCATTCACTCTTGTCGTTCAATTTTGGCCATTAAACGCCGAAAGGAGCAACTACGCCCAAATAAAACTTAACTTATAAGTTTTATCAGACCCACTCATACTTCAAAAACAGCCAACTAAAAATAATTAAAAATAAACTTGTTAAGTTGTTTTGCGATGTATTAGTTTTTCTTCGCCGAGTTTGGATCCGAAATGACAAGCCCGGCACAACCTTGCAGTACGGCCTTGATTGCGACGGCTTGACCGTCCGCTGTAGTTTTGGGCCCTTCAGACATTGCCTGCTTTCATCGAAACCGAATGAGGCTGTCGTTCGCCTGGAGAAACTTGTTCAACGTTATTAGCGATTGATTGAGCAGTCCTTACTTCCCTATTAGCCAGAGTCTCGCAACCATGCCAACTAAAGAGCAACTTACACTAAAGAAAGCCGAACTCAGCGTTCATCCGATCTTCTCCGAAATCGATTCTTTGACGACATTGCGCCGATTCATGGAGTCCCATGTATTTGCGGTCTGGGACTTCATGTCGCTGACCAAGCGCCTGCAGCAGGAACTGACTTGCACGCGTCTGCCGTGGTTGCCGCCACGGGATCCGCACGCAGCAAGACTGATCAATGAAATCGTGCTCGGGGAAGAATCTGACGACCGGCTGCCACACGGGCATTACAGTCACTTCGAACTGTACCTCGATGCGATGCGCGAAGTCGGTGCGGACACGACAGCGGTGGAGCGCTTCGTGACGCTGCAACAGGAAGGCGTGAGTTACGACGTCGCCCTGCAAAGCGTCGAGGTCGATCCGGCCGCTGCGCGGTTCGTCCGTGACACCTTGCACACCGCACTGCATGCACCCGGTCACAGCGTTGCCGCCGCATTCCTTCACGGTCGCGAGAGCGTGATCCCGACCATGTTCCAGCGCATGCTCGATGCCTGGGGCATCGGCGTCGAACAGGCGCCGACCTTCCGTTACTACCTGGAGCGACACATCGAGGTCGACTCCGAAGACCACGGCCCGGCCGCCGAGCAACTGCTGGACCGGCTGGTGGACGGCGATCCGCAGCGCGAAGCCGAAGTCTACGCCAGCGCCATCGCCGCCGTGGAAAGCCGCATCGCCCTGTGGGACGGCCTGCGTCTGAGCATGCGTGAGCCGCTGGCGGAGGTGGCCCAATGAACGCCGCCGACTACCAGTCTTTCGCCGACGCCTGGGAAAGCCGCGCGACCATTCGCACCCGGCCACGCCGCGTGCTGGAGGACGACGCGCGGCTGATCTATCCGCTCAGCCGCCAGCCCTTGGTGCTCAGCGAAACCTTCCTGCGCGAATGCCCGGAACAGCGTGATTTCGCCCTGGTGCAGACGCTGTACAAATTCATCAACGACGTGGTGATTTTCGAAACCGAGATCGTCGACAAGACCGCCCGCAGCATCGCCAAGAATCGCTTCGCCGTGCCCTTCCCGTTCGCCTGTCGTTACGACGCCATGACCGTGGTGGTGGACGAGGATTACCACGCGCTGGTGGCGATGGATTTCATGCAACAGACGGTGGCCATGACCGGCATCGAGCCGATCGAGCTGCCGAATGAAATCGAACTGAGCCGGGCGATTCCGGCCGCCGTCGAACTGGCTCCGCCACACCTGCGCAGCGCCGTGGAACTGATCTGCGTGGCCATCGCCGAAAACACCGTGACCGGCGATGTCGCGGCATTCGCCCGGGACGACACGGTCAAGCCGTCGATCAAGGGCCTGATGGCTGATCACTTGCTCGACGAGGGCCGGCACTCGAGTTTCTGGGCGCGGATGGTGCGCATCTACTGGCACACCGCGAGCGATGCGGATCGCGACTGCATCGCGCAGATCCTGCCGGTGTTCATCGGCCATTACCTGACCAACGACATCCAGAAGTCCTTCGACCTGCGCCTGATCGACGCTTTGCTGGTCAACGATGCCACCCGCCGCGCCCTGAAAGACGAGATGGCCGGGCTGGCCTTCCCGATCAATCGCCACCACCCGCTGGTGGGCAACATCGTGCGGTTTTTCCACAACAGCTCGCTGCTCGACACACCGTGCGTGCAGCACGCCCTGCGCGACTACCTGGTTTGACAAGGAGGCTGACATGAGACGTCTCGATATTTTGCTGAGGGGCCGCAGCCAAGTCTTGACCGACCTGGCGCAGGAGCTCGAACAACACGGTCATTCATTGCTGACAGAGACTGCTCCGTCGGTGGATCTGGTGATCGATGACGGCAGTCTTGCGCCGCAAAATCACGGCGCGACAGCGCACCTGACTTTACGTCTGGGCATCGGTGCAACGGGCGCCGGCGGTTTGCCGGTGCTCGATCTGCTGTGCCTCTGCAACTCGACGCTGCTGAGCCGCGTGCCCATCGCCGACGAACCGTCCGGCAACGGTCAGGCCCTGCGCCAGCGAACACTGGCGCAGGTGGTGGACGAAGTGGCGCTACTGGTCAGCCGCTTTTCCCGCGATGCCGAGTATTTCCAGCATGCGACAACGGCCCGTGCGCCGGACTTCGAGCAGGTGCAAAACCTGCGGTATCTCGACAGCCTGGCTTATGTCCATCGCTTCAATGCCACGGCCAATCCGGCGTTGCTGCAACAGGCGCAGATCCCGGTGATCGAGCGGCTGCAACGGAGCCTGATCGAACACGCGGAACGCCCGGCGCTGCACCTCGCCGAGCAGTCGATCAGTTATCGCCAGTTGCATGATCACAGCCGGGCGATCCAGCAACGCTTGCAGGCAATGCTGGAGACACAACCGCAACCGTGGGTAGTCGGGATTTGCCTGCCGAAATGCGATGCACTGTTTGCTTCGATCCTGGCGATTCTCGGCAGCGGCGCGGTGTACCTGCCGCTGGAGCCGAGCCATCCACTTCAGCGCCAGCAGTACATTCTGGAAAACGCCGGGGCGCTGTTGCTGCTGCACGACGGCGAACATCCGCTGAGCGGTTCGATGCCAGGGCTGGATGTCTGTCGCATCGACCGCACCGACGCCGATCTGTCGCAACCGTTGATGCGTCGTCGGCCCGAGCTCGATGCGCCGTGCATGGCGCTCTACACCTCGGGTACTACCGGGCATCCGAAAGGTGTGCTGCTGAGTCAGGCGAACCTCGCGCACTTCACCGCGTGGTACGCCGATTACGTGCAGTTGCGCGCCGAGAGCCGGGTGTTGCAGTTCTCGTCGCTGAGTTTCGACTCGTCGCTGATCGACATTTTCCCGACCCTGCTCGAAGGCGCGGAACTGGTGGTGCCCGACGACAACCAGCGCCGTGATCCGCTGCAACTGGTGGCGCTGATTCGCCGTCGGCAACTGACCCACGCGTTCCTGCCGCCGGCGCTGTTGAGCATCCTGCCGCTGGAGCAACTGCAAAGCGTCGGGCAAATCATGACCGGCGGTGATGTGTGTGAGCCGTTCGTGATCGAGCAACTGACCCGCCAGGGCAAGCTGCACAACCTCTACGGTCCGACCGAAGCCACGGTGCTGATCACCGCGCGACAACTGCGACCAAGCGACAGCAATCGCACGCTCGGCGGACCGATTGCCAACAGTCAGGTGCTGATCCTCGATGACGATCTGCAACCGGTGCCGGAGCAAACGGTGGGCGAACTGTTCATCGTCGGCCCCGGCGTGTGCCTGGGTTACTTGAACAATCCACAGCAGACCGCCGAGCGCTATCTGGACCTGGAGTTGCCGGATGGTCAGCGTCTGCGCGCCTACCGCAGCGGCGACATGGCCAAGTGGGGCGAGGATGGCATCGAGCTGTGCGGACGCCGCGACAATCAGGTGAAGATTCGCGGCTTCCGGGTCGAGCCGGAGGAGATCGAGCGCTGCCTGCGCGAGAGTCAGCTGTATCGGCAGATCGCCGTGGTGATCGACAGTCAGCGACGGATTCTGGCGTTCCTTGCCCAGCCGCAATCGGACGCCGCGCGCGAGTCGTTGAAAGCTCACGCACAGCAGTTTTTACCCGACTACATGCAACCGGTGGCATGGACGGAACTGCCGAACATGCCGTTCGCCGCCAATGGCAAAGTCGATCGCAAGGCCTTGCTGGAACTGCCGGTCAGCGTGCAGGACAGCGGCCCCAAATGCCTGCCGGCCAACGCCGACGAAGCGCTGCTGCTGGAGATCTGGGGCGAACTGCTGGAGCTGCCGACCAGCGACATTTCCACCGACGAAAGCTTCTTCAATCTCGGCGGTCACTCGATTCTGCTGTCGCGCATGCTCCTGCGTCTGCGGGAGGAATTCGGTCGCAGCATTTCGATCAACCGCTTCATCGAACTGCCGACCATCACCAAGCTCGCCACCCTGGTACGCGGCACCGATGACAGCGCGGTGCTCAGCGCCCAGGCAATGGCCGACGCCGAGCGAACGCTGGAAATCGAGCCGTTGCCGATCAGCCGCATGGGCGATGTGCACAAGGTGATCGTCACCGGCGCCAACAGTTTTGTCGGTGTGCACATCGTCGAGGCGCTGCTGGGATGGGGCGTCAGCGAAGTGGCGTGTCTGGTGCGCGACGGCGGCGGGCAAACCGCGGCGCAGCGCTTTGCCCAAGCGCTGCGAGAGAACCGCCTGGAACATCTGGACCTGAGTCGGGTGCGGGTCTATTCGGCGGACATCACCCGGCCGCAACTGGGCTTGGCCGATGACGATTTCGAGCGGTTGGATCGTGAATTCGGCGCGCTGGTGCACAACG
The DNA here is from genome assembly GCF_004368175.1 of Pseudomonas sp. CH235. Lineage (NCBI taxonomy): Bacteria > Pseudomonadati > Pseudomonadota > Gammaproteobacteria > Pseudomonadales > Pseudomonadaceae > Pseudomonas > Pseudomonas sp. CH235. Next base: position 14,969 of record NZ_RRZJ01000048.1, read on the forward strand.
CCGCCAACGTCAATCACGTACTCGACTACGAGTCGCTGGCGGCGGACAACGTCGAGCCGATTTTCGAACTGCTTCGACTGTGCGAAGGGCGCAGCAAGAAGGTGTTCAATTTCGTCTCGACGCTGTCCGCCTCCAGCACCGTCGACGACGCAGGCCGGGTGCTGGAATTGCCCGCCGCACCGACGCCGCCGATCTACATCCGCAACGGCTACAACCTGTCGAAATGGGTTGGCGAACGCATCCTCGAACGGGCGCGGGAGCGTGGGGTGCGGGTCAATCTGTATCGGCCCGGCAACATCAGTTTCAACAGCCTCAGCGGCGTCTGTCAGCCGCACAAGAACCGTTTGATGCTGATGCTCAAGGGCTCGATCCAGCTCGGTCAGGTGCCGGCCTTCGCGCTGAATTTCGACCTGATGCCGGTGGATTTTCTCGCCCGTTTCATCGCCTTCCACGCCAGCCGTTACTCGGCCGAACGGGCGGTGTTCAACCTGCACAACCCGGAGCCCCTGAGCTGGGATGCCTACGTTGCGTCGTTCCGCGAAACCGGCAGCGAGTTTTCGCTGGTCAGCGTCGCCGACTGGCAACAGCAACTGGGCCGGGTCGATGCCGACAACGCGCTGTTCGGCGTGCTCGGTTTCTACCTCAACGGCTTCGAGGAAGACATCGGCGACATCTCCCTGATCAGCCACGCCAACGCCCAGGCCGGCGTACAGCAGATGGGCGCGCACTACCCGGAAAAATCCCCGGCGCTGCTGCGTCGCGGCTGCGACTACCTGAAAGAAATCAACTTCATCTGACTCAACCACCAAGGAGCAACACCATGAGCAATCTTCAACCCGACACCCTGATCAAGAATCCTCACGGCTGCCACGTCGTGTCTTCGGTGGAAGTGCCGGTGGACGCCAGACAAGTGTGGGCGGTGGTAGGCAAATTCGACGGTTTCGACCGCTTCATTCCGGCCCTGTCGCACATCGAAATGACCGGCGAAGGCGTGTCTTCGCTGCGCAAGAAGTTCTTCAAGGATGGCAACGTGGTGGTCGAGCAACTCAACTCCCGGGACGACCAGGCGCTGAGCATGACCTGGACCACGATCTACAACACCCTGGGCGTGGCCAATCTGTGGGCGGCGATGAATGTGGAATCGCTGGGCGCGGGCAAGTCGCGGGCGACCTGGACGATCATTGCCGAACCGGCCAGCGGCGGCCCAGAGGCACTGCCGGGGTTCAAGGATTTCGTGCAGGGGTTCGCCGATGATGCGATGGGCAATGTGCAGAAGCTGTTTGTGTAAGGCATGAAAAAGCCCGCTGTGGATCACTCCGCAGCGGGCTGTTTTTTGACCGCTAGCGATCAGATCTTGAAGCTGTCGACCAGTTGTTTCAAACGGTTGGCCTGCTGCGACAACGCATCGCAATCCTTCAACGTTTCATTGAGGTTGGCCACGCTCTGCTGGTTCAGCAGGTTGATCTGGTTGACGTCGACGTTGAGGGTTTCCACCACGGCGGTCTGCTCTTCGGTAGCGGCGGCCACCGACTGGTTCATGCCGTCGATTTCGCCGATGCGCTGAGTCACGCTGACCAGACGCAGACCGGCCTGGTTCGCCACTTCAACGGTTTCCTCGCTGGACGCCTGACTGGCGTTCATGGTGGTCACCGCTTCGCGGGAACCGACCTGCAGCGAGGTGATCATCTTGTGGATCTCTTCCGCCGATTCCTGGGTGCGGTGAGCGAGGTTACGCACCTCGTCCGCCACCACCGCAAAACCGCGTCCGGCTTCACCGGCACGGGCAGCTTCAATGGCCGCGTTGAGCGCCAGCAGGTTGGTCTGCTGGGAGATGCCTTTGATCACGTCGAGAATGTGGCCGATGTTGTCGGTGCTCGCGTTCAGGGTTTCGATCTGGGTGCACGACAGGCTGATCTTCTTCGACAGCTCGGTCATCGCCTGAATCGTCTGCTCGACCACCTGACGACCGTCATCGGCCTGCTCGCTCGCGCCGCTGGCGTGTTGCGAGGCATCGGCGGCGTTGCGGGCGATTTCCTGGGTGGCGGCACCCAGTTGATTGATCGCCGCAGCGACGCTGTTGGTGCGAGCGCTTTGTTCGTCGGAACCGATGATCGAGGCGTTGGACGATGCCATCACCCGTTGCGACAGGTCGTGTACGTGGCGAGTCGCGGAAGACACTTCGGAAATGGACGCGTGAATCCGCTCCACGAACTGGTTGAACGAACTGCCCAGCTCACCGAACTCGTCCTTGCTTTCCACTACCAGACGGCGAGTCAGGTCGCCTTCACCCTGAGCGATGTCCTGCATCGCACGGCCCATGGTGATCAGCGGACGCATCAGCACGGTGATCAACAGGCTCAGGAACACCGCAATCGCGCCGACAGCAACGAACATTGCGATCAGTGCCGAGGTACGGAACTGGCTGAGTGCGGCGTAGGCCTTGTCGCGATCGATCGACAGACCGATGTACCACTCGGCATTCGGCAGACCTGCGACCGGGGTGAACGACAGGATGCGCTCCTGACCGTTGAGCACCACGTTCTGGTTGCCCTTCTGGATGCGCACATCGGCGTTCGGGTAGATGTCCTTGAGGTTCTTCATCACCTGTTCTTTGTCCGGGCTGACGATCACCTGACCGTCCCCGCTGACCAGGAACGCGTGGCCCAGGCCACCGAAGTCCACCGAGTTGATGATCTTCACCAGGGTTTCCAGACTCAGGTCACCGCCCACGACGCCGAGCAGCTCGCCGTTCTTTTTCACCGGCATGGCGATGGTCACCACCAGACCGCCAACGGCGGCCATGTATGGCGGGGTCAGCATGGTCTGGTCAGCGGCCACGGCCTGCTTGTACCAGGGGCGCTGACGCGGATCGTAGCCGTCCGGCATCTTCGCGTCAGGGCGCTGGGTGAACACACCGTTGGCCTGGCCGACGTAGGTGAACTGGAAGTTCGAGGTGAAGGCCGGTTGATCGACCAGGCCCGGGAAGTCGGCGTTCTTGCCTTGATGAGCGACGTTTTGTGCGAGGTTTTCCAGTACCAGAATTCGCCCGCTCATCCAGTTCTGCACACTGCTCGCGGTCAGGTCGCCGGCCTGTTGGACCGAGGACTGGAGGTTCTGGCGAATGGTGTTTCGCTGCAGATAGTCGTTGTACAAAGTGAACAGCGCGAACGCCAGGACCACAACGCCCGAGGCGGCCAGCAGGATTTTATGGCTGAACTTGAGATTCATTTCATGGGACTTCTTATGCGAAAAGTGGGGATGCGTTCCGGATGCAACATTCCATGTACAGCGCAGGCAGCGTTCTGACGACTGCTCTACTTTGGTGCACGCATGTCTCACCAGTCTGTCGGCACGCTTAGGAGAAAACTTAGGGCTTTGTGGGAAATGGACGACATTTCTGCCAGATTCCCGCCGAACGGCGTGCCAGAGCGTTCGCCTGTCAATTTTTGATGACTGTTTTGCAGCGCCGGTTGCAAATTCTGTAACCCTTGATGACAATGCGACTAATTATCATTTGTGACGTTCGGGCTGTCGCGTTCATGTCCTCTCCTGAGTTTGCAGTACAGGCGCTTTACAGTAGTCATCACGGCTGGCTCAACGGCTGGTTGCGCGCTCGGCTGGGCAATGCTGCCGATGCGGCGGATCTGGCCCAGGACACCTTCGTTCGACTGTTGCAGCGCACCGAGCGTCTGGAACTCAAGGCACCTCGCGCGTTTTTGCGCACAGTTGCCCGAGGGCTGGTGATTGATCATTGGCGCCGTGAAGAAATTGAACGCGCCTATCTGGAAACCATCGCCCATTTGCCTGAAGCCGAAACCCCGAGTGCCGAATCCCGTGCCTTGGTGATCGAACTGCTCGAAGGCATCGCCCGCATGCTTGAAGGCTTGAAGCCGAAAGTGCGTCAGGCGTTTCTGCTGGCTCAGTGCGAAGGTTTGACCCACAAGCAGATCGCCGAGCAGATGGGCCTGTCCCTGCGCTCGGTAGAACGCTACGTCGCCGACGCCCTGTTTCACTGCTACGTGCTGCGGTACGAAAACTGATGCCGGTGGATAACCTCTCGCTTGGCCGACGCGCCGAGCCACCGCAACAGGTCGTCCGACAGGCCATTCACTGGCTCCTGCGTCTGCGCAACAACCATGGCAATCCGCGCCTGAATCGCCAGTGCGAACAATGGCGCGCCGAACACCATGACCACGAACTGGCCTGGCAACGGGTGCAGTCTCTGCAAGCTGAACTGACCCACAACCTGCGTGCCGTGCCCGGTGCGCAGGTGGCGTTCAACACGCTGGAAAACAGTGCTCAGGGGTTGGGTCGACGTCAGGCACTGAAGCTGTTGTCCGGCGCGCTGCTGATGGGCTCGGCGGGATGGTTGGCCAAAGACACTTCCGCCTGGCAACAGTGGAGCGCCGACTACGCCACCGCCACCGGCGAGCGCCGTGGCTTCCAGCTGCCGGACGGCACGCGGATCGAGCTCAACACCGCCAGCAGCGTGGATCTCGATTACACCGCCCAGCAACGGCTGATCAAACTGACCCGTGGCGAAATCATCATTACCTGTGGCGGTGCCGATGAAGGTGCGCCATTTGACCGACCGCTGCGGGTGCAGAGCCGTCATGGCAGTTACGAGCCGCTCAAGGCGCGATTCATTCTGCGCCAGGAAGATGGATGCACGCGCCTGAGCGTCACCAGTGGCCGGGTCGCGATTCACTCCGCCGGCAACTCGACGGAGGCCATCGCCGGTCAGAGCTATCTGATCGATCACCATCAAGTTCGCCCGGCGCCGCCGTTGGACATGGACGCCGGTGCCTGGGTCGACGGGCTGATCGTGACCCGCAACATGCGGCTGGGCGACTTCCTCAGCGAAGTCAGCCGGTATCGTCAGGGCTTTCTGAACTGTGCGTCGGACATTGCGGATTTGCGCCTGTCCGGCGTGTTCCGTCTTGAGGACACCGACAAGCTGCTGGCGATCCTGCCGCAGACCCTGCCGGTGCAATTGCGCTACCGCACTCGTTGGTGGGTGACGCTGGAGTCTGTGGCCTGAAATTATTTTGGCGGGTTTTCGCGGCAAGTCCGGCTTAGTCAGTAAGCACTTCAACTCAGCCTTCGCGACTGCCTACGGAAACCTACAATGACTGCGCGCGTTACCTGTAAGAACCCTCTGAATTTCTCTGCCGAATCGGGCCTGTTGCGTCACGCCGTTCGGGCGGCGCTGTTCTCTACTGCACTCGGCGTTGGCGTGTTGCCGAGCCTGAGCATGGCGGCCAATGCCAGCGAGGTCAGCAGCCACCGCTACAACATCGCCGCCGGGCCATTGGGCGAGGCGCTTAACCAGTTCGCACGCCAAGCCGGCATCACCTTGTCGATGACCCCACAGCAGACTCAAGGCCGACAATCACCCGGCGTGCAGGGCGAGTATTCGACCGATCAAGCCCTTAGCCACTTGCTCGGAGGCACGGGCCTGGAGGCGGTCAGCCAGGATGGCAGCAGCTATGTGTTGCGCTCCGTCGCAGAAACCGAAGCACTGTCTCTGCCGGCCACCGACATCAAAGGCTTCGCCCTCGGTAACGCGCTGGGCAGCATGGACGGCTATAACGCGACGCACAGTCAGATCGCCACCAAAACCAGTACCGCGCTGCTGGAAACGTCGCAAAGCGTGTCCGTGGTTACCCGCGAGCAAATGGATGACCAGGGCTCGCAAACCGTGTCCCAGGCCATGCGTTACACCCCCGGCGTGCTGACCAATCCTTACGGCGCCACGCACCGTTACGACTACGTGGCAATGCGCGGCTTCAACGATGGCTCGGTGGACAACATCTACCTCGACGGCCTCAAGTCGATGGGCGACAGCGGCACCTACAGCACGATGCAGGTCGATCCGTATTTCCTCGAGCGCGTCGATATTCTCAAGGGCCCGTCGTCGGTACTTTACGGCCGTAGCTCGCCGGGCGGTCTGGTGGCGCTGACCAGCAAGAAGCCGCTGTACGAGGCCTATCACCAGGTTCAAGCCACCGTCGGCACTCAGGGCCAGCGCGGTGTCGGTTTTGACTTCAGCGGACCGGTCGATGACGACAAACGCATCGCCTATCGTCTGATCGGATTAACGGATCAGTCCGACACGCAGTTCGACCACAACAAGGAAAAGCGCTTCGCCCTAGCGCCGACCGTCAGCATCGACTTCAGCGAAGACACCTCGCTGACCCTGCAAGCGTATCTGCAGCATGACCCGTACGGCGGCTATCACGGTGGCGTGCCGGCCGACGGCACGATTCATCAACGCAACGGCAATCGCATTTCGCCGCATTTCTTCGAAGGCGAGCCGGGCATCGATGGTTACTCCCGTGATCAGCAGTCGTTCGGTTACCAGTTCGAACACCGCTTCAACGACGTCTTCACCGCGCGGCAGAATTTCCGCTACCTCGACTCCAAAGTGAACATGGATCAGGTGTACGCCTATGGCTGGACGTCGCCGACCAGCAACGAATTGAATCGCTACTACACCGGCGGTGATGAACGTCTGCACGCGTTCATCGTCGACAACATGCTCCAGGCGGAATTTTTCACCGGCGTGACCAAGCACACAGTGCTGATGGGCGCGGATTATCAACGACGCAAAACCGTGGTCGACTGGACCAGTGGCGGCCTGGCGCCGATCAACGCATTCAACCCGGTGTATGGCAATTCGGCTATTACGCCATACGGCGAGACCAGCTATCTGCGGCGCCTGGAGCAGACCGGCGTTTACCTGCAAGACCTGATCGAGATGGACAAGTGGCGCTTCTCGCTGGGCCTGCGTCAGGACTGGGTGGAAACCTCCGACGAAAACCGCATCGCCGAAGCGGGCCGTCCGGTCGGCACCGAGATCAACGATCGACGCACCAAGCTCACCGGTCGCGCCGGCGCACTGTATCTGTTCGATAACGGCCTCGCGCCGTACGTCAGCTATTCCGAGTCGTTCAATCCGAATTCCTACGCGGACAGCGCCGGCAATCCTCTCGCACCGACTGACGGTACACAGTGGGAAGCAGGCCTGAAGTATCAGCCGCCGGGTACCGACAATCTGTTCACCGCCTCCTTGTTCCACATTGATCAGGAGAACCTGGCGACCAAACTGCCGCAGGAAAACTTCTATCGCGCTGTAGGCGCTGTCCGTTCTCAGGGTCTGGAACTGGAAGCGCACATGCAGCTGACCGACAACCTGAAAGTCCTCGGCAGCTACACCTTCACCGACATTGAATACTCGAAGTCGATGACCAGCACCTTGAGCACACCGACCAATTTGATCGAGAACAAGGGCAACTCGCCAACCCAGGCGCCACGACATATGGCATCGCTGTGGGCGGACTTCAAGTTCGACAGCGCGGCACTCGACGGGCTGCGACTGGGCGGTGGTGTGCGTTATGTCGGCTATAGCTGGGCGGATGCAGAGAACACCATGAAAGTGCCGTCCTACACATTGTTCGACGCATCGATTGGCTATGACCTCGGCAAGGTCGGTCTGAAGGGTGTCGACGTACGCCTGAATGCGAACAATCTGACCAACGAATCCTACGTAGCCTCCTGCGCCAGTCTGGACTTCTGCTACATGGGCGAAGAGCGCAACGTCGCCGCGACGGTCAGTTACCAGTTCTAAGCCTTTGTCTTGTGCATAGAAAAGCCAGCCCCTGATTTCAGGGGCTGGCTTTGTCGTATCTGTGGGGAATTTTCATGCGTTCGTTTCTGGTTTTATTGCACCGGTATATCGGATTGGCCACGGCGGTTTTTCTGCTGCTGGCCGGGATCACGGGGAGCATTCTGGCGTTCAACCATGAGCTGGATGAGTGGTTGAATCCGGAGTTTTACGCGGCCTCGGCCGAGGGGGAGCGTCTGCCGCCAGGTGAGCTGGTTGATGTGGTGCAATCGGCCCATCCGAAGTTGCAGGTCTGGTACATGGAGTACCCGAATGAGGCAGGCCACACGGCATTGCTGGCGGCGGTTCCGCGAAATGATCCCGCGACGGGCGAACCGTATAAAGAACGCAACCAAGTGTTCTACCTCGACCCTGTCAGTGGCGAGCAGAAAGGCCAGCGTTATTGGGGCGAATGCTGCTTTCAGCGTGAGAACTTTGTTCCGTTCATTCTCGAGTTTCACTACAACCTGACACTGCCCGGCAACTGGGGTTTGCTGTTGATGGGGTTGGTGGCCATCGCCTGGGTAATCGATTGCTTCATCGCCCTCTGGCTGACGTTGCCGCGGGGTAAACCGTTCTGGAAGAAGTGGTCGAACGCCTGGAAGATCAAGGGTGGGCATGCCTATCGACTCAACTTCGATCTGCACCGGGCGGGGGGCTTGTGGCTGTGGTTGTTATTGCTGCCGATAGCCGTCAGCAGTGTGGCGATGAACCTGCCGAGCCAGGTCTTCAAACCCGCGGTGTCGCTGTTTTCTCCGATTGAACCGAGCGTGTATGAGGCGCGAGGGCGAATGCCTGCCGAAGAGCTGGGGATCACCCGATTAAGTTATCAACAGGCATACGAAAGGGCACAACAGGAGGGGAAAAGGTTGGGGCTGACGGCGGCGATCGGCGAGGTGTATTACAGCTTTGAGTACAACTTTTACGGTGCGGGGTTTGGGCAGCATGACACCGAGGCCCACGGCAAATCCTGGTTGTTCTTCCACGGTACTGACGGGCGATTACTGGGGCAGGAGATCGCAGGAGAAGGGACATTGGGAGAGCGGTTTTATCGATTGCAGTTGCCGATACATGGGGGACGGATCATAGGCTTCACCGGGCAAGTGATGATCGCGATATTGGGTGTTCTGATTGCAGGGTTGTCGGGAACTGGCGTCTACATCTGGTGGCGCAAATGGCAGGCTCGTCGGAGCAGCAAGGCACGCAAAGCGGTTTGAATATCGGACTTTTGTGAGCACTGAAACGACAAAACCCCTGTCTGCGTTAGCAGACAGGGGTTTCGGAATTCAATCTTGACGATGACCTACTCTCACATGGGGAAACCCCACACTACCATCGGCGATGCATCGTTTCACTTCTGAGTTCGGGATGGGATCAGGTGGTTCCAACGCTCTATGGTCGTCAAGAAATTCTGTGACCAGCCCGTTACCGCAGTAACGTTCCGGCAAAAATCGGT
>NZ_RRZJ01000049.1:0-17883 GCF_004368175.1 Pseudomonas sp. CH235
AGGCTGAGTGGAGGGATTGATCCGGGGGTGGGAGCGCAGCGACCGTGCGGCGCAGCCGCATGCATCGAGAGGAGGTGCAGCGAAGCAAACCGTAGGCGATGCCCCCGGATCAATCCCGGAGCGAAGGGACACCGAGCCACAGCGAGGTGCCGAACGTCAGGGCCCAAGACCTTTGGTTACTTTGGGGCGTTTGCCAAAGTGACTCGCTGTAAGAGCGAAACCGCCAGCGGCCGCACCCGAAGAAACGGATATTCACTCACTCACTCACTCACTCAATCAATCAGAACCCCGAACACTACTGCGATACATGAAAACCAGCGCCAACCCGAGACAAACCATCGCCAAAACTCGACTAGAAGACAGCTCAATCGCCGGATTCCCCAACCACCCAAAATTATCGATCATCATCCCCATCCCCAACTGCCCGACAATCACCGCCACCGTAGCCACGGCCGTACCGACGCGCGGTACCGCACCAACCATGACCATCATGTAAACCACGCCAAACAACGCGCCACTGAGCTGCCACTTAGGCACGTCCAGCAGGCTGACCGCATGGGCCGGTTCGAAAAACAGAATCAGCAGCCCCGTGCTCACAGCGCCGACGGCAAACGTCAACAAACTACTGCGCAACACACCAACGGTTTCCCCAAGACGCCCATTGATCGCCGCCTGCACACTCAACACCGCACCGGCCAACACCACCACCGCCAACAAAATAACCAGACTCATCACTCACCCCCGCGCAATCAAAACCAAAGCCGCCACAATCAACCCCAACGCCAGCCACCGCTCAGCATTGACCTTCTTGCGCGTAGCCCCAAACCAACCGAAATGGTCAATCAACACACTCTTGCCAACCTGCCCCGACAAAATCGCAATCATCGTCATCGCAATCCCGATATGCGGCGTCGCCAGCGTCAACACCACCACATACATCGGCCCCAGAAAACCGCCGATCAACTGCCAGCGCGGCAGATCGGTCAGCGCCGGCCCCTTCTGCGGCCCCGCAAACAGCAACAACAAAAACAGAATCGCCGAGCCCACCCCGAAGATGCTCAAGGTCGCCCACAAATGCCCGACCTGCTCACCCAACGGCCCCAGCAACCCCGCCTCCACCGACAAACCCATGCCAGCCAGAATCACCAGCGGCAACAGCAACAAACGCAAACCAGGCCGCGCTACCGGCGCCGGCGCGGCACTCACTTCATCAAACGACTGCATCTGAAAAACCTCTGAAGGAAACGATGGCGCGGATTATCGGCTGGCGCCGCTGTGCGATAAATGGGAGCATCCGGACAACACTTTTGCGCAACTCGCACAGCAGGACAGACGATGCACGGGCTCAACGAACTGGGATTCAAGGCGCTAAGGCTGTTTGTGGCGGTGCTCGACCACGGCAGTTTTTCCGAAGTCGCCCGCCGCGAGGGCGTGGCGCCCTCCTCGATTTCCCGGCAGATCCAGTTGATGGAGCAGGCGCTGAACCAGCAACTGCTCTACCGCCACACCCGCGCGGTCACGCCGACCGAGACCGGGCGCATGCTCGGCCACCACGCGCGGCTGGTGCTGGTGCAACTGGAAGAAGCCGAACAGGCGTTGCAGGAACAGCAAAGCGAACCGACCGGCCTGGTGCGGATAAACGCCCCGGTGGTGTTCGGCCAGCGCCACCTGACGCCATGGCTCGGCCGTTTGTGCGAGCGTTATCCGAAGCTGCAACTGGACATCCAGCAGACCGACCACTACATCGATCCACTGCAGGAAGGCGCCGATCTGCTGTTTCGCATCGGCCCGCTGCACGACTCAAGCATGCAGGCGCGGATCCTCGCGCCGCACCGGTTTCAGGTCGCGGCCAGCCCGGCGTATATCAAGCGTTTCGGCGCGCCCCGGCATCCCGAAGACCTCGCCCGCCATCAATGCCTGGCCTACAAGGGCGCGGCCGGCTTGCAACGCTGGTTCTTCCGTCAGGATCAGGGCGAGTGGACGCCGTATGCAGTCAAGGGCACGATTACCGGCAACCACGCAGACACGTTGACCCAGGCAGCTGTGCAAGGACTGGGGCTGGTGATGTTTCCGTCATGGCTGATCGGTGAGGCGGTGCGTCAGGGCACGCTGGTGCCAGTGCTGGGGGAGTATCAGGTGTCGAACAGTGTCGAGCCGCAGCAGATTTCGGTGCTGTGGCCGGGGAGCCGGCGGTTGTCGGTGAAGGTGCGGACGGTCATCGACTTTTTTATCGAGTGCTTTGGCGAAGTCCCCTACTGGGACAGGCCCTGAGCTCGCCAAAGTCAAAAGCCGGCCCTCACCCTAGCCCTCTCCCGGAGGGAGAGGGAACCGAACGGGGGATATTCGAGAGATACGCCGACATGAGCGATCGGCTGTGAATCCATAATCGACACGATTTTTCAGGTCGATGTATGACGCAAGACACTGCGGTCAGTCCCCTCTCCCTCCGGGAGAGGGTTAGGGTGAGGGGGCCTTTGGGGGTCAGATCCGGAACTGCCCCACCAACTTCCCAAGCCGCTGCCCCAACTCCGCGAGACTGCGCGAGGTCTGCGCCCCCAACTGTGTCTCATCCGCCACGTTATCCACCGCCACCGCAATCTGGTGCACGCTGCGGTTGATCTCTTCAGCCACCGCCGTCTGCTCTTCAGCGGCACTGGCAATCTGCGCGTTCATCGAGTTGATGGTCGCAATCAGATCCGCCATCGCATCCAGCGAAGCCCCCGCCTGATTGGCCTGGGCCGACGTGCCGTCACCCGCCTCGCTGGAACGGCGCATCGCTTCAACCGCCGACTGCGTACCCGCCTGCAAGCGGTCGATCATGCCCTGAATTTCCTGCGTACTGATCTGCGTGCGCGACGCCAGCGCCCGCACCTCGTCCGCCACCACCGCAAACCCGCGCCCGGCCTCGCCCGCCCGGGCTGCTTCGATCGCGGCGTTGAGCGCCAGCAGGTTGGTCTGTTCGGCAATCGAACGGATCACCCCGAGCACGCCGACAATCGAAGACACGTCCTGCTGCAGGCTGTCGAGGGACACGCCGCTGCTGCGGATGTCGTCCACCAGCGCATGAATCTGCTTGATGCTGCCGGCCACCACGCGCTTGGCGGTCTGGCCCTCTTCGTCGGTCTGCTGCGCGGCGACGGCGGCGTTCTGCGCGCTCTTGGCGACTTCCTGGGCGGCGGCGGACATCTCGTTGATCGCCGTGGCGACCTGATCGGTTTCGTGACGCTGACGTTCCATGGCCTGATCGGAGCGCTGGGCCTGATCCGACACTTGCGTCACCAAGCCAGTCAGTTGCGACGTCATCTCGGTGATCTGCCGCACCAGGCCGTGGATCTTGTCGACGAAACGGTTGAACGAGCCGGCCAGTTCGCCGAGTTCGTCCTGGCTGGTGATGGTCAGGCGCCGGGTCAGGTCACCCTCGCCCGCCGCGATGTCATCGAGGTTGGCTTTCATCAGGGTCAGCGGTCGCAGAATGGTGTTGGCCAGCAGCATCCCCGCCGCCGCGATCACCAGCAGCACCACCACTGCCACACCGACGATGCTCAAGACCACGCCCTGCATGCGTTCCTGCACCTTGGCCTCGACCACCGCCACTTGCGCTTCGATGCCGTCGAGGTTGACCGACGTACCGACCGCCATGTCCCACTTCGCCAGATATTCGGTGTAGCCAAGTTTCGGCACCAGCACTTGCGCGTTGCCCGGCAGCGGCGAGCTGTATTGCAGGTAGTGAGTGCCGTCCTTCGCGACTTTCACCAGGTCGCGGTTGACATAGACGCCGTTCGGGTCGCGGTTGTCCTTGAAGCTTTTGCCCACGCCTTCGGGGTCGTTGGCCTTGAACAGGCGCACGGTCTCGGAGTCGTAGCCGAAGAAGTAGCCGTCCTTGCCGTACTTGATGCTCGACAGCAGCTTGATCACCTGCGCCCGCGCCTCGGCGTCACCGGGAGCGGCGGCGTCGTACAACGGTTTGATGGTGGTCATGGCCACGGCGACGTAACTGGCCAGCGTGGCTTTGGCGTCACCGAGCAGGCGTTCGCGGGTCTGCTGGACTTCATTGCGCGCCTGTTCCTGAAGGATGAACAGCGTGGTCAGGCTGATCACCAGCGCAAAGAGCAGCACCGGAAGGACGGCAAGGGACAGGACTTTAGCCTTGAGACTCAGGCGCATGGGGGCTCACTCTTTTGGTTTTATTGGCGTGGTTAAAGGCTTTAACGGCACGCGAAACCAAAAGTTGAGCTTAGACCCCCCGATGCAGATCGTTCCCACGCTCCGCGTGGGAATGCAGCCCGGGACGCTCCGCGTCCCAAAGCGTGACGCAGAGCGTCACAAGAGGCATTCCCACGTAGAGCGTGGGAACGATCAAACGATCACGTCAGAGGACCATCGCAGCCACCCAGCCAAACGCCAGCAGCGGCAGGTTGTAGTGCAGGAAGGTCGGAACCACGGTGTCCCAGATGTGGTGATGCTGGCCGTCGATGTTCAGCCCGGAGGTCGGGCCGAGGGTCGAGTCTGACGCGGGCGAACCGGCATCGCCCAAGGCACCGGCCGTGCCGACGATGCAGACAATGGCAATCGGGCTGAAGCCCAGTTGCACGCACAGCGGCACGAAAATCGCCGCCAGAATCGGCACCGTGGAAAACGACGAGCCGATGCCCATGGTCACCAGCAGCCCGACCAGCAGCATCAGCAAGGCCCCGATGCCTTTGCTGTGGTTGATCCACGACGCCGACGACTCGACCAGCGTCTGCACCTCGCCGGTGGCCTTCATCACTTCGGCGAATCCGGAAGCGGCGATCATGATGAACCCAATCATCGCCATCATCTTCATGCCTTCGGTGAACAGGTCGTCCGTCTCGCGCCATTTGACGATGCCCGACGCCGAGAAGATCAGGAAACCGGCCAGCGCCCCGATAATCATCGAATCCAGCAGCAACTGAATAATGAAGGCTGCGGCAATGGCGACACCGGCGATCAACAGACTGCGGGGGTTGTACTGCACTGCCACCTGCTCGACCTGCTCGATTTTTCCCAGGTCGTATACGCGCTTCTTGCGGTAACTGATAAAGGCGATGCCCAGCCCCACCAGCATGCCCAGCGCCGGAATCCCCATGGCATGGGTGACGTTGATACCGCTGATGTCAACGCCACTGCGGGCAACGTTGGCCAGCAGGATCTCGTTTAGGAAAATATTGCCGAAGCCCACCGGCAAGAACATGTACGGCGTAATCAGGCCGAAGGTCATGACGCAGGCGATCAGCCGGCGGTCCAGTTGCAGCTTGGTCAGTACATAGAGAAGCGGCGGCACCAGCAGCGGAATGAACGCAATATGAATCGGCAGGATGTTCTGCGACGCGATCGCCACCACCCACAGCAGGCCGATCAGCATCCATTTGACGCTGCCGCCACCGGTCGCATGCTGGCGGTCGACCATCGCCAGAGCCTTGTCGGCCAGCGCGTGGGCCAGACCGGACTTGGCAATCGCCACGGCGAAAGCGCCGAGCAACGCGTAGGACAACGCCACTGTCGCCCCGCCACCCAAGCCACTGTTGAAGGCCTTGAGCGTGGCGTCGATGCCCAGACCACCGGTCAGGCCACCGACCAGCGCACCGACGATCAACGCGATCACCACATGCACCCGGGACAGGCTGAGGATCAGCATGACGCCGACCGCAGCAATCACTGCATTCATTTCACTACCTCGAAAACACGACGGTAAAGCCATTCACCGCCAGACAGGATGAGTCCGGCCGACAAGCCACGAGGGTCGCCAGCGGATTTGCATAGAGGGTCTTATTAGAAGGGCGCGCACTGTGCCGCAGCGCGGGCGCAGTGTCAAAGCGACTGGTCGCAACACTGTGTAACTTTCCATGATCAATCCGCTGAACAAGGCATATCCGCCACAACATGCGTCAATTCGCCATATTGCATTTACGCCATAAAGAAAGCCGAAACGCGGCCGTTACAGTGCAAAGTCTCAGATATTTATCGAATAAGGACGTTTCCATGTCACTCAGACAACTTTCCATCCAATGGAAAATCACCCTGCTCGCCGGGCTCTGCCTGGCCGGTATCGTGACCCTGTTGGTGGGTCTTTCGCTGTATCGCATGGAGCACAGTTCCGAACTGGTGAAAGCTTCGAGCATGGAAATGCTCACCGAGTCGGCCCAGGCCCGCATTGAATCCCAGGGCGAAGTCCAGGCAGCGGGCATTCGCCAGCAGTTCATGGACGCCTATCAATATGGCCACGGTTTCTCGCGTCAGGTGCTGTTCCTGCGCGAACAGGCCGAGAAGCGCTTCCTCGATGCCTTCGACCTGCGCGAAGACATGACTCGTCAGGTGAAATCGGCGCTGCAGGCCAATCCGGATCTGCTCGGCCTGTCGCTGGTGTTCGAAGCCAACGCGCTGGACGGCAAGGACGAACTGTTTGCCGGTCAGGCTGAACTGGGCAGCAACGACAAGGGCCGCTTCGCCCTGTACTGGTCGCAACCGACCCCAGGCAAGGTGACCTCAATGGCGCTGCCGGAAAGCGACATGACCGACACCAGCACCGGCCCCAGCGGCCAGGCCGCCAACGCCTGGTTCACCTGCCCGCGCACCACGCTCAAGCCGTGCGTGATCGAACCCTACTTCTATGTGATCGACGGGCAAAAGGTGCTGATGACCAGCATCGTGTTCCCGTTGATGGTCAACGGCAAAGTCATCGCCTCGCTGTCGGTCGACATCAACCTCAACAGCCTGCAAGCGATCAGCCAGAGCGCCAGCAAAAAGCTCTATGACGGCCAGACCGCCGTGAGCATCATCAGCCCCGCCGGCCTGCTCGCCGGTTACAGCCCGGACGCCAATAAACTCAGCCAGCGCCTGGATGCCGTGGACACCACCAGCGGCGCCGAGCTGCTGCGCCTGCTCGCTTCGAGCCACACCGTCAGCAGCCTGCACAGCAACGCGCAACTGAAAGTGCTGTCGCCGTTCCAGCCGATTCCCGGCGGCCCGTCGTGGGGCGTGCTGCTCGATGTGCCGGAGAAAGTGCTGGTCAGCCGCGCCGAAGCGCTCAAGCAGCAACTGGATGCCAGCAACACCTCGGGCACCCTCATCGAACTGAGCCTGGGCGTGCTCGCCGCGCTGATCGGCCTGCTGCTGGTGTGGCTGATGGCCCGCAGCGTGACCAAACCGATCCTCGGCGTGGCCCATATGCTGGAAGACATCGCCAGCGGCGAAGGCGACCTGACCCGCCGTCTGGCCTACGACAAGAAGGATGAACTCGGTCAACTGGCCGGCTGGTTCAACCGCTTCCTCGACAAGCTGCAACCGATCATCGCCGAGGTGAAACGCTCGGTGCAGGATGCGCGCAACACCGCCGATCAGTCTTCGGCCATCGCCACTCAGACCAGCGCCGGCATGGAGCAGCAATACCGTCAGGTCGATCAGGTGGCCACCGCGTCCCACGAAATGAGCGCCACCGCTCAGGACGTGGCCCGCAGCGCGGCACAAGCCGCCGAAGCGGCCAAGGATGCCGACCGCGCCACCCGTCAGGGCCTGACCGTGATCGACCGCACCACCGCCAGCATCGACACCCTCGCCGCCGACATGAGCGCAGCGATGGTGCAGGTCGAAGGCCTGGCCGCCAACAGCGAGAAAATCGGCACCGTGCTGGAAACCATCCGCGCCATCGCCGAACAGACCAACCTGCTGGCCCTGAACGCCGCCATCGAAGCCGCCCGCGCCGGTGAAGCCGGACGCGGTTTTGCGGTGGTCGCCGACGAAGTGCGCAACCTCGCCCGCCGCACTCAGGAATCGGTGGAAGAAACCCGTCAGGTGATCGAGCAATTGCAGAACGGCACCCAGGACGTGGTCGGCTCGATGGGCAACAGCCATCGTCAGGCCCAGGGCAGCGTCGAACAGGTCGGCCAGGCCGTGACCGCGCTGCGCCAGATCGGCGATGCGGTGACGGTGATCAGCGACATGAACCTGCAGATCGCCAGCGCTGCCGAAGAGCAGAGCGCGGTGGCCGAGGAGATCAACAACAACGTGGCGACGATTCGTGATGTGACGGAGTCGCTCTCGGGACAGGCGAATGAATCGGCGCGGGTGAGTCAGTCGCTCAATAGCCTGGCGAATCAGCAGCAGAGTTTGATGGATCAGTTTCGGGTTTGACTCGGGATTGCTGAAGATCAAGAGCTTACCCCCTCACCCCAGCCCTCTCCCCCAAGGGGGCGAGGGGGAAAGGGAGCAGATCTCCGTTGCTATCGGAGCCTGAGTACACCTCGATATATCAAGTCGGTGAGACTCGAACATCCACCTCGGTCAGTCCCCTCTCCCTCCGGGAGAGGGTTAGGCGGGCGGCGTTCCGATGAGGGGGCTCTTGAAGCTCACCGCCGAGGCAACTGAATCTCCACCTTCAACCCACCCCACTCACTTTCACCCAACACCAAAACCCCACCCCAAGTCTCGACAATATCCCGCACAATCCCAAGCCCCAACCCATGCCCATGGGTCTGCTCATCCAGCCGCGTCCCACGGCTGAACACCTGAGCCCGCTGCGCCTCGGGAATCCCCGGCCCGTCATCCTCCACGCTCAGCACAAAACCTTCGGCCGTTTCGACCACGCTCAGCCGCACCTCGGCATCCGCCCACTTGCAGGCGTTGTCCAGCAGGTTGCCGAGCAGTTCCAGCAGATCCTCACGATCCCACGGCAATTGCAGGCCCCGCGGGGCCACATAACTCAGCTCCAGGTGCTCGCCATGGATCATGTTCAACGTCGACAGCAGCCCCGGTAGCTCGGCGTCGCAATCGAACAGCGCTCCCGGCAACGCATCGCCAGAGAGCCGCGCACGGTTGAGCTCGCGGTTCAGCCGTTGCTGAACCTGCTCCAGTTGTTCCTTGAGAATCTTGCGCAGTTCCGGATGCGCGTCGAGCCTTTCACTCGACGCCAGACTGAGCAGCACCGCCAACGGGGTTTTCAGCGCGTGCCCGAGATTGCCCAGGGCATTGCGCGAGCGCTTGAGGCTGTCTTCGGTGTGCGCCAGCAAATGGTTGATCTGCGCCACCAGCGGCTCCAGTTCCGCCGGTACTTGTTCATCGAGTTGTGAACGCTGGCCCTGCTGCAACTGGGCGATCTGTTCACGAGCCTTTTCCAGCGGACGCAACGCGCGGCGCACGGTCAGGCGTTGCAGCAACAGAATCAGCAGCAACCCGGCCAGCCCGAGGCCGAGACCGATCTGGCGCATGCGCTGGAAGCTCTCGCGCACCGGCGTGTAATCCTGGGCCACGCTGATGGAAATCGACTGGCCGAGCCGTCGATAGTCCGAACGCAGCACCAGCAATTGCTGGCCGTCCGGCCCCAGTTGCAGGTTGCTGTGCAGGCCGGAGCGTTCGAGCAGCGGCAGATCCTGATCCCACAACGAGCGGGAGCGCCAATGGCTGTCGGCGAAATCGATGCGGAAGTAATGCCCGGAAAACGGTCGCTGGTAGGCCGGCGACAAGTGCCGCTCATCCAGCTGCAAGCCTTGCGGGCCGCGAACCAGCGCCACCAGCAGGCTCTCGCTGTCGTTACGCAAGCCGGCTTCGAGATAGCGCTGCAATCCGACTTCGAACAACCACAGACTGGTTTGCGCCAGCAGCACGCCGACGACCACCAGCACACTGATCAACCCCAGGCTCAAGCGGCGCTGGATCGATCTCACGAAGCCTGTCCGCCAAACAGATAACCCTGACCGCGGCGGGTTTCGATCACACTTTTGCCGAGCTTGCGCCGCAGGTGATTGACGTGAACTTCAAGCACGTTGGAATCGCGCTCGGTCTCGCCGTCATAGAGGTGTTCAGCGAGGTGGCTCTTGGAGAGGATCTGCTCCGGGTGCAGCATGAAGTAGCGCAACAGACGGAATTCGGCGGCGGTCAGCTGAATGTCGGCACCGTCGCGCACGACACACTGACGGCCCTCGTCCAGGTGCAGACCGGCGGCCTTGAGCGTCGGCTGGTTGGCCTGGCCCTTGGAACGGCGCAGCAGCGACTGGATGCGCAAATACAGTTCTTCCGGGTGGAAAGGTTTGGTCAGGTAATCGTCGGCACCGGCCTTCAGGCCTTCGATGCGCTCGGCCCAGGAGTCGCGGGCGGTGAGGATCAGCACCGGAATCGTCAGACCGCCCGCGCGCCATTGCGCCAGCACTTCAAGCCCCGGCACGCCGGGCAGACCGAGGTCGAGGACGATCAGGTCGTAGGGCTCGCTGCTGCCCTGATAGACCGCATCGCGTCCGTCCGCCAGCCAGTCCACCGCGTAGCCCTGACGTTGCAGGCCGGCCAGCAGTTCGTCGGCCAGCGGTACGTGGTCTTCCACCAGAAGCAAGCGCATCGGTCAATCTTCCTTGTCTTTCACGAGTTCACCGGTGTCGGCCTTCAGGTGCAGCTCACGGGCCACACCTTCGACGGTCAGCAACTCGACTTCATAAATGTAGACGTCGTGTTTTTCTTCCAGCTCGACTTCCAGCAGTTTCGCGCCGGGATAACGATCCATCGCCTGCTGCAGCACTTGCTCCAGCGGCAGGATCACGCCCTGCTTGCGCAGATTGAGGGCTTCGTCGGGCCCCAGGTCGCGGGCCATCGCCGTCGAGCAAAACATCACCAGCGCCAATGCCGTACGGCGGGTGGCGCGAACATTCACCTTCATTACGTATCCTGATGATCCTTGAGCACTTGCCCGCTCACCGCATCCAGTTCCAGATCCCATTCCAGCCCCTGCGGATCACGCAGTTCGATCTGGTAGATGTACTTGCCGTACTGTTCTTCCAGCTCGGTGTCGGTGATCGTCGAACCCGGGTGTTTGGCCAGCGCGGTGGCGTTGAGCTTCTCGAAGGAGACGATAGTACCAGCGTCGCGCAGGCGCAGGGCTTCATCCGGGCCGAGATCGCGGGCGTGAACGGTGCTGGCGGCGAGGCCGATGATCGAGGCGAGGGTCAGGGCAGTCAGGGTTTTCATGGTGTCTCCGTATTTTTATGTGTCGCTACGGTCGGCACCTTAACGGTGCGAACTTAACTGAAACTGAATGGCCATCATTGGGCCTGCTCCTGCAGCCACGGCAACATGTGCTTATAATCTTTCGCTTGCTAACGAGCGAGACCGGTATGACCGCCATTCACATCAAGTTCCCTGCCCTCACCCTCAAGGCCGGCCCCAAGGCCATGGCGCGTATTCGTGCCCAAGGCCTGAGCGCCGCCGACGTCGGCACCCTGCCCGGTGCTGCCGGTGGGCCGAAGGCGCTGGGGATTCAGGGGCTGGATCTGGCGCTGTTCGGCGAGTGGCTGCCGGCGGCGCCGCGCGAGCGTTCGCTGATCGGTGCGTCGGTGGGTTCCTGGCGCTTCGCCAGCGCTTGTCTGCCGGACGCCGCCGAAGGCATCCGCCGCCTCGGTCATCTGTACACCGAGCAGAACTTCAACAAAGGCGTGACCATCGGCGACGTCAGCCGCAGTTCGCAACGCATGCTCGATGACCTGCTCGACGGTCGCGATGCCAGCCTTCTGACCAACGCCCATTACCGCCTGAACATCATGGTGGTCAAAAGCCACGGCGGGCTGGCGGACGACCATCGCGGCCGGCTCGGGCTGGCGCTGGGCTCGGTGATCGCCGACAACCTGCGGGGCCGGGCGCGGCTGTCGCGGCACTTCGAACGGCTGATCATCCACGACCCGCGCCTGGCGCCGCCGGTGCATGCGTTGAATGACTTCCCGTCGCGCTTCGTCGCCCTCGATGCCGGCAACCTGCGTCAGGCACTGCTGGCCTCCGGTTCGATCCCGATGGTCATGGAAGGCGTGCGCGACCTGCCGGGCGCTGGTGCCGGCACGTTCCGCGACGGTGGTCTGCTCGACTATCACCTCGACCTGCCTTACAGCGGCGACGACATCGTGTTGTATCCGCACTTCACCGACCGGGTGATTCCGGGCTGGTTCGACAAGACCCTGCCGTGGCGCAAAGCTTCGGTCGAGCGCTTGCAGGACGTGCTGTTGCTCGCGCCGTCGAAGGAATACCTGGCGCGCCTGCCCTACGGCAAACTCCCCGACCGTAACGACTTCAAGCGCTTCATGGGCGATGCGCCGAGCCGGCAGAAATACTGGCGCGCGGCGATGGATGAGAGCCGACGGCTGGGCGACGAATTCCTTGAACTGACTGCCAACGGTCGCCTCGCCGAGCGCTTGCTGACCCTTTAGTCAGCACAGCCGGGAACAAGCTGATAAACTCGCCGCCTGCCCGAATTCGCTGCGGCGAACGCCATCTGAACAGAGCTGAAATCACTGTGGAAATCTTCAAGGAATTTACGTTCGAATCCGCCCACCGCCTGCCCCACGTACCGGACGGCCACAAGTGCGGACGCCTGCACGGTCACTCGTTCAAAGTGGCGATTCATCTGAGCGGCGACCTCGATCCGCACACCGGCTGGATCCGTGATTTCTCCGAGATCAAAGCGATTTTCAAGCCGTTGTACGAGCGTCTGGACCACAACTACCTCAACGACATTCCGGGCCTCGAGAACCCGACCAGCGAAGTGCTGGCCAAATTCATCTGGAATGAATTGAAGCCCCTGCTGCCGGAACTCAGTGCGATCCGCATCCACGAGACCTGCACCAGCGGTTGCATCTATCGCGGCGAGTAATTCCCGCGACACAAAAAAACCACCGAGACCGGTGGTTTTTTTACGCCTATGCTTTTTGGCTCGAACCCGCCAAGAGGACAGGCCCATGAGGGACTGGCTGCTGGATCAGGTCTTTGATTTCAACGGGCGACAGATTCGCCACGGGGTGCGCGGCGACGGCCCGCCGCTGGTGTTCGTGCACGGCACGCCCTTCTCGTCTTACGTGTGGCACCGCATCGCGCCGCACTTTTTCGCCACGCATCGGGTGCATTACTTCGATTTGCTGGGCTACGGGCAGTCCGAGCAACCGGACGCCGATGTATCCCTCGGTGTGCAGAACGAATTGCTCGTTCAGTTGCTCGATCACTGGAATCTGCAACGCCCGGACGTGGTCGCCCACGACTTCGGCGGCGCCACCGTGCTGCGCGCGCACCTGCTCAACGGCAAGGATTACCGCAGCCTGACCCTGATCGACCCGGTGGCGCTGACACCCTGGGGTTCGCCGTTCGTGCAGCACGTGCGCCAGCATGAGGCGGCGTTCAGCGGCCTGCCGGATTACATCCAGCGCGCCATCGTCCCGACCTATATTCGCGGGGCGATCCAGCGGGATATTCCCGACGATGAACTGGCGCCCTACGTCCAGCCGTGGCTGGGCGATCCGGGGCAAGCGGCGTTCTACCGGCAGATCGCGCAGATGGACCAGCGCTACACGCTGGAGGCGCAGCCGCTGTACCCGACGATCCGTTGCCCGGTGCAGATTCTCTGGGGCGAAGAGGATCAGTGGATCCCCATCGAACGCGGGCGTGAGTTGCACAAGATGATTCCAGGATCGCAATTTCATCCGGTCCCGAATGCCGGGCATCTGGTGCAGGAAGATGCGCCTGAAGCCATAGTCGCCGCGCTGCTGCGGTTCCTCTGATCCAATCCCGTGACTCTGTGGGAACAGCTGCTCCCACATGGTTCGGTGCGGCGCCCGATGCACTGCTTTCGCGCCGATCATCCGTGCCTCGTCTATAAATACTCGCAACATCGCGTTTGGCACGACCGCTGCAACCTCTTCGCGTCCTCCCCTTTCCAGCAAGGAACGCCCCATGACGCAAAACGATCCCGGCAACGATTACCCCCTCAGTGAAGTGCCGATGCACGCGCGCAAAGGCCTGGCCTCCACGGCGATGGTGCTGCTGGGCTTCACCTTCTTCACCGCAACCATGTTTGCCGGCGGCAAGCTCGGCGTGGCGTTCAACTTCGGCGAAATGCTCGCCGTCATCATCATCGGCAACCTGCTGCTCGGCGTGTACGCCGCAGGCCTGGGTTACATCGCCTTCAAAAGCGGGCTGAATTCGGTGCTGATGGGGCGCTTCTGTTTTGGCGAAGTCGGCAGCAAGCTCAGCGACCTGATCCTCGGCTTCACCCAGATCGGCTGGTACGCCTGGGGCACCGCGACGGCGGCGGTGGTGCTCGGCAAGTATTTCGATTTGAACGAAGCCACGGTGCTGGGGCTGATGGTGCTGTTCGGTCTGGTGTTCTGCGCCACGGCGTATGTCGGTTATCGCGGGCTGGAGATTCTGTCGTACATCGCGGTGCCGGCGATGATGTTGCTGCTGATGCTGTCGATGTGGGTCGCGACCGTGAAAGTCGGCGGCCTCGACGGTTTGCTCAGCGTCGTGCCCAGCGGTTCGCTGGACTGGTCGACCGCCATCACGCTGGTATTCGGTACCTTCGTCAGCGGCGCGACCCAGGCCACCAATTGGACGCGTTTTTCCCGTTCGGCACGGGTCGCGGTGCTGGCCAGTCTGATCGGTTTTTTCATCGGCAACGGCCTGATGGTGCTGATCGGTGCCTATGGTGCGATCGTCTATCAACAGCCCGACGTGGTCGAAGTGCTGCTGTTGCAGGGCTTCGCCATGGCGGCGATGGCGATGCTGTTGCTGAACATCTGGAGTACCCAGGACAACACCATCTACAACTTCGCCGTCGCCGGCTGCAACCTGCTGCGCACCGGTCGCCGCAAGACCGTGACCCTGGCCGGCGCCGTGATCGGCACCGCGCTCGCGTTGCTGGGCATGTACGACATGCTGGTGCCTTATCTGATCCTGCTCGGCACGGTGATCCCGCCGATTGGCGGCGTGATCATGGCGGACTTTTTCTTCCGCTGGCGCGGGCGTTATCCGCGACTGGCCGACGCACGGTTACCGGCGTTCAACTGGCCGGGGCTTGCGGCCTACGCAGCCGGGACGGTCGCGGCGTTCGGCTCGCCGTGGGTCGCGCCGCTGGTCGGCATCGCCGTTGCCGCGTTAACGTATATCGCAGTGACCGGCCTGCTCGGCGCCCGCAACGCGGCCGCCCCTCTACAAGATCTATAAAAGGATTCGCCCGATGCACATCATCAACGCCCGACTGCGCAACCAGGAAGGTCTGCACGAATTGCACCTCGAAGACGGCCTGATCCGCAGCATCGCGCGCCAGACCGAAGCGCCGACCCTGGGCCCCGACGACCTCGACGCCGGCGGCAACCTGGTGGTGCCGCCCTTCGTCGAGCCGCACATTCACCTCGACGCCACCCTGACCGCCGGCGAGCCGCGCTGGAACATGAGCGGCACGCTGTTCGAAGGCATCGAGTGCTGGGGCGAGCGCAAGGTCACCATCACCCAGGAAGACACCAAGACCCGGGCGAAGAAAACCATTCAGACCCTCGCCGCCCACGGCATCCAGCACGTGCGCACCCACGTCGACGTCACCGATCCGCAACTCACCGCGCTCAAGGCGATGCTCGAAGTGCGTGAGGAAAGCCGTCACCTGATCGACCTGCAAATCGTCGCGTTTCCTCAGGAAGGCATCGAGTCGTTCCGCAACGGGCGCGAGCTGATGGAAGAAGCAATCCGCATGGGCGCTGACGTGGTCGGCGGGATCCCGCATTTCGAGTACACCCGTGACCAGGGCGTCAGCTCGGTGAAGTTCCTGATGGACCTCGCCGAGCGCACCGGTTGTCTGGTGGATGTGCACTGCGACGAAACCGACGATCCGCATTCGCGCTTCCTCGAAGTGCTGGCCGAAGAGGCCCGCAGCCGCGACATGGGCGCCCTCGTGACCGCCAGCCACACCACGGCGATGGGCTCCTACGACAACGCCTACTGCGCCAAACTGTTCCGCCTGCTCGGGCATTCGGGGATCAGTTTTGTCTCCTGCCCGACCGAAAGCATTCACCTGCAAGGTCGCTTCGACAACTTCCCGAAACGCCGGGGCGTGACCCGCGTCAACGAACTGCTTGAAGCGGGCATGAACGTCTGCTTTGGTCAGGATTCGATCGTCGATCCGTGGTATCCGCTGGGCAACGGCAACATCCTGCGGGTCCTCGAAGCCGGGCTGCACATCTGCCACATGCTCGGTTACCGCAACCTGCAAAGCGCGCTGGATCTGGTCACCGACAACAGCGCCAAGGCCATGCACCTTGGCGAACGCTATGGCCTGGAACAGGGCCGCCCGGCAAACCTGCTGATCCTGTCGGCGGACAGCGACTACGAAGTGATCCGCAGCCAGGGCCTGCCGCTGTATTCGATCCGCAACGGCAAGGTGTTGATGAAGCGGCAGATGCCGGTGGTGGAGTTCGTGGAGGGTTGAGTGGCGGTTATTGCTCGCGCCGGTTTTATCGCGAATCGAAAGAGCCAGCCTGTCAGATCTGACAGGCGACAACCGCCTCGAACCGGCTCACAGTAAAGCCCAAGGGATCCATCGTTCCCGGGGGGACGATCATGAAAGGGACTTCACTTTTCTGTCGTGTGCGCCGTGCCGAACAGGCGCACTCGCAGCAGTTCTCCGTCGCGCTCCTCCAGCAGGATCGGCGCGGTTCCGCCGGGCATCACCACCTGCACCTCTCCCGCTGACACCCAGCCCACCCGCCACGCCGCACTCGCCACCGCACTGGCGCTGGTGCCGGATGAGGCGGTCGGGCCTTCGCCCCGTTCGAACACCCGCGCCACAATGCGTTGATCGCCAGCACGTATCGCCCATTGCAGGTTTACCCCGGCCGGGCACGGCTGGCCGGCGCCGGTGGGCACGGCGAAGGCGATGGCGGTCAGACTGTCCGCCAGCGGCGACTCAAGCATCTGTTCGTTGCTCGGCAATGCCGCCTCGTCCTCCAGCAGCGTCACGCAGTGCGGATTGCCGATTCTCACGAACTGACTGTGTGCCCAGCCGGGATCGAGTTGCGCCAACGGTCGAACACGGCTGATTTCCACACCATTGAACGACACCGGTTCAACGCCGAGCGCACTGACGGCTGCCGGGCCGAATCCGGGTTGCCCGAGATCCAGCCAGAAGCCCTGCACGCCCGCGACCTCAGCCGGCTTGACCGAGATCGGCACGGGCGACTGCGCATCCTGTTTGTCGTGATGCACCTGCAACGATGCGCCCTGCTCTGGCATCAGCCCCTGCTCAAGCAGTGCCTGAGAAAAAATCGTCAGACCGTTGCCGCTGCGCTCGGCCAGCGTGCCGTCGGTGTTGACGATCAGCAGATCAAAGGGTGCCGAGGACTGAAACGGGCCGATCAGCAAGCCATCGCTGCGATGATGTTTGGCACCGGCGGGCCGGATTGCGTCAGGCCATTGGCAGAATGTCGCGATGGCCTGCTCGCTCCAGATGGCTCTGGATGACGCCGCCTCTTGTGCGTTGGCCGGCAGGTCGATGCCCGCCTCTCGCACCTGTAGGGGTGAAACCACGCCGTAGATATTGCCGCGCGCATCGTAAAACTTTGCCATCTCGTTTCCTGCGTTCAGGTTGCGGTTTGCGCTCCACTGTATCGCCTGACGTGATCGACAATCACGTGGAAATATCAGCAAAAGTGATATCACTTTGCCAAGAAACATCTCGTAGCAACTTCGAACAGGCCTTATGAACCGCGGCTTTCAGGGCATGTGCGCAACTTTTTGCGCAACTTTAAGCCTTTATGATCCGACTCGGTTCTGGATCAGGCTTTCGCCGAGGTTAGAACTTTCAGGAGATTCAGTTTCACCTCAAGGAGCGTCAAATGTTCAGTCCAGCCAACGAAACGCACTTCAGCCTGACCGTTGAGGACTACGTTTGCGACCTGCAAGTGCTGTCGTTCACCGGCACCGAAGGCATCAGCCAGCCGTTTCGTTTCGACCTGGAACTGGTCAGCGAAAACCCGGATCTGGACCTGGAAAAACTCCTGCACAAACAGGCGTTCCTCGCCCTCGATCCGCAGGGCTCGGGCATCCACGGCCAGATCTACCGCGTGGCCCAGGGCGATGCCG
>NZ_RRZJ01000005.1:0-293050 GCF_004368175.1 Pseudomonas sp. CH235
GCTGTCAAGTGATTATTTTCAGAAGTTTTCGAAGATTTCTTCAACAACTTCAACCACTTGCGCTTCCGATCTCTCGTTAGCGGGAGGCGAATTCTACAGCGTTACACGCTGCTGTCAACACCTCTTTCTCTCCGCTTTCGACCGAGAAGATCGAACCGTTGAAAGCGCCAGACAAACCGGCATTTCCAACTCCTTCCAGACCTCGATGAACTGAAGCGACCCGCCTTCGAAACCTACTTAACTCATTGAATCTCAAGGAGTTTTCCGTTTCGACTGCGCCGGAAGTGGGGCGAATTATAGAGACTCAGAATCTGCCGTCAACCCCTAATTTGCGTTTTCTATCAAGAGAGGGAAAAAGGCTGCTCCTATATAGACGCGAACGCAGTGAGTGCGCACTATATTGCCCAACACACCAGCTACTTCCTCGGACGATGCCACGCAATGAACGACCAACCTCGCAGCCTTGCCTCAACCCTGTTCCCGGTTGGCCTTCTATTAATAGCTATGGCATCAATCCAGTCCGGCGCTTCGCTGGCTAAAAGCATGTTCCCCATCGTGGGCGCCCAAGGCACAACGACGCTGCGTTTGATTTTCGCCAGCGTGATCATGCTGTTACTGCTCAAACCCTGGAGGGCGAAGCTGACAGCCAAGTCGCTGCGCACAGTGATTGTCTACGGGATGGCGCTGGGGGGGATGAACTTCCTCTTCTATATGTCGCTACGCACCGTTCCGCTCGGCATCGCAGTTGCCTTGGAGTTTACCGGCCCGCTGGCGGTCGCCATCTATGCCTCACGTCGCGCAATCGACTTTGTTTGGATTGCCCTGGCTGCAATCGGCTTGTTGCTATTGATACCGACTGGCGCTACGTCCGCGGGCATCGATCTGGTCGGTGCAGGTTATGCACTGGGAGCCGGCGTTTGCTGGGCGCTATACATTCTGTTCGGCCAAAAGGCCGGCGCAGATAACGGCGTGACCACCGCAGCGCTTGGCGTGATGATCGCAGCCCTGTTCGTCGCCCCCATCGGCATCGTCCATGCCGGCAGCGCACTGCTGACTCCGGCATTGATCCCGATCGCTATCGGCGTCGCGATCCTGTCTACCGCCCTCCCCTACACACTGGAAATGGTCGCCCTCACCCGCATGCCCGCCCGCACTTTCGGCACGCTGATGAGCATCGAACCGGCCTTTGGCGCGCTGTCGGGCCTGCTATTCCTTCAGGAATACCTTTCTTTGTCACAATGGATGGCGATCCTGTGCATTATTCTGGCCTCCGTCGGTGCAACCATGACCATGGGCAGCACTGCCAAACCCGCCATCGCCGCGGATTAAAAGGGGATTGAACGAAGGTCTGGCATTTGGCGCTCATTTAGGCCATGTTTAGCCTCGCAACCCAATGCCAGACATGGATTTTTTCGGATAGGGACATCGGAACGCGTCAAGCGAGAGCGCATACAGGCAGACCCGAGCGCCAGACTCGAGGCCGCCATAAGGACGGTAATGAAACGAATTTTGATACTGATCGCCATACTCGCCGTTGCGGGCTGCGCGGCGACGTCGAAGACCCAGGTCAAGCATGGCAAGAAAGGGCTGCACATCAACTGTTCGGGGTTGTCCTCTTCTTGGGACAAGTGCTACGCCAGCGCTGCAAACTCTTGCGCGCCGAAGGGCTACAAGGTAATCGCCAAATCAGGCGATACCGTGGAAGAACCGGGTGATTACCCCTTCGGCCTCAACCCCGCCGGCTATACCAGCCGCAGCATGATCGTCATCTGCAAATAAACCATCGCCACTAGTGCGTTCGCGAAGCGGCGAGCTGGTGTCCGATCTCCTCATGACAGGACTTCAGCACCCGTTGCTGAATCTTCGGTGACGCCAACATACGCGCCACCACCAGTGCCCCGACACATTGCGACAGAATCGCCCAGGCCAGGCTGTCGCTTTCCAGAATCTGCGCCCAACTTTCCTGAAGCTTACAAATCCACAGCTCGGCCTGCTCCCGCACAACAATATCCGACCGCGCTATCTCGGCGCCCAGTGCAGGCAATGCGCAGCCCAGCTCAGGCTGCTCGACATGGGCCATGTTCAGATACAGTTTCAGGCACCGCTCCAGCCGTTCGCGATCCTGCGTACCCTGCCCGCCCAAGCGTTCAAGACTCTGGCACAACTCGCGCTCGACGATAGCCGCGAACAGGGCGTCCTTGGACGAGAAATGGCTGTAGAACGCCGCCCCACTCAAGCCGATCGCCTTCATCAGGCCATCGACGCCCATTGATGAAAACCCGGTCTTTTTCGCAGACAGCGAGCTGCTTTGCAGGAGCTTTTCTTTGGTTTCCAGCTTGTGACCGGCGGAATACCGCATGTATTTGTCCTCACATTGAGTGCCTTGACGCTGAGCAAATCCTAGCATAACGTTCGTTCACTTAACGATCGTTTACTAAAGGGATCCACCCATGAATAACAAGAAGGTCGTATTGGTTGTCGGTGCAGGTGATGCCACGGGCGGCGCCATCGCCAAGCGGTTCGCCAAGGAAGGTTTCGTCGCGTGCGTCACGCGGCGCAGCGCCGACAAATTGCAGCCCTTGGTGGAAGCCATTCAAGCGAACGGTGGCGAAGCCCACGGTTTTGCCTGCGACGCGCGCAAGGAAGAAGACGTCATTGCGCTGATCGAAGATATCGAAACCCGCCTCGGTCCGATTGAAGCATTCGTCTTCAACATCGGCGCCAACGTGCCCTGCAGCATCCTCGAAGAAACCGCACGCAAGTATTTCAAGATCTGGGAAATGGCCTGCTTCTCCGGATTCCTTAATGCCCGGGAAGTCGCCAAACGGATGGTGACCCGTAGCCGCGGCACTATCCTGTTCACCGGCGCAACTGCTGGATTGCGCGGCGCCTCAGGCTTTGCCGCATTCGCCGGAGCCAAGCACGGTATCCGGGCTCTGGCACAGAGCATGGCCAGAGAGCTTGGCCCGATGAACATCCATGTCGCCCACGTCGTGGTCGACGGCGCCATCGATACCGACTTCATCCGCGACAATTTCCCTGACAAATATGCCACCAAGGATCAGGACGGTATTCTCAATCCCGACCACATCGCCGAGAACTACTGGTATCTGCATAGCCAGCCACGGGACGCCTGGACGTTCGAACTGGATCTGCGTCCGTGGAACGAGCGCTGGTAATCCCCCCAATAACAAAAACAGAGTGCAGCGAACATGAGCAAAACCGTGGAGTTCTATTTCGATCTCGGCAGCCCCGCCACCTACCTGGCGTATACCCAACTGCCGAAAATCTGCGCTGAAACCGGCAGCCAGTTGATCTACATTCCGATGTTGCTGGGCGGCGTCTTCAAAGCCACCGGCAACGCGTCGCCGGCAATGATCCCGGCCAAGGGTCGTTACATGTTTCAGGACCTGGACCGTTACGCCAAACGCTACGGCGTGCCCCTGAAATTCAACCCGCATTTCCCGATCAATACCCTGATGTTGATGCGTGCGGTCACCGGCATTCAACTGCGTGATCCCGATCGCTTTCAGGCGTTCATCGATTGCCTGTTCAAAGCGCTGTGGGTTGAAGGCCGCGCCCTTGATGAACCGTCAACAGTTGCCGCCGTGCTCACCGAACATGGCTTCAATCCTGAAGAAGTACTGGCATTGACCAACGATGAAGCAGTCAAGGCTGCGCTCAAAGACAACACCGAAACCGCCGTGAAGCGTGGCGTCTTCGGTGCGCCGAGCATGTTCATCGACAACCAGTTGTTCTTCGGTCAGGACCGGCTCGACTTCGTTGTGGAAGCCCTTCGCTAAATCTCCACGACCACACGCCCCTGAGCTGCTTTCGCTGCCAGCAGCTCATGGGCTTCTCCGGCGGTTTCCAGCGTGAACCGATGCGGATCGAGCATAGGTCGCAGCTGACCGGACTCAATCAGCGCGGCAGCCTGTCGCAAAATCTCGCCATGATGCTCACAGCCCCTGCCGGTCAGTAACGGCAACAAGGTGAACACGCCCGAATACGTCGCCCCACGAAACGACAACGGCGCAAGACTGTGCTGCCCCCAACCGAGGCAACTGAGTACATGCCCGCTGTAGATCCGTGCGGCCTTGAACGAGGCGTCCAGTGTATCGCCCCCGACCGTGTCATAGACAATGTCGAACCCCTCCCCCGCCGTGAACTCGGCGACATAGTTCTCCACCGAGCTCTCTAGATAATCGATGAACGTCGCACCGTAACCCTCGATGATCGAGCGCTGCCTCACAGAACCTGTTGCATAAACATCTGCACCGAATGCACGGGCCAGTTGTACAGCCACATGCCCGACGCCGCCCGCTCCACCGTGAATCAATACTTTATGCCCCGCACTCATCCGAGCCCGATCCACCAGGCCTTCCCACGCCGTGACCAATATCAATGGCAGGCTCGCGGCCTCGCGCGGGCTCAGGTTCAAAGGCTTACGCGCCAGCAGTCGTGCGTCCACCACTGCAAACTCGGCCAACGAACCTTGCGCGCCACCAATGCCTGTGGCCAACGCATACACCTCGTCGCCCGGCGCCCAATTCTGCACGCCCTCACCCACCGCTTCGACCACACCCGCCAGATCCAGCCCCAACACCGCCGGCAACGGTTGCCGGGCATGGGCGGCCTGCCCCGCACGGATTTTCAGATCCAGCGGATTCACACCGCTGGCCTTGATCCGCACCAGTACCTGCCCGGCCTCTGCCACGGGGCGCTCAAGGGAAACCAAGCGTAACGGCCCGTTCGCGGTGTCCACTATCAGGGCTTTCATGTTGAGTGAGTCAGTCATTTCGGTCATTCCTGTGGGAGAAAGTGAAGCCATGGTCCCGCAGCAGACCCATGCCGATAAGACGTCAAATGACTATAGTGAGCATGCCGAATCGGCATGAATGAGGCGCTTCATGGACAAGCTCAACGCAATGGCCATCTTCGTCCGGGTGGTCGAACGCGGCAGTTTTTCCGCCGTTGCCCGGGAACTGCACACCACCCAGCCGACCATCAGCAAAGTCCTGCGCGCCCTTGAGAATGAATTGGGCGGCAAGCTGATTGCCCGCAGTACACGCAAGCTGTCACTGACCGATGAAGGTCAGCGGTACTACAACGAATGCCGAAATATCCTCGCCGCCGTGGATGCCGCCGAGCACAGCTTCCAGTCCGGCAGGGAAACCGTGGCCGGACCTTTGCGGATCGGCTCCTCCGTCAGTTTCGGCCGCTTGCAGATCGCTTCGCGGCTGGCGGAGTTTCTGCAGCGCTTCCCGCAGGTGCAGGTCGACCTGCAACTCAGCGATCAGAATCTGGATCTGGTCAGCGAAGGGCTGGACGTCAGCCTGCGCATTGGCGAGTTGAACGACAGCGGCATGATCGCGCGGCGCATCGGCACCACCCACCGACTCACGGTGGCGACGCCCGATTACCTGCAACGCAACGGTCACCCACAATCACCTCAGGATCTTGCGCAGCACAACTGCCTGCAATTCAACCTGCTCAGCACTCAGAACCTGTGGACCTACGAGAGGGATGGCCAGCACCACGACGTACGCATCCAGGGCAACGCCCAGAGCAACAACTCGGAAGCGATCCGAGAAATGGTCTTGGGAGGATTGGGGATTTCGCTGTCACCGGTCTGGCTGTTCAGCGAAGATTTGAAGGCGGGTCGAGTGGTCGCCCTGTTGCAGGACTATCAGACCCGATCATTGCCGATTCACGCCGTGTCCCCGGCGAACCGGCGCCAGTCCGCCAGGGTCAACGCGTTTGTCGATTTCATGACCCAGGCGCTGGCTGCAGCGCCCGAGCTTCAACCTGTTAAATAGCAGCAGTACGCGTGTTCAACCATTGCAGTGCCGCGCCTTCAAGCAGCGGACTCAGGCGCTCGCGCACTTCGGCGTGATAGGCGTTAAACCACTGTTTCTCTTCCTGCGTCAGCAACGACGGCTCCAGGCAGCGAGTGTCGATCGGGCACAGGGTCAGGGTTTCGAACTTGAGGAACTCGCCGAACTCGCTGCTTCCCGCTTCAACGTTCATCGCCAGGTTCTCGATCCGCACACCCCAGCGGCCCGGACGATAAGTGCCCGGTTCAATGGAAGTGATCATCCCTGGTTGCATGGCAGTTTGCGGCGCCGGCGCCGCCTGATAGGCGATCACCTGCGGACCTTCGTGAACGTTGAGGAAATAACCCACGCCGTGGCCGGTGCCATGACCATAGTCGACGTTCTCTGCCCAGATCGGCGCGCGGGCAATCGCATCCAGCAGCGGCGACAGAATGCCTTTCGGGAAATGTGCGCGGGACAAGGCAATCACGCCTTTCAGCACACGAGTGCAATCGCGCTTCTGCTCTTCGGTTGGCGTACCAACAGCCACCATGCGCGTGATGTCGGTAGTGCCGCCCAGGTATTGACCACCGGAATCGATCAGCAACAATCCATCACCCTCGATCACCGCGTGCTCCTCCGGGGTGGCGTGGTAATGCGGCATCGCGCCGTTGGCGTTGAATGCGGCGATGGTGTTGAAACTCAGCGACACATAATCCGGACGACGCTCACGAGCAGCAGTAAGTTTTTCGTCGATGGTCAGCTCGGTAATGCGCTCACGACCCCAGGCCGATTCCAGCCAGGTGAAAAACTCGCACAGCGCCGCGCCATCCTGCTCCATCGCCTGACGAATATGCCCGGCGTCCGCAAGACTCTTCTGCGACTTGGCCAGGGTGGTCGGGTTCAGGCCTTCGACCAGCTTCACGCCAGTGTCGAGGTTATCCAGCAGACCGCTGGTGACCCGCGCCGGATCCACCAGCAGGCTCGCGCCACTCGGAATAGCACGCAAGGCGTCAGCGACTTCGCTGTAGTCACGCAGGGTCACGCCGTCTTTTTCCAGCACGGCACGCAGCTCAGCATCGACCTTGCTCAGTGCCACAAACAGCGTGGCTTGTTGCTGGCTGATCAGCGCGAAGGAAACGAATACCGGATTGAACGACACATCGCCGCCGCGCAGGTTGAACAGCCAGGCGATATCGTCGAGGGTGGCGATGAAGTGCCAGTCAGCACCGCGCTCCTGCAGGGTTTCGCGCAGCTTGGCGAGTTTCTCGCCACGGCTGACAGTCGCCTGCGGTGGCAGGTGCTGATAGATCGGCGCATTCGGCAACGCCGGGCGATCACTCCAGACTTCTTTCAACAAGTCGATGTCGGTACGCAGACTGGCGCCCCGCGCTTCGAGCTTGCTGCCCAGCGTACGCGCCGACGCGACGGCCATCACTGCGCCGTCGACCGCGACCACGCCGCCTTCCGGTGTCTGCTCGGCCAACCAGTCCAGCGGGCTCGGCTGACCCGGTTGCAGTTTCACCAGCTCAATGCCGCTGCCCTTGAGTTCCTTGGTCGCCTGTTCCCAGTAGCGACTGTCGGCCCAGACCCCGGCGAAATCGGTGGTCACAATCAATGTGCCAACCGAGCCATGGAAACCCGACAGCCATTGCCGGCCCTGCCAGTAACCCGGCAGATATTCCGACAGGTGCGGATCGGCGGACGGCACCAGCAACGCGTGGATACCTTCGCGACGCATCAGTTCACGGGTGTGCGCGAGGCGCTGGGGAACCGTTCCTTCGGTCAAAGTCTGGGTACTCATCATGTCTCCTGCCAATCACTTCATCGTTATTGTTCGGTGCCGTTCGAAGCCGGCTCGTTAAAGCCCTGTCGCCCAGAATGCCGGAGCACTGGCGCAGGCGGTCTTGATCAGATCTACAGCCTTGTCGACGTCTTCGGCGGTGGTGAAACGGCCGAGGCTCAGACGAATCGTGCGTCCCGCCAGGTGGGCGTCATGCCCCAGTGCCAGCAAGACGTGGGACGGTGTGTTGCTGGCGGAATTGCAGGCCGAGGTCGCGGAAAACGCGATCGAATGGTTCAGCGCCGCCGGATTGAACTCGCCTTCGCTGAAGGTCAGGCTCAAGGTGTGCGGGATACGTTGGGTGGAACTGCCATTGAGGCGTACGCCAGGCAGGCTCAACAGTTGTTCGAGTAGTCGCTCGCGCAACGCAACGATGGTTTTCTTCTCGTCATCAAACGCCTCGGCGGCCAAGGCGAATGCCGAGCCCATGGCAGCAATCTGGTGAGTCGCCAGCGTACCGGAACGCAAGCCGCCCTCGTGCCCACCACCGTGAATCTGTGCCTGCAAGCGCTGCTGCGCACGGGGCCCGACGTACAGCGCACCGATGCCTTTGGGGCCATAGAGCTTGTGCGCCGAGAACGACATGAGATCCACCGGCCATTGCGCCAGATCGATCGCGACCTTGCCGGCGCCCTGGGCCGCATCGACGTGAAACAAGGCCCCACGCCCGCGCACCACTTCGCCGATGGCCGGGATGTCGTTGACGGTGCCGAGTTCGTTGTTGACCAGCATCAGCGACACCAGAAAGGTGTCATCGCGCATCGCTTCGCTGACCGCTTGCGGGGTAATCAGGCCTTCGGCGTCCGGTACCAGATAGGTCACGGCGACACCGGCGTCCTGCAATTGCCGGGCGGTGTCGAGGATGGCCTTGTGTTCAATCTGACTGGTGATGATGTGCCCGCCGGACACACCACGAGCCTGAGCCACGCCTTTAAGGGCGAGGTTGTTGGATTCTGTAGCGCCGGAGGTCCAGACGATCTGCTGCGCCTGGGCGCCGACCAGTTCGGCGACTTGCCGGCGAGCGTTCTCGACCGTTTGCCGGGCCTGCTGGCCGAAGGCGTGGGAACTGGAGGCCGGGTTGCCGAAGTTACCGTTGAAACCCAGACACTCGATCATCACCTGGATGACCCGCTCGTCCACCGGAGTGGTGGCGG
The DNA here is from genome assembly GCF_004368175.1 of Pseudomonas sp. CH235. NCBI lineage: Bacteria > Pseudomonadati > Pseudomonadota > Gammaproteobacteria > Pseudomonadales > Pseudomonadaceae > Pseudomonas > Pseudomonas sp. CH235. Next base: position 8,814 of record NZ_RRZJ01000005.1, read on the forward strand.
CGTAATCGAAATACAGCGGACGTGTGTTCATAAAAAGACTCGCAGAGCGTGTTCCGGGATCAGGAAGCTCGTGTCTACAAACGGCACGACGCAGCCTTGTGAGCTGCGTCCGGGTTCGAGAGCGTCATCAATACCTGATCGGATGCCGTTAAAGAAGAACAACTTCATTTAAAAGTGCGTAGGAACGCTCCTGAACGCGACTTTAACAGGCATCAGGCCGGCGGTTGTAGCACTGCGTCAGCTAAAGCTTTCAAGGAGTAACGGATACAGCGAAATCACCAGCAGCGCCGCCATACCCCAGTTGAACACCCGCAACCAGCGGCGATCCTTCAGTACGTTGCGCAACAGAGTCCCGCACGCGGCCCAGACGCCGACGCTCGGCAGGTTGATGATGGCGAACACTGCCGCAATCACGATCACGTTGGTGAAATAACCCTGCATCGGCGTATAGGTGCTGATGGCACCGATGGCCATGATCCACGCCTTGGGATTGACCCACTGGAAGGCTGCCGCACCGAGATAGCTGATCGGTTTTGCCTCGCCCTGCTCGCTGTCGCCGACGGGGCCGGAATGGGCGATTTTCCACGCCAGGTACAGCAAGTACGCCGCGCCGACGTAACGCAGAACCGTATAAAGCAGCGGATAAGTCTGGAACACCGCGCCCAGGCCAAAACCCACCGCCACCACCAGCACGAAGAAACCGCAGGTAATGCCGAGCATATGGGGGATGGTGCGGTTAAAGCCGAAGTTCACGCCCGATGCCAGCAACATGGTGTTGTTCGGCCCCGGTGTGATCGAGGTGACAAGGGCAAACAGGGCGAAGCCCAGCAGCAGGTCGAGCGAGAGGGTCATGGCAGGCAGTCCGTCAGGGTCATTCAGGTGTTGACCCTATCCCACGGCGCCGTGCAAACCCACGGACAGTTGGGTAAAACTTCAAGCAGTACAGTTATGAATCAGCTTGGACGACCGTGCAGCTGTACGGCCCGCTCGGCGCTCATCTCACCTTTGCTATCAAACCCGAAAGTCTTCTGTGGCTGGCCGAGCAATTCGGCTTTTTTCGCATGATATTCCTCGAAGGAAAGACCGCGACGGTTCAAGGTTTCAAGGGCCAGTTCACGGGTTTCTTCCGCCGTGTAAGGGCGCAGTTCCGGGGAGACGTGGCTCGCGCAACCGGCGAGAACGGAGACAGCGAGCATCAGCGAAACAGTCAGTAAACGATTCATGGGAGCGTCCTGGCGAGCAGTGTGGGTCGATGGAGAAAGGCTACGCCCGGGCACGCTTTGGCAGAAATCAACGCTCTCAATAGTGGCTATCAGAATTCGAACAGTATCCCCCTTTATATTCTAAAAAGACCTATCAATATCAATTAACAGTCTTTTACGGAATAACAGTCAGCCTTTATAAATCCCTCATCGCGTTCGGCACTGTTGCTCCAGCAACTGTTTCCCAGGCAACAGTGGTTCAACAAACCGGCCTGAAAGTCACATGAGCACAGTCACCGACAACGCTCAAAGCCCCGGAATACGGGCCTTACAGGAATTGGTACAGCGCTTGCTGTGCTCCAGTGACTACTCACTGCTCGCCGAGCAACTGTTGAAAAGGAACTGACCATGTCGCGTCCACTGAAAGTCGTCGCCCTGTCCGGCGGAACCTGGCGTCCGTCCCGCACCCTGGTGCTGACCCAAGCCCTGCTGACCGAATTGTCCGGGCACCTGCCGGTCGAGAGCCATCTGATCGAACTCGGTGACATCGCCCGCCCGCTGGGCGCCGCACTGTCCCGTCAGGAACTGCCGGCCGAGATCGAAGCCGAGCTGCAGGCCATCGAGCAGGCTGATCTGCTGATCGTGGCGGCGCCGGTGTATCGCGGCTCCTATCCGGGACTGCTCAAGCATTTGTTCGACCTGATCGACCTGAATGCGCTGATCGACACGCCTGTGCTGCTCGCCGCCACTGGTGGCAGCGAACGCCATGCGCTGGTGCTCGATCACCAGTTGCGCCCGCTGTTCAGCTTCTTCCAGGCCGTGACCCTGCCGATCGGTGTGTACGCCACCGAAGCCGATTTCGCCGACTACCAGATCACCAGCGAACCGCTAAAAGCGCGCATCCGCCTGGCCGCCGAACGCGCCGCGCCGCTGTTCGGCACTCACCTCAAACCGTTACTGAAGATCGCTTAAGGAGCAGTTCATGGATGTTTTCTGGTTCCTGCCGACCCACGGCGACGGTCACTATCTGGGCACCACCCAAGGCGCGCGCCCGGTCACCCTCAATTACCTGAAACAGGTGGCGCAAGCCGCCGACAGCCTCGGTTACCACGGCGTGCTGATTCCCACAGGGCGTTCCTGCGAAGACTCGTGGGTGATCGCCTCGGCGCTGGTGCCGCTGACCGAACGCCTGCGTTATCTGGTGGCGATCCGTCCGGGAATCATCTCGCCGACCGTCTCGGCGCGCATGGCCGCGACCCTGGATCGACTGTCCAATGGCCGCTTGCTGATCAACGTTGTGACCGGCGGTGACCCCGACGAAAACCGTGGCGACGGCAGTTTCCTCAGCCACAGCGAACGCTACGAAGTTACCGACGAATTCCTGAAAATCTGGCGCCGGGTGTTGCAAGGCGAAGCGGTGGATTTCGAAGGCAAACACCTGAAGGTGCAGAACGCCAAAGCCCTGTATCCGCCGGTGCAGAAACCCTATCCACCGCTGTATTTCGGCGGTTCCTCCGACGCGGCCCACGATCTGGCCGCCGAGCAGGTTGACGTGTACCTGACCTGGGGCGAACCACCGGCCGCCGTCGCCGAAAAACTCGCCGATGTACGCGAACGCGCCGCGCGTCACGGGCGCAAAGTGAAGTTCGGCATCCGCCTGCACGTGATCGTGCGCGAGACCGCCGAAGAAGCCTGGAAAGCCGCCGACAAACTGATCGAGCACATCAGCGACGAAACCATCGAGGCCGCGCAGAAATCCTTTTCGCGCTTCGACTCCGAAGGCCAGCGGCGCATGGCCGCCCTGCACGACGGGCGCCGCGACAACCTGGAAATCGCCCCCAACCTGTGGGCCGGCGTCGGCCTGGTGCGCGGCGGTGCCGGTACTGCATTGGTCGGCGATCCGCAGCAGGTGGCGGCGCGAATCAAGGAATACGCGGATCTGGGCATCGAGAGCTTCATCTTCTCCGGCTACCCGCATCTCGAAGAGGCCTACCGCTTTGCCGAGCTGGTCTTCCCGTTGTTGCCCGAGCCGTATGCAAGCCTGGCCGGACGCGGCGTGACCAACCTCACCGGGCCGTTTGGCGAAATGATCGCCAACGATGTTTTGCCCGCCAAAGCCAACGCCTGAGGAAGACCGAGTGACTGCCAAACCGCAAAGCACCCTGCTCTCCCCATTGCAGACCGCCCGCCAACTGGCCGCCGAATTTGCCCTGACCGCCGTCGAGCGCGACGAGCGTGGCGGCACGCCGAAAGCCGAACGTGATGCCCTGCGCGACAGCGGTCTGCTGGCCCTGAGCATTCCCACCCGTTACGGCGGCCTCGGCGCGCGCTGGAGCGAAACGCTGGAAGTGGTGCGCGAGTTCGCCAAGGTCGACAGCTCGATCGCCCACGTCTTCGGTTTTCATCATTTGATGCTTGCCACCGTGCGCCTGTTTTCCCGCCCGGAACAATGGCAACCGTGGTTCGAACAGACCGCGCGGCAGAACTGGTTCTGGGGCAACGCGCTCAATCCGCTGGACACCCGCACCGTGGTCAAGGACCTGGGCGGCTGGCGCGAGTTTTCCGGCAAGAAAAGCTTCTGCTCCGGCGCCAGCGATTCGCAGATGCTGATCGCTTCGGCGGTGGACGAAAGCAACGGCGGCAAACTGCTGATCGCGGCGATCCCCAGCGGCCGCAGCGGCATCACCCTGCACAACGACTGGAACAACATCGGCCAGCGCCAGACCGACAGCGGCAGCGCCACGTTTGAACGAGTGCGGGTAGAAGAATCGGAACTGCTGCTGGATCCCGGTCCGCTGAGCACCCCCTTCGCCTGTTTGCGCCCATTGATTGCACAACTGACGTTCACCCATATGTTTCTCGGCATCGCCGAAGGGGCCTTTGAAGAAGCGCGGCAATACACCCTGAGTGAAACCCGTGTCTGGCACAAATCCTCGGTGCGCGAGGTGCGTGAAGATCCGTATGTGCTGGCCCATTACGGTGAGTTCTGGGTCGCACTCGAAGGCATCCGATTGCTGGTGGAACGCGCCGCTGCGTTGCTCGACGAGGCCTGGGCCAAAGGCCCGAACCTCAGCGCCGAAGAACGCGGTCACCTGGCCACGGCGATTGCCACCGCCAAGGTCGCCGCCAGTCGCCAGGGCCTGGAGATTTGCAGCCGACTGTTCGAAGTCACCGGCGCCCGTTCGACCCACGCGTCGCTGCGCCTCGACCGACACTGGCGCAACCTGCGCACGCAAACCCTGCACGACCCGCTGGATTACAAACTCCACGAGCTGGGCGACTGGGCGCTGAACCAGTCCCTGCCGGTGCCGACGTTCTATTCCTGATTTCCTTTCGTGGAGCGAGACCCATGCAACTGCTGACCCTGCCGCCTTCACCCGCCCTGGCCACCTCAATCCGCGCCACCGCCCAGGTGTTCGAAGACCCGAAATCCCAGGCCCTGCTCGCGCATCTGCAACAGGTCGCACCGAGCGAAGCCAGCGTGCTGATCATCGGCGAAACCGGCACCGGCAAGGAGTTGGTAGCGCGGCACATCCACAACCTGAGCAACCGGCGCAATCGGCCGTTCATTGCGGTGAACTGCGGGGCATTTTCCGAATCGCTGGTGGAAGCCGAACTGTTCGGCCACGAAAAAGGCGCCTTCACCGGCGCCCTCAGCGCCAAGGCCGGTTGGTTCGAAGAGGCGGATGGCGGCACTTTGTTCCTCGATGAAATCGGCGATCTGCCGATGGCGATCCAGGTCAAATTGCTGCGGGTCTTGCAGGAGCGTGAAGTGGTGCGCCTGGGTTCGCGCAAGAGCATCCCCATCGATGTGCGGGTGCTGGCGGCAACCAACGTGCAACTGGAGAAAGCCATCAACGCCGGGCATTTCCGCGAGGATCTGTATTACCGGCTGAACGTGGTCAATCTGGAGCTGAGCCCGTTGCGCGAGCGGCCCGGCGACATCCTGCCGCTGACCCGGCATTTCATCGAGGCCTACAGTCAGCGCCTGGGTTACGGGCGCATCACCATCAGCCCCGGCGCCGAGCACAAGCTGCGCGGCTACAGTTGGCCGGGCAACATTCGCGAGCTGGAAAACGTCATCCATCACACGCTGCTGATCTGCCGTAACGGCGTGATCGAACGCGACGATCTACGTCTATCCAACCTGCGCATCGACCGTCCCGACGATCAACACGCGGCCGCCGACGACTCACCGGAAGCGCTGCTGGAACGCGCCTTCCAGAAACTGTTCGAGCAACAGGCCGGCGCCCTGCATGAAAAAGTCGAAGACGCGTTGCTGCGCGCGGCCTATCGCTTCTGCCATTACAACCAAGTGCACACCGCGTCCTTGCTCGGCCTGAGCCGCAACGTCACCCGCACGCGACTGATCAAAATCGGCGAACTGGCGGTGAACAAGCGCCGGCCCACGGAAAACCTGCAAGGCGAGCGCTTGATCCAGCTGTCGATCTAACCAACCAGTTGACAGTGCAAGCCATCGTCGTGACTGCGAGCGATACTGCTCAGCACCTGGAATGAACCGAAGGTCACGGTGCGCGCCTGATGGGTGCGGATCAGTTGCCAGAAGTCCTGCTCGCCGGTTTCGAAACTCTGGAACGCCGCCTCCCCCGCCTCGCGGGACTGCCATTGCAGGAAGCTCAACACTCGCCGCCCGTCGTCGCTGGCCTGGACGCTGGCGCTGACGAAGCCGGCGTAACGCTGGGCCAGACGTTCGGTCTGCACCGCCAGCGCCGAGACCAGCGCCGGTTGCTGGCCAGGTTCGATTTCAAATTCGATCAATTGGGTAAAGCTGCGGTTTTTCGCTGGTGCTTGCATGAGATCCCCACTCGGTCAGGCGAATCTTGCGATTCGAAGGCCTGCAGGGTAAAACCTCGAGTTAACTAGAGGTCAAGGGGCATTTTTCAAATGATCACTGCGCAAAATGTGCACAAACAATTGACCGTGGGCGAAGTCGCGGCCCGCAGCGGCGTGGCGGTCACCGCCCTACATTTCTATGAATCGAAAGGCTTGATCAAAAGTCAGCGCAATGCCGGCAACCAGCGGCGTTATCCACGGGAAGTGCTGCGGCGGGTCGCGTTGATCAAAGTGGCGCAACGCCTGGGCATTCCGCTGGCGGAAATCGGCGAGGCGTTAAAACAGCTACCGGACAACCGCGCACCGACGGCGGCGGACTGGAAAGTGTTGTCGGAGCAGTGGCGGCGGGAGCTGGACGAGCGGATCAATCAGTTGATGCTGTTGCGGGACCGGCTGACCGGTTGCATCGGTTGCGGATGCCTGTCGATGGAAGCCTGCCCACTGCGCAATCAGGGCGATGTGCTGGGCGAGCAAGGGCCGGGGGCGCACTTTCTCGACGTACCCAAGTGAGGGTTCCCATGCCGTGGGAACCCTCAATTCGATCCATCAGAAGCCCGGCGCAATCTGCCCTTTGTAGCGGGTCAGAATGAACTGACGCACTTCATCGGAATTCAACGCCTTGGCCAGTTTCTGCAGGCCCGGGTCGTTGATGTTGTCGGGACGCGCGACCAGAAACTCGATGTACAGGCTCTTGCCTTTCTCGACGATCAGCGCGCTGTTGGTGTCGATCCCGGCTTCCAGCGCGTAGTTGGCGAACACGAACGCCAGGTCCACCTGACTCACTGAACGAGCCAGCAACGCGCCTTCCAGTTCACGGATTTTCAGGTGCTTGGGGTTTTCGACGATGTCGCGCTGGGTGGCCAGGGTGTTGCTCGGATCCTTGAGCCTGATCAGCCCCGCCTCGTGCAGCAGCACCAAGGCGCGACCGGTGTTTACCGGGTCATTGGGGATCGACACGCTGGCGCCGTCCTTCAGCTCCGAGATGTTCTTGATCTTGGTCGAGTAAGCACCGAACGGTTCGATGTGCACCCCGACCACCGGCACCAGATCGGTGTGGCGAGTCTTGTTGAAATCATCGAGAAACGGCCGGTACTGGTAGTAGTTGGCGTCAAGGTTTTTCAGCGCCAGTTGCTGGTTGGGCTGGATGAAGTCGGTGAAGACCTTGATGTCCAGATCCACGCCTTCCTTGGCCAGGGTCGGTTTGACGAATTCGAGGATTTCCGCGTGCGGCACCGGGGTGGCACCGACGATCAGTTTTTCGTTGGCATGGGCGCCAAACGACAGAACGGCAGCCAGTACGGCCAGGGTCTTTTTCATGCTGTGCTCCAAGGCAGATTTAAGTGGCCGTCGTGGGGTGAACGTGGGGCCTTTATGGGTGAACTTGTTTTTTCAGCGTCGGCTGTAGTGCGCCACCAAGCGGTCGCCGGTCATTTGCAGGGCCTGCACCAGAATCAGCAGCAACACCACGGTGACTACCATCACGTCAGTCTGAAAGCGCTGATATCCGTAGCGGATCGCCAGATCGCCGAGCCCGCCGCCACCGATCACGCCGGCCATCGCCGTGTAATCCACCAGCACGATGGCGGTGACCGTCACCGCCGCCAGCAACCCGCCGCGGGCTTCCGGCAGCAAGGTGTGGCGAATGATTTGCCAGGTGTTGGCGCCCATCGCCTGGGTCGCCTCGACCACGCCGCGATCGACTTCGCGCAACGCGGTTTCCACCAGCCGCGCAAAGAACGGCGTGCAGCCGACCACCAGCGGCGGAATGGTCCCGGGCACGCCCAGCGACGTACCCACCAGCAGCGTGGTGAGTGGAATCAGCACGATCAGCAAAATGATGAAAGGCAGCGAACGCAGCATGTTCACGATCACCGACAGCACCCGGTACAGGCCGACCATTTCATGCAACTGGCGCTTGCCGGTGAGAAACAACAGCAGCCCCAGCGGCAAGCCCAGCAACACCGTGAACAGCAACGCCGCGCCGAGCATGCTCAGGGTGTCGAGACAGGCCTGGGCGATGTCGGCCCAGTAAAGGTGTTTGAACCACTCGGCCATGATCAGGACCAGTCGTGGCGCGGCGGTTTGACGCCGTTGAGCAGCCAGTTGCCGACCACGTGGTACTTCCAGCGCACCGGATCATGCAGCGTGTGAACCCGGGCGTTGCGCCAGTGGCGGTCGAAGTTGTGCTTCTTCAAGGTCGAACGGGTGCCACCGAGTTCGAACAACTTGTTGCTGGCCTCGATGGCGATTTCGGTGGTCAGCACTTTGGCCTTGGCTACCGCGAGTGACGCCAGTGCGACGTTGTCTTCATCGGGTGCCGGACGTGCGGCGTCGAGCGCCCAACCGGCGCGTTCCAGCAACGCCTCGGCGGCTTCCAGACGGATTTCCAGTGCGCCGATCTGAATGATGGTCAGCGGATCTTCGCTGGCCTTGTCCACACCCGCATCGATCCATGGCCGGGCGAACTGGCGAACAAATTCGACCGTATCGCGCAGCGCCGCACGGGCAATGCCGGCGTCGATGGCAGCGGTGGTCAACTGGGCGAACGGCCCGGCCAGGGTCGGGTTCTCGTAGGAACGGTACGTCGGAAACAGATTGAACGGTGCCACTTGTAAATCCTGCGCCAGCACCGTGCCGCTGGAGGTAGTGCGCTGGCCGATGCTGTCCCAGTCATCGACGATCACCAGCCCTTTCGTGCCGCGCTCGACGAAGGCCAACTGGCCCTTCTGTTCTTCATCCAGCGCCAGCACCGCCAGCCAGTGGGCGTAGAGCGAACCGGTGCAGTAGCCCTTGCGGCCGTTGATCACGAAGCCGTCGCCATAACGACGGAGGGTCGCCTGAATATCCTGCACATTCTTGCCGCCGGTTTCCGACAACGCGTTGGCGAAACGATGACCTTGCAGCGCCAGCTCAAAGAAATGCGCCTGCTGCGCCAGGGTGCCTTGCAGGCGGATGTCTTCGAGCAGGCAGTAATGGTTTTGCGGGATCTGCCCGAGGGACGGATCGGCGGCGGAAATGATCGCGATCACCTGCGCCAGCACCGCACAGGACACCTGCGCGCCGCCGTATTCCTTCGGCACGGTGATGCCCCACAGGCCACTGTTGGAATACAGATCGACGATCTCGGCGGGCACTTCGCGGTTGCGGTCACGCTCGGCGGCGTGTTCCTGCAAGACGGCGGCGACCTGTGCAGCCACGCGCAAGGCTTCGGCGTCGTCGGCGATCCGGTAGGCGGCCGGCGGGTTGATCGGATAAACGGCAGATTCAGACATGGATGACTCTCGGTATCGGTGTTGTACCGGGTCATTGCAGCTTCTGTGCCTGACGAAAAGGCCTTGTTTTACGGGGGCTGCAACGGAACTTCAGGGCGTTTGGCGATGAAAACTTGCGCATTCTGTTGCTTCGCTGTCGATGGCTGAACAGTGCGAGGCCTGCTCGTCGGCTACTCGGTCACGACGGCGGCACGGATCTATAGTTGAGCGACCGGCAACCCCGGCGAAGGCACACCTTCAACCTCTAATAAAAACCAGGCAACAAATAACAGGGAGTACCGCCATGAGCGTCAAACCCATTCCCGAGGGGTATCACAGCATTACCCCGTACCTCGGCATTCACAAAGCTGCCGAAGCCATCGACTTCTATAAAAAGGCGTTCGGTGCCACCGAAGTCATGCGCCTGAGCATGCCCGACGGCGGCATCGGCCACGCCGAACTGCGCATCGGCGACAGCGCGATCATGCTCGGCTCGCCATGCGATCAAGGTCCGTTGAGCAATCCGGACACAGCGGTGTCGGTCGGTCTGCATCTGTACGTGACCGATGTCGACAAATCCTTTCAGCGTGCGCTGGAGGCCGGCGCCACCTCGGTGTCCGAGGTCAAGGATCAGTTCTACGGCGACCGCAGCGGGACGTTGAAAGATCCGTACGGGCATCTGTGGTTCCTGGCCACGCGCAAGGAAGACCTGACCCAGGCGCAAATCGAGCAGCGGGCGAAGGAGATGTTCCAGCAGGGTTAGCAAAGCCAGGTTGTCCATTCCCGCGCAGCGCGCGGGGATGGGCGAACACGATTCATGAACCGTCGAACCACGCTTCACCTCTTGTCATGAACGCCCGGCGATTTCAGGATGCAGGCCACTCGCCTGAATAAAGGATCACCCGATGTTTGCCGGATTCGTCAAAGACCAGCGCCACGTCAACGGTGTGGACATCAGCTACCGCCTCAAAGGCAGCGGCCCGGGCCTGCTGCTGTTGCACGGGCACCCGCAGACCCACGTCATCTGGCACAAGATCGCCGAGCAACTGGCGGAGCACTTCACGGTGATCGCCGCCGACCTGCGCGGTTATGGCGACAGCAGTCGCCCGCCGGCCGATGAGGCTCACCTCAACTATTCCAAACGCGAGATGGCTCGCGACGGCGTGGAATTGATGAAGGCGTTGGGCTTCGAGCAGTTCTCGATCCTTGCCCATGACCGTGGTGCGCGGGTTGCCCATCGCCTGGCGCTCGATCATCCCGAGGTTGTACAGCGCATGGTCCTGCTCGACATCGCGCCGACCCTGGCAATGTACAGCCAGACCAACGAAGCCTTTGCCCGGGCCTACTGGCACTGGTTCTTCCTGATCCGCCCGGCGCCGTTGCCGGAAACTTTGATCGAAGCCGATCCCGAAGGTTATCTGCGCAGTGTCATGGGCAGCCGCAGCGCCGGGCTTGCACCCTTTACCGACGAGGCATTCAGCGAATACCGGCGTTGCCTGGAACGTCCCGGCAGTGCTCGGGGGATCTGCGAGGATTACCGCGCCAGTGCCGGCATCGACCTGGAACATGACCGCGCCGACCTTGCTGTCGGCCGTCATCTGAACCTGCCGTTACTCGTGCTGTGGGGCGCCGGGGGCACCGTCGGTCGCTGCTTCGATCCGCTCAAGGAATGGCAACAGGTTGCCACCGACGTACGGGGCAACGCGCTGCCAGCCGGGCATTACCTCGCCGAAGAAGTGCCCGAATTGTTGCTGGCCGAAGCACTCGAATTTCTCCGCTGATTCCCCCTCCTTCAATCCGGCGGCATGCGCAGCCGGACTGCTTCGCCTCCCCCGCAAAAAATCCGCCCACGCGACAGCCACCTGCAATCGCGAAACATTTACTTTCATATGTTTTATCGGGATTTGCTTCGGTCATCCGTCTTATAGAAATGCGGGCTGGTCGCGTAGGCAAAAGCCACGACCGGCCTTTCAGGGGACTCCCGTGCTGCGAAGCCCGTAGTACCGCTCCCTCTCACTGAAACAAGACCCGTCATCATGTCGAAGAAATCCCGCTCGAAACTGTGGTTCCTGGTACACAGCTGGCTAGCGTTGCCGATCTGGTTTTTCGTTCTGATCGTCTGCGTCACCGGCACCCTGGCAGTGGTCAGCCAGGAAATCGTCTGGCTGGCCAACCCGCAAATGCGCGCCAGTGCCCCATCGGACGAAGCACCGTTGCTCAGCTACGATCAGGTCCTGGCCGCGATCAAGAAGGCCGAACCGCAGACCGTGGTGCAAAGCATCAGTCGTCCGGACGAATCGCACTTTGCCCTCGACGTCGAGGTCAGCTACCCCGACGGGCGTTCGCTGACGGTCTACGTCAACCCGTACACCGGGGTCATCCAGGGCCCCGCGCCAACCTTCAACTTCAAGGCGTTCACCCGCGCACTGCATGGCTGGTGGCTGGTGCCGTTCACCAACGGCTTCAGCTGGGGCTGGTATCTGGTGTCGTTCCTCGGCCTGCCGATGCTCGCTTCGCTGGTAACCGGGCTGGTGGTGTACAAGCGCTTCTGGAAAGGCTTTTTCCGCCCGACCCTGCGCATTCGCCACGGTGCGCGGATTTTCTGGGGCGACTTTCACCGCCTCAGCGGCATCTGGTCGATCTGGTTCATCGCGGTGATTTCCATTACCGGCGTGTGGTTCCTGATCCGCGCCCTGCTGTTCGACTTCCAGATTTCCATTTCCAGCGAACCGATCATCCCGGCGATGTCCAGGGAAAGTGTGCCGATCTCCGCCGACGGCACACCGCCACCGCGGATCAGTCTCGACTCGGCCATCGAGATCGCTCAACAAAAGATCCCGGGGCTGGAAGCCAGTTTCGTCAGCCTGCCCGGCAACGCCTACAGCCACATGAGTGTCGGTGGTCGTGGCTGGTATCCACTGATGTTCCAGACCGCCACGCTCAATCCTTACAACGGTGACATTGCCGCCTCGCGCCTGCTGTCCGACCGCTCCGCCCTGGAGTTCGTCACCGAATCGATGCGTCCGCTGCACACCGGCGATTTCGGCGGAATCTGGATCAAGCTGATCTGGTTCTTCTTCGGCCTGCTGCTGAGCATGATGGTTCTCAGCGGCCTGCTGATCTGGACCAAGCGCACCGCCCTGGCCACGCTCAACGCACTCAAACGCGAAGACAAGAGAAACCGCAAGGTCGCGCCGCGATCGACGTCCCGACATGAACCTTCGGAGGTGCGTCCGTGAGCCACATTGGAATAACACCACCGTCGCGCCTGAACCGGTTCTGGCACAAATGGCGTTTCCACCTCAACGTCCTGTTGCTGCTGATCCCGCTCGGTTTCATGCCCAAATACTTCGCCGATGCTTCGCTGTTTCGTGGTGACAGCGGACTGGGTGAACGGGAGATCGGCGAAATCCAGGTCGGCCCCTGGAGCCTGCGACTGGCCGAACTGCGCAATCAGGCCCCGATCCTGACCGGCCCCGCCGGCTACATGAAAGATTTCAGCGCCGCCCTCTGCGACGCCTGTGTCGACCACGTCAAGGCGACGTACCTGCGCATCGGCAAACCTCGCAGCCTGCGCGCGGCCGGGGTGATTTTCTTCGGCACGCCGTACCGCATGGGCACCCAGTTGCCGGTGCCGGAAAAAACCGCTGCCGACGCCGAACTGTGGATCACCATGGAAGGCTGGGACGGCAGCATGCACCAGGCCTCGATTCCGCTGCGCCAGGCCTCGCCTGCCACCCTCGCCTGGCTGAACAAACAAGGAGCCAAACCATGAGTCATGCCCAACGCCCCTTCCGCCTGCAGCTGAGCGCTGCCTTGGTGGTGCTGTCTGCCGGTTTCAGCACAGGCGCCCTGGCCCACAACCCGATGTGCGAGTGCAAGGCCATCGACGCCGAGCAGATCAAATGCACCGGCGGCTTCTCCGACGGCAGCGGCGCGCCGGGGGTAACCCTCGACGTGATCGGCTATGACGAAACCATTCTGGTGCCGGGCAAGCTCGGCGCCGACTCGACCCTGACCTTCAAGAAACCCGGCGCCGAGTTCTACGTGCTGTTCGACGCAGGTCCCGGCCACGTGGTCGAAATCGACCAAGCGGATATCGAAGCCCCATGACCACGCCGACCACCCAGGTTGTACGCCCGGCCGGTGCCGGGCACGAAACCCTCAATGTGCTGCTGATGTGTCTGTTGATCCTCACCGTCGCCGGATCGGTAGTCGCATGGCGCGGCGTTTCCCACGAACCGGAGCCGGTTTCCAGCCATCAACTGGACGCCCGCCGCGACCTAGGCGCCAGCGAGCAAGGCATCTATGCGGATCTGCGGGTGACCCTCGACGAGATCCACCTGTTGCGCGAAGAACAGCAAACACTGCCGACCCCGCAGAACCTGGCGGACGAAGGTTTCGCCCCGTTTGCCCAGGACGCCAGTTCGGTCAGTCGTGGTGGTCATGCCTGGCAGTTGCTGGCCGACCGCGCCTACTTCGGCCACAGCCAGGCACCAGCCGTGGCCGGTTCGTTTCTGATGCGCCTCAACGTAGCCGACGACGCTGCGCCGGACATCTGGCTCAACCGCGCCACCGACCTGCAAGCGCCAGCAGACCTGTCCGACGCAGCGCTGTCCGCCGCCGGCTGGAAACAGATCGTCGCGCAATTCGATGCCGGGGTGACCCGCGAACATCGTCATTGAACCCTCGCCTTCATTCGAGAGAAGACCGCTTGCCCATGCCTAGTTCATCTCAACGCCGTCCTTTCCTGCGCCTGCTGCTGATCGGTCTGTGCGCCTGCCTGCTGAGCCCGCTGGCCAGCGCCGATCAGGCCAAGCGCCTGCGCATCGGCATCACCCTGCATCCGTATTACAGCTATGTGGCGAACATCGTCGGCGACAAGGCCGAGGTCGTGCCACTGATTCCCGCCGGTTTCAACCCGCACGCCTACGAGCCGCGCGCCGAAGACATCAAGCGCATCAGCGGGCTGGACGTGATCGTGCTCAACGGCGTCGGCCATGACGACTTCGCCGACCGCATGATCGCCGCCAGCGAAACGCCGAACATCAAGACCATCGAAGCCAACGAAAACGTGCCGTTGCTGGCCGCCACCGGGGTTGCTGCGCGCGGCGCCGGCAAAGTGGTGAACCCGCACACGTTCCTGTCGATCAGTGCCTCGATTGCCCAGGTCAACAACATCGCCCGGGAACTGGGCAAGCTCGACCCGGATAACGCCAAGACCTACACCCAGAACGCCCGCGCCTACGGCAAACGCCTGCGGCAGATGCGCGCCGACGCCCTGGCCAAACTGACCCAGGCGCCGAACGCCGAACTGCGAGTAGCCACGGTGCACGCCGCTTATGACTACCTGCTGCGCGAATTCGGTCTGGAAGTCACCGCCGTGGTCGAGCCGGCCCACGGCATCGAGCCGAGCCCGAGCCAGTTGAAGAAAACCATCGACCAACTGCGCGAGCTGGACGTGAAGGTGATCTTCTCCGAGATGGATTTCCCGTCCACCTACGTCGAAACCATCCAGCGCGAATCCGGTGTGAGGCTGTACCCGCTGTCGCACATTTCCTATGGCGAATACACCGCCGACAAGTACGAAAAGGAAATGACCGGCAACCTCAACACCGTGGTGCGGGCGATTCAGGAGTCCGGCGCATGACGGCTCAGGAAAACCTGTCGATAGCCAGCAGCGGCCCGACCCTGGATTTCGCCGACGTCAGCCTGACCCTCGGCCGCACGACGATCCTCGACAAAGTCACCTTCCAGGTGCAGCCCGGCAGCGTGCATGCGCTGGTCGGCCCCAACGGCGGTGGCAAGAGTTCGCTGATCAAGACCCTGCTCGGGCAGATGCCCCATCACGGCCGGCTCAGTCTGCAATGGCCCGGCGAACCCGGCACCATCGGTTACGTGCCGCAGGCGCTGGAATTCGATCGGGGTCTGCCGATGACCGTCGATGATTTTATGGCCGCCATGTGTCAGCGTCGCCCGGCCTTTCTCGGTTTGAGCAAACGCTACGCCGGCGCTATCGGTGATGCGCTGGAGCGGGTCGGCATGAAGGACAAGCGCAAGCGCCGGATGGGTGCGCTGTCCGGTGGCGAACGCCAGCGGGTACTGCTTGCTCAGGGCCTGATTCCGACACCGCAATTGCTGGTGCTGGATGAGCCGATGTCAGCCCTCGACGAAGCCGGGATCCAGGTGTTCGAACGCCTGCTCGGCGACTGGCGTGCGGCAGGCATCACGGTGCTGTGGATCGAGCACGATCTGGAAGCGGTCGGGCGTCTGGCCAATCGCGTCACCGGCCTCAACCGCCGCGTGCTGTTCGACGCCACACCGCAACAGGCCCTGACCCCGGAACGCCTGCTGACCCTGTTCTCGACCCATCCACGGAGCGCTGCCTGATGAGTTACGAAGCCTTTCGTTTGATGGTGCAAGGCTGGGCCTCTTCCGGTTACCTGCCGGAAGCCCTGGCCTATGGGTTTGTGGTCAACGCCTTGCTTGCCGGTCTGCTGATCGGCCCGGTGCTCGGTGGCCTCGGCACGCTGGTGGTGGTCAAGCGCTTCGCGTTTTTCTCAGAGGCGGTGGGTCACGCGGCGTTGACCGGCGTGGCCATCGGCATCCTGCTCGGCGAGCCCTACACCGGGCCGTACGGCAGCCTGTTCGGTTACTGCCTGCTGTTCGGCATTTTGCTCAACTACCTGCGCAACCGCACCGGTCTGGCACCCGACACATTGATTGGCGTGTTCCTATCCGTGTCTCTCGCTTTAGGCGCCAGCCTGCTGCTGATTCTGGCGGGCAAGATCAACGTGCACATTCTGGAAAACGTGCTGTTCGGCTCGGTGCTGACCGTCAACGGCAACGACCTGCTGGTGCTGGCGATTGTCGGCTCGCTGGTCATGGCGCTGGCCCTGCCGCTGTACAACCGGATCATGCTGGCCAGCTTCAATCCGCAACTGGCGGCGGTGCGCGGCGTCGCGGTGAAGACCCTGGATTACCTGTTCGTGATTCTGGTGACGCTGATTACGGTTGCTGCAGTGAAAGTCATCGGTGCGATTCTGGTCGGTGCGCTGCTGGTGATTCCGGCGGCGGCAGCACGTCTGCTCAGCCAGTCGCTCAAAGGCTTTTTCTGGTGTTCGGTGCTGATTGCCACGATCAGCACGCTGTGCGGGATTCTCGCGCCGATCGTGTTCGACCTGCCGATTCCGTCCGGCGCCGCGATCATCCTGGTCGCCGGTATCGCCTTCGCCCTCGCCGCGATTGCCCGGGGCGTCGTCCCCAGTCTGAAAGGGAACCTTGGATAAATGGCTTTTTCATTACGAAAACTGACTCTGGCCATCGCCCTCAGCGGTGCAGTTTCAAGCCCTCTGCTGGCTGCCGAGAAACCGTTGCGAGTGCTGGCCTCGTTGCCCATCACTTATGGTCTGGGTGAAGTCCTGCTCAAGGGCACCGACATCAGCCTCGAACGTGCGGCGCCAGCGAATCTGCCGGGCAGCCGCCAGACCGCCTATTTCACCGGTCGCGGCGCCCCGGCGCTGAGCAAACTGGCCACTGGCGCCGATGCCGTGATCGGCGTGCGCTCGCTGTGGGCCGATGACCCGCTGTATCCGATCGCCCGCCGCAGCAACATCCGCATCGTCGAAGTCGACGCTGCCCGCCCGGTGGACGGCGCCCTGCCCGGCATTGCCGTGCAACCGGGGCTCAAGGTCGACGGTTTGAACAGCCAGCCGTGGCTGGCGAGCAACAACATGGGGCGCATGGCCGACGTGATGGCGGCGGACCTGGTGCGCCTGGCACCGAAGGACAAACCGAAGATCGAGGCCAATCTGGCGGCACTGAAACAGCGCCTGCTGAAACTCAGTGCCGACAGCGAGGCGCGTCTGGCCAGTGCCGACAACCTGAGCGTGATGAGCCTGAGCGATCACTTCGGTTACCTGATCGGCAGCCTCAATCTGGAATTGATCGGACAGGATGCCCGCGCGGATGCCGAATGGACGCCGGAGGATCTGAAAAAACTCACCGCCACCCTGAAAGACAATGACGTGGCAGTGGTGCTGCACCATCGGCAGCCGTCAGACGCGGTGAAAGCGGCGATTGCCGAATCGGGCAGTCATCTGCTGGTGCTGAGCACCGATGCAGCGGATCCGGTGGCAGAGCTGGAAGGCAATGTGGATGTCCTGCTCAAGGGCCTGAGCGGCGCCTAAGGCCAGTTGCCCCCCCGTTGATCGTTCCCACGCTCCGCGTGGGAATGCAGCCCGGGACGCTCCGCGTCCCTTGCGAAGCGGACGCGGAGCGTCCAATGAGGCATTCCCACGCAGAGCGTGGGAACGATCACCGTCTGGGTGGGAACGATCGACATGAAAAAACCCGCTGACCGTTCCCGGTTCAGCGGGTTTCTTTTTGCCTGAAGACTTACTGTGCAGCCGCTTGCGCTTCCATCTTCTGGCGCAGGCTCAGCGGACGCATGTCGGTCCAGACTTCTTCGATGTAGGCCAGGCATTCCTTTTTCAGGCCACTCTTGCCGACGGTGCGCCAGCCTTCCGGCACGGCCTTGTAGTCCGGCCAGATCGAATACTGCTCTTCGTGGTTGACCACGACTTGAAAGAGGATGTCCTCGCGGTCGAATACTGACGTCATGCTGTGTCTCCATCGCTGTAAGGGTGGGCTGCACGACGGGTGCAGCCGGGTATGTAGAAAGAACGTTCGACGCGGCGAAAAATTTACAGGCCGGCGGTCGCGGCGCTCAACGCACGGCCGAAGATCTCGGCGACGCGGTCGATTTCCGCGGCGGTGATCACCAGCGGCGGCAGGAATCGCACCACCGCACCATGCCGACCGCCCAGCTCCAGAATCAGCCCGCGCTTGAGGCATTCGCGCTGAACCAGCGGCGCCAGACGCGCAAACGCCGGTGGATGGCCCAGTGCGTCCGGCGTGCCGTTCGGATCGACCAGTTCGACACCGAGCATCAGGCCACGACCGCGAATGTCGCCCAGCTGCGGGAAGTCACGCTGCAGGATGTGCAGATGCTCGCTCAGGCGTTCGCCCATGGCGGCGGCGTGTTCGCAGACCTTGTGCTCGACCAGGTAACGCATCACGGCAGAGCCGGCGGCCATCGCCATCTGATTGCCACGGAACGTACCGGCGTGGGCGCCCGGCTGCCAGGTGTCGAGCCAGTCGCGATAAACCACCACGGCCAGCGGCAGGCTGCCGCCGATGGCTTTGGACAGCACCACCACGTCCGGGGTGATGCCGGCGTGCTCGAAGGCAAACATCTTGCCGGTACGGGCGAAACCGCTCTGGATTTCGTCGATGATCAATGCGACGCCGGCCTTCTCGGTGATGCGGCGCAGACCGCGCAGCCACTCGATGTCAGCCGGGATCACACCGCCCTCGCCCTGCACCGCTTCAACGATGACTGCGGCCGGCAATTGCACGCCGGCCTCGGGATCATTGAGCAGGTTTTCCAGGTAACTCAGGTTGGCCTTCACACCCGCCGCGCCACCGAGGCCGAACGGGCAGCGGTAGTCGTACGGGAACGGCATGAATTGCACGCCGGTGCTGAGCAATGCGCCCAACGGTTTCTTCGGACCGAGGCTGCCCATCAGACTCAAGGCGCCCTGGCTCATGCCGTGATAACCGCCGGAAAACGACAGTACGGTGCTGCGCCCGGTGGCGGTGCGCACCAGTTTCAGCGCAGCTTCCACGGCGTCGGTGCCGGTCGGGCCGCAGAACTGGATTTTCGCTTCCTTGGCCAATGCTGGAGGCAGCAGGCCGAACAGGTCCTGAACGAATTGGTCTTTCACCGGCGTGGTCAGGTCCAGGGTGTGCAGCGGCAGCTCATCGGCCAGCACCTGCTGGATCGCCTCGATCACCACCGGGTGGTTATGCCCCAGCGCCAGAGTGCCGGCACCGGCCAGGCAATCGATGAAGGTACGGCCTTCGACGTCTTCGACGTACAGGCCCTTGGCGCGCTTCAGTGCCAGCGGAATTCGGCGCGGGTAGCTGCGGGCATTGGATTCCTGCTGGCTCTGCCGGGCCAGCAACGGTGATTCATTGAACTGATACAGCGTTTCAGCCGGCGCGGAGGCGATCCGGGCCGACGACTCTTCAATAAGACTGGTGGCGACTGACATCTCTCGACCCCTCAATACGCTATGGATAGTGACCAAAACTGCACACCGGGCAGGTGCGCGTTCCGGTCGCGGGGCGCACATGCAGGTTTTCCTGTTCTGGAAACGCACCAGCGTGTCGAGGATTTACACCCTTGATCGAATGTCAGGCCGACAATGCCAGCGGCTTGTGCATCGGCAGGCTCAAAACGCCGTGATGCGTGAAGGCAGACGCCGCTTCGCGATACCCCAGGCGCCGGTAGAACGCCTCGCCGGTTCGCGTGCTGGCGAGCGTGACGCAAGGCCGGCCGCGAATCCTCAGCCAACCCTCGAGATCGCCCACCAGCGCGCGGCCCGCGCCCCGACGAAACCACTCCGGCTGCACATGACAAAACGTGATCTCGCCATTGGCGGCGGCCATGCCGACCCCGACCGGCTTATCGTGAAGAAGCGCGATATTCAGATAGAGATGCGGATCGGCGAGCCAGCCGCTGATGTGTTCCGCCGATTGTCGGCGAACCCAGCGGTCGACCAGTTGGGGATCGTTGCGATGATCGAGCGCGCAACCGACACGGATCGAGCGCTCGAGAATCCGGCTGATGATGCCGGCGTCGGCGGATGTGGCGGGACAGATGTGGATGGGTGCTTCCATGGCGCTGTTTCCCTCAATCCATTGAGTCAAAGGCAGGGGCGACAATAACGTCGCGGCCGGCGGATGACTAATGGAGAGAGGTTACATTTGATGTGCCTGGCAACCTTTCAGACCGGTTGCAGCGGCATCGTCAGCTCGACCCGCAAACCATCCGGGCGGCTGTCGAAATGCAGGGTGCAGGCGCAGCGCTGAACGATGGCCTGGACAATCGCCAGCCCCAGTCCGCAGCCGGTGCTCTGGCCGTTGCGCCAGAAGCGCTGGGTCAAGTGTTGCAGATCGTCCGGGGCAATGCCCGGCCCATGATCGCGCACCACGAAACGCACACGATTGGCGATGGTTTCCAGGCTCAACTCCACCGCGCCGTCGGTCGGCGTGTGGCGCAGGGCGTTGTCCAACAGATTACGCAGAGCCGCGATCGACAGCACCGCCGGCATTTGCAGGGGCGCATCGGACAATCGCTCAGGCAGGTGCAGCTTGATGCGCTGGCGCTGGTCACTGGCCGAATCCTGAATCGCCAGTTTCGCCACCTGTTCGGCGCTGCACTGCACACCGTCGTCGAACGACAGACTGCCCTCGACCCGCGCCAGCAACAGCAATTGCTCAAGGGTCCGGTGCAGGCGGTCGGCGCCCTCCTCGGCCCGGGCCAGGGACTGATCGCGGGCACTGCCTTCGGTCATGCGCGCCACTTGCAGGTGGGTCTTGATCGCCGTCAGCGGGCTGCGCAGTTCATGGGCGGCATCGCCGGTCAGGCGACGTTCGCGTTCGATGGTCTTGCCGATGCGCTGGAACAACTGATTCTGGGTTTCGAGCAGCGGTTTCAATTCGCTGGGGAATGACTGCAACTGCAAAGGTTCGAGCGAATCCGCGTTGCGACGCATCAAGGCTTCACGCAAGCGATTGAGCGGCGCCAGGCCCTGACCGATCCCCAGCCACAACAGGCACAGGCAGCCGAGCAGCGCCACGCCCACCGGCACCGAGGCCGCCAGCAGGATCGACATGTTCAGGGCTTCGCGCTCGATGACCCGGTCGGCAGTGGTAATTCGCACATCGCCCCGAGCCAGGGTGAAGCTGCGCCAAGGCGCGCCATCGATCATCTGATCGTGGAAACCCATTTTCTGCGCTTCCAGCGCCTGTTCCGGATTGTTGTGGCTGCGGGCAAGAATTTCCCCGCGCAACGAGCTGACCTGACAGGCCATGCCGCCGGGAATGTTCAGTTGCTCGGCGCTGAAGTGAGTGCCTTCGCCTTTGCTCGGGATGGCCGGCAATTGTTCCAGCAATCCGGCGACCATCCGCGCCGACGCCACCAGGCGCTGGTCGAGGGAAAACATCATCTGGTTGCGCAGGTCGCTGAGCATCCAGGCGGCCGCCAGGGCCCAGATCAGCGCGAACGCAGCGCCGAGAGTCAGGCTCAGACGCAGGCGCAGACTCATCACTTGTCAGTTTCTCCGCCATCGGCCGGGCCCAGGCGATAACCCAGACCGCGCACGGTTTCGACGATGCCCTTGCCCAGTTTGCTGCGCAGGTGATGGATGTGCACGTTGAGCGCATTGCTCTCCAGTTCATCGTTGAAACCGTAGACGCTGTCCTTCAACTGCTCGGTGGACAGCACCCGGCCACGGTTGTGCAGCAAGGCTTGCAGCAGGGATTGTTCACGACGGGACAGGTCCACCGGACGGCCCGCCAGCGTGGTTTCACGACTGCTCGGGTCGTAGGTCAGCGCACCGTGTTCGATCAGGTTGACACTGCGCCCGGCTACCCGGCGCAGCAGGGTTTGCAGACGCGCGAACAATTCGCGCAGATCGAAAGGCTTAAGCAGATAGTCATCGGCACCGGACTGCAAACCGTCGACACGGTCGGTGACCGAGTCCCGCGCGGTAAGGATCAGTACCGGAATCTCCAGGCCCTGCTGGCGCAGTTGCTGCAGCAGTTTGAGGCCATCTTCGTCCGGCAGGCCGAGATCGAGCACCATCACGTCGAACTCGGCAACCTTGAGAATCGCCCGCGCCTTGGAGGCGGTGTTGACGTGCTCGACCGTCAGGCCTTGCGCCGTCAGCCCGGCGACGATCCCGCTGGCGATCAACTCATCGTCTTCGCAAACCAGTACGTGCATGGGAGCTCCATGAGAAAAAACGCGATTCAAGCAGGAGAGGATTAAGCGGCAATTATGGACACTGCCCGCGCCAAGGAAAAGCATGATCCCGATGTATACGACTGCGGGCAATGGTTTTCTCAATAGCGATTATCGCGATGACAACTAAAAACCAACAGACAATAACTTATCAAGTTCAAAGCGACACAAATGGCAATCACATAATCAGTGCGCAAAAGTTATTTATCACGTTAACCTTCAACTGCAGAACATACAAACACCACACTTACTACAACACCGAACAACCAATTATCTATTCCAAGGAACTATCAAATGTCCAAACTCAACAACTTTGTTGCTATCGACTGGCGCTCCGGCCCTGACCGGATTTACTTTTTCTTCAAAGATACTGAAACCTTTTCCTGCTACAACAATGGCGACGAAGAAGTACCCGGCGAATATCCAAAACCGATCAAGGGGCACTGGGAAGGGTTCGATGCCTATGCCAAGCATCTGCGGTTCGGCTTCACCCAGACCCAGGCGGGCGACAAGGATATTGTCTGGTTATTCTTTTACAATGGTGATCGCCCGATGGTTTGCGCCTATAACCAGGACACCGGAAAGGCTGATGCCTTTTACAATCTTTCCAACTCCCTGTGGACGCCGATCCTGCCCTACTTCGACAGAATCGTTGCCGGTACTTGGCTGGAAGCCATCGGGTACAAAAATCTGTTTCGCTTCTTGTTGAATGACGGGACCCACTTGACGCTGGATACTGTAACGCGAAAAGTAAATCACCATCCAACAGCAGTACTGCCCGGACTTGAACTTTATAAAGATCGCCTTGTTACCGCGGCTCAGATTGATCCGACCTTTAGCGACAACCTCTGGTATATCTTCCTGACCAATGACCAGTTCGTGGTTTACAACATGCAGAAAGGCCGAGTCGAGGGTGGTGTGCACAACGTGAGCGGTACATTCGCCGGGCTGACACGGGGTCTCTGACTCCATCATTCGTTTGCAATACTGCAGCGTCTCGCAGGTTTGACGCATGGATATACCCGGTTAATCACCGGTTAATCGCCGCCGCCCATTGTGCCCCTCAATTGCACAGGGACAAGGCTCCTCCATGCGTCATTTTTTTCTATTGTTTGCACTGTTGATTTCGAGTCTGGCTCAGGCAGGGAATGATCCCTTTGCGTCAAAACCGGAGTTCCTGCCGGTCGACAAGGCATTCGTACTGACCTCTGAGCGTCTGGATTCCGGTGAGACCCAGCTGTTCTGGCAAATCGCCGACGGTTATTACCTGTACCAGAAGCGTCTGAAGTTCGATGGGCTGGCGACACAAAACGTCCCGGCCCTGCCGGAGGGCGAGTCCCACAGCGACGAGTATTTCGGCGAACAGCCGGTTTATCGTCAGGGTCTGGAACTGAAGATTCCCGCAGCCGCCACGGGCCAGATAAAGGTCAGCTATCAGGGCTGCGCCGACGCCGGCCTTTGCTATCCGCCACAAACCCGAGTGATCGACCTCGGCGGCAAAGCCGCAGCAACGACAGATGAAGCGCCGGATCAGGCACTGGCCAGCGGTCTGCAACAGCACTCGCTGGGCTGGAGTCTGCTGGTGTTCTTCGGCCTCGGTCTGCTGCTGGCCTTTGCTCCATGCTCATTGCCGATGCTGCCGATTCTGGCCGGCATGGTAGTCGGCAGCGGCGCCACGCCGCGTCGCGGTTTCGCGCTGGCCGGCAGTTATGTGGTTTGCATGGCGCTGGTGTATGCGGCGATGGGCGTCATCGCTGCGCTGCTGGGGGCGAACCTGCAGGCGTGGTTGCAGAACCCTTGGTTGCTCGGGACTTTTGCGGCCGTATTTGTGGTTCTGGCGCTGCCGATGTTCGGCTTCTTCGAGCTGCAATTGCCGGTGGCCCTGCGGGATCGACTGGAACATGCCTCGCGCAGTCAACGCGGTGGCAGTCTGGTCGGCGCGGGCGTACTGGGCGCGTTGTCCGGTCTGCTGGTCGGCCCATGCATGACCGCACCGCTGGCGGGCGCCCTGCTTTACATCGCGCAAAGTGGCAACGCGCTGCACGGCGGTCTGATTCTGTTTGCCCTCGGGATCGGCATCGGCGTACCGCTATTGTTGCTGGTAACCGTCGGCAATCGCTTCCTGCCCAAACCCGGCGCGTGGATGAACCTGCTCAAGGGCGTGTTCGGTTTCCTGTTCCTCGCCACCGCGCTGCTGATGCTGCGTCCGGTGCTGGATCCGTCGCTGTGGCTGGGTCTGTGCGGCGCGCTGCTGTTGATCGCCGCTTACAGTGCCTGGAAACAGTCAGAAGGCTTCGGTCGCGTGGCGCAGTTGTTCGGTGCCGGTTCGCTGTTGCTGGGTCTGTGGGGCAGTCTGCTGGTGGTCGGTGCGGCGGGTGGCAGTGACGATCCGTATCAGCCGTTGCAGGTGTACAGCGCCGGCCGTGTCGGATCTGCGGCGCCCAGCGGCCACGAAGCCTTCACGACGATCAAGGATCCCGCTGCCCTGCAACGCGAGCTCGACACCGCCAAAGCGCAGGGCCAGTGGGTGCTGCTCGATTACTACGCCGACTGGTGCACGTCGTGCAAAGTCATGGAGAAACAGGTGTTCGGCCAGGCACGGGTGATGCAGGCCCTGAGCGATGTGCGCTTGCTCCGACTCGACGTCACCGCCGACAATGCCGCCAGCCGCGAACTGCTCGGCCGTTATAAAGTGCCGGGGCCACCGAGTTTCGTGTGGATCGGCGCCGACGGCGAAGAGCGCCGCAGCCAGCGCATCACCGGCGAGGTCGATGCCGATACTTTCCTGCAACGCTGGACCACCACCCGAGACGCCCGTTAATGCTGACCTTCACCCTCGGCACCTTTGCCATTGCACTCAATCACCTGCTGCTGATCAGCGCTCTGGCGCTGGCAACCTTCGTCGGCTGGCGGGTGGCCAAGCGCGGTGGCGATAACCCCGAGTCGGCGCTGTTCAGCCTGTTTCTGCTCGGCATGCTGGCGGCGCGCATGGCGTTTGTCGCCATGTACTGGGGGCACTATCGCAACGATCTCTGGCAGATCATCGACTTGCGCGACGGCGGTTTTCTCGCCTGGCCGGGGGTGATCGTGCTGTTGCTGGCGGCGCTGTATCGCGGCTGGCGCCGGCCGGGTTTGCGTCGACCGCTGGGCTTCGGCGTGGTCAGCGGCGTGGCGTTCTGGGTGCTGGCGACCCTGTCGCTGAACATCTACGAGCAAGGCACACGCCTGCCGGACATCACCCTGCGCAACGCCGCCGGGGAAACCGTGAAACTCACCGACTATCAGGGCGGGCCGCTGGTGATCAATCTGTGGGCCACCTGGTGCCCGCCGTGCCGACGGGAAATGCCGGTGCTGGAAAACGCCCAGCAACAACGCCCGGACCTGACGTTCCTGTTCGTCAACCAGGCCGAAAGCATGCAAAGCGTTGCGACTTTTCTCGAAACCCAGGGCCTGAGCCTGAACAACGTGCTGTTCGACCGCAGCGGACGTCTCGGCCAGGCCGTGGGCTCCATGGCCCTGCCGACTACCCTGTTCTATAGCCCGGACGGTCGCCTGCTGGGCAGCCATCTGGGCGAGTTGTCGAACGCCAGCCTGGCCCGCGCCCTGGAAAACTTCGATACCCCGGCTTCCAGTCCGAACCCGGCCACCTCTTCTTCAAGGAAACTGCCATGCCCCGCCTCCGCCACCTGCTGACACTGACCATGAGCGCAGCCCTGCTGCACTTGCCGTCGGTCCAGGCCGCCGAAGAACTGCCTGAAGCGATCAAGAAGATCGAAGCCAAGGGCGCGAAAATCGTCGGCCAGTTCGACGCGCCGGACGGCTTGCGCGGTTACGCCGCGCAATACCAGAACCGCGGCATGGCGCTGTACCTGACGCCGGACGGCAAGCATGTGCTGCTGGGCAACCTGTACGACGCCGACGGCAATGACCTGAGCAGCGCGCCGCTGCAAAAACTGGTCTACGCGCCGATGGCCAAGGAAGTCTGGGCCAAGTTCGAAGCAAGCAACTGGATTCAGGACGGCAACAAGGATGCGCCGCGCACGGTGTATCTGTTCAGCGACCCGAACTGCCCGTACTGCAACATGTTCTGGGAACAGGCCCGTCCATGGGTCAAGGCCGGCAAGGTGCAGTTGCGGCACATCATGGTCGGCATCATCCGCGAAGACAGCCCGGCCAAATCCGCCGCCCTGCTCGCCGCCAAAGACCCGAGCAAGGCCCTGGAGGATCATGAGAAGGCCGGCAAGGCCAGCACCCTCAAGGCCTTGAAGGACATTCCGGTCGCCGTGCAGACCAAACTCGCGGCGAACATGCAGTTGATGGAAGACCTGGACTTGCAGGCCACCCCGGCGATCTTCTACATGGACGACAAGGGCGAGCTGCAACAACAGCAAGGCGCGCCGACGCCGGACAAACTGGCGAAGATTCTCGGCCCGAAATAAAAAAACGCCCACGCAATGCGTGGGCGTTTTCGTTACTTCCGCTCAGCCAGAAACTTCAGCAGCGTGTCGGTCACAAACTCCGGATTCTCCAGATTGGAGATATGCCCTGCCTCCGGCACCAGCACACACGGACAGCCAATCAGCTCAGCCATTTCCCGTGCTTCCGACGGCGGGCGTGGCTTGTCCTGATCGCCACAGACCACCAGCGTGGTGGCCGCATTCAGCTCGCCCAGACGCGGCAACAGATCGTCACGGCCAAAAGTGATGCGCCCCATCGGCACGATGCTCTCGCGCAGGCGTTCGGCGCAATAGCCGGCGAGTTTGGCGCGGAAATCCTGATACAGCGCCGACTCTCGATCGATGTCCGGGCGGAAAAAGATCGGCACCACGATATCCAGCAGTTGCTCGGAGATCCCGCCGCTTTCCTCGATCTGTTTGAACAGCGAGAAATAGTACTGGCGAGTCGGCTCCGGCTCGACGCCTACGTAAGTGTCCATCAGCACCAGACCGTTGAGCCGCTGCGGCGCCGACAACGCCAGACGCACGCCCCACATGCCGCCGACCGACAGCCCGACCAGTGTCACCCGATCGATGTCCAGATGATCGAGCAACGCCAGTGCCTGACGGGCGATGTCGTCCAGCGAAGCGGTGCCTTCAGGCAAGCGACCGGATTCGCCGTGCCCCCACAGATCCAGTGCAATCACCCGATAGTGCGGCGACAGCGCAGCGATCTGCGGCGCCCACATGGCCTGGTCCCACAGGTAACTGCCGGCCAGCAACACCGCCGGGCCTGTGCCTTGATCAATGTAGTGAAGCGCCTGTCCGTCAACTTCGAAGAAAGCCATCGATCACCCCCGCGACAAAAAAGAGAACCGGCAGACTGGGCTGCCGGTTCGGGATCGTCAACTATACAAACGTACATCCATGTTCCGGTTGATCGATGTTGAGTTCACAGACGCTGAAGACTACAACCCCTCCAGCTCCGCCATCAGGTCATTCAACCGATCAACCTTCTCCTCGGTAATGTCGCTGGCCGCCAGCCCTTCGATGTACCCGGCCAGTTCCTCCACCGTGCTGCATTCGAACATCGCCCGCAGCGGAACGTCCCGTTGCAGGGCTTTCTGCACCCGCGAGGCGATCTGCGTGGCGAGCAGCGAATGGCCGCCGAGTTCGAAGAAGTTGTCGCGTAGCCCGACCTTCTCGACCTTCAGCACCTCGGCCCAGATATCGGCCAGAGTCTGTTCCAGCACGCTGCGCGGCGCCAGGTAATCCTGGCTTTGCAACTGGCCGATCTCCAGCACCGGCAAAGCCTTGCGGTCGAGTTTGCCGTTGGCGTTGAGCGGCAACCGGTCGAGCCACAACCAGTGCAGCGGCACCATGTATTCCGGCAGTTCGGCGCGCAGGCGCTGCTTGATCCGCTCCAGCCGTTCGCTCTGATTCAGTGCGGAATCTGCGGCCACCAGGTAGCCCACCAGATGCTTGCCGTTGACGCCTTCCTGCACGCCGACCGCGCCATCGCGAACTTCCGGTTGCTCATGCAGACGCGCCTCGATTTCACCCAGCTCGATCCGGTAACCGCGAATTTTCACCTGATGGTCGACCCGGCCGACGTACTCCAGCACACCGTCACTGCGACGGCGCGCCAGGTCACCGGTGCGATACAGCCGCTCGCCCGGCGCACCGAATGGATTCGGCACAAACACCGGCGCGGTGCGCAGCGGATCGCTGACATAACCGCGACCGACACCGGTGCCGGCGACGCACAACTCACCCACCGCACCCAACGGCACCAGATCCAGCGCACCATCGAGCAGGTACAACAAATTGTTGTCAGTCGGCGTACCGATCGGCAAGTAACTGCCGCGAGTCGAGGCCAGGTCGACGCGGAAGAACGCCACGTCGTCCGAGCACTCCGCCGGGCCATAGGCGTTGACCAGACCGATCTCTGGGTAACGCAGAAGCCATTGGTGCGCCAGTTCCGGCGGCATCGCTTCACCGGTTGGCAGCATCCAGCGCAGACCGTCGAGGCTCAGGCGATCCGAAGCGAGCATGCCCTGGATCAGCGACGGCACGCTTTCCAGCACGGTGATGCCCTGCTGTTGCACATGCACCAGCAAGCCTTGCGGATCGTGGGCGATGGTGTTCGGCACGATGTCCACCCGCGCACCGAACAACGGCGCGGCGAGGAATTGCCAGACCGAAATGTCGAAGCTTTGCGAAGCGGTCTGGGCGATCACATCGGCGTCACTCAGGTTCAGATACGGCACCTTGCTCAACTGGTTGTTGAGCATGCCGCGCTGCTCGACCATCACGCCTTTCGGCAACCCGGTGGAGCCCGAGGTGTAGATCACGTAGGCCAGATTGTCCGGGCCACTGAAGATGCCCGGATTCGCCGACGACACCGCGCCGGCCTGAACCTCTTCCCACACCAGCAAGCGTGGACGGTTGGCGCAGCTGAATTCATCCAGCAAGGTCGTCGCCTGTTCACGGCAAGCCTTGGTGCACACAAGCACCGGCGTGCGGCTGAGTTCAATGATGCGTTGCAGACGCTGGCTCGGCAGGCCCGGATCCAGCGGCAGGTAACCGGCACCGGCCTTGAAGCTGCCGATGATCATGCCCAGCAGATCCAGATTCCGTTCAGCCAGCAGCGCCACCGGTTGATCCCTCTGCACCCCGGCTGCGACCAGTGCGTGGCCGAGACGGTTGGCGTTCTGGTTCAACTCGGCATAGCTCAGTTGCTGATCAAGGCAACTGGCGGCAATGCGTTGCGGATGTTGCGCGACCTGGGCTTCGAACAGCTCGACGTAGCTCTGTTCCAGCGGATAGTCGTGCTCACTCTGGTTGCAGCCGTGGAGCAAGAAGTCCTGTTCCTCGAGGCCCAACAGCGGCAGGTCGGCCATATCGCCATGGAAGCCGTCGACCAGTGCCAGCAACAGACGCTTGAACTCGCCGAGCATGCGCTCGATGGTCGATTCGTCGAAGTAACGCTGGTCGTAAGACAGGTGCAGACCGAGGTCGTCGCCCGGATAGCAAACCGCCGTCAGCGGGAAGTTGGTGTGGGTACGGCCCGAGTCCGAGGTCGCGTTGAGGCTCTGCGCGCGGTCCAGCACCGAGACTTCCACCGGGGCGTTTTCGAACACGAACAGGCTGTCGAACAGCGGCTGGCCTTTCGGCAATTCGCTCTGTTCCTGGATGTTCACCAGCGGCAGGTATTCGTACTCGCGCAGTTGCATGTTGCTGTCGAGCAGACCGCTCAGCCACTGACGCACGCTGGCGCGCTGATCGTCCGCCGGGATCTGCACCCGCAGCGCGATGCTGTTGATGAACAGGCCGACGGTGCGCTGCATCTCCGGCATCTCCACCGGGCGCCCGGCCACGGTCACGCCGAACAGCACGTCGCGATCACCGCTCATGCGGCGCAGCACCAGTGCCCACGCCGCCTGGGCGAAGGTGTTGATGGTCAGTTGATGGGCCTGGGCCAGTTCACGCAGACGGGCGCCGTCCTCGACATTCAGTCGCGTGTAGCGGTCGCCGACGATCATGCCGCCGCTTTCGCCGGCGTGTTCACGCAGAAACGGACGGTCGCTCGGGATCGGCGTGGTGCGCTCGAAGCCTTGCAGGTTCTGCTGCCACCACTGACGCGCTTCGGCCAGGCTCTGGCGTTGCAGCCAGCCGATGTAATCGCGGTAGCGCGGCGGCATTGCCAGTTGCGCTTCGCGACCTTCGCCGAGGGCGGTGTAGATCTCGAAGAAATCGTTCATCAGCAGCGAACGGCACCATGCATCGATCAGGATGTGGTGGTTGCTCATCATGAACCAGTAACGCGCCGCGCCGACCTTGATCAGGCGCAGGTGGAACGGTGCCTGATTGAGCAGATCGAACCCGGCTTCGCGCTCGGCCTTGAGCAGCGCTTGCAGTTTCGGCTCTTGCTCGGCGTCAGCGATGGCGCTCCAGTCCAGATACTCGATCGGCGTGCGCCCCGGTGTGTGGATCACTTGCAGCATGTCTTCGCCGACGTTCCAGCAGAACGACGCACGCAACGCTTCATGACGGGCGACTACTGCTTGCCACGCCTGGGCGAAACGTTCGGGGTCAAGTTCGCTGTTGATGCGGTAGCGATCCTGCATGTAGTACAGACCGGTGCCCGGTTCGAGCAAGGTGTGCAACAGCATGCCTTCTTGCATCGGCGTCAGCGGGTACACGTCTTCGATGTGCGCCGCCGGTACCGGCAGTGCGTCGAGTTGGGCCTGGGTCAATTTTGCCAGCGGGAAGTCCGACGGCGTCAGGCCACCGGCCTCGTCCTGCAGGCAATGTTCGATCAGGCTCTGCAACTCGCCGACGTAGGCATCGGCCAGCTCGTTGATGGTCTGCGCGTCGTAGCGTTCGGCGCTGAAGGTCCAGCGCAGCAGCAACTCACTGCCGTACACCTGACTGTCGACGCTCAACTCGTTCGGCAGCGGTGCGTGCGGATCGTGGGCAGCGCCGACCGACTCATCCAGCGGACGGAACAGCGCATCGCTGCCGAAGCTCTGGTCGAACTGGCCGAGGTAGTTGAAGGTGATCGGTGCGTTCGGCAACGCCGTCATGCTCTGACGGCTGGCATCATCGGCGAGATAACGCAGCACGCCATAGCCCAGACCTTTGTGCGGCACGGCGCGCAGTTGTTCCTTGATCGCCTTGATCGAAGCGCCCTGCCCGGCAGCCTCTTCGATGTTGTGTGGGGTCAGGCGCAGCGGATAGGCGCTGGTGAACCAGCCGACGGTGCGGGTCAGGTCGATCTCGTCGAACAGGGTCTCGCGGCCGTGGCCTTCCAGTTGAATCAGCGCCGAGGGCTGACCACTCCAGCGGCACAGCACGCGGGCCAGCGCAGTCAGCAGCAGATCGTTGACCTGCGTGCGATAGGCGCTCGGTGCCTGTTGCAGCAGTTGCCTGGTGCGTTCGGCATCCAGACGCACGCTGACGGTTTGCGCATGACGATTCTCGCGACCGCCCTCAGGACGTTCGCACGGCAAATCGGCAGTCGGACCGGCCAGTTGCGCTTGCCACCAGCTCAGTTCTTCACGCAGGGATTCGCTGCCGGCGTAAGCCTGCAAACGCGCCGCCCAGTCCTTGAAGGCGCTGGTTTTCGACGGCAGTTTCACCGACTGATCGGCGTCGAGCTGGCGATACACGGTTTGCAGATCGTCGAGCAGAACCCGCCACGACACACCGTCGACCACCAAGTGATGGATCGCAACGAACAGCCGTTGCTGACCTTCCGGCCCATCGACCAGCACGGCGCGCAGTAGCGGACCCTGGGCAAGGTCGAGACTGCGCTGGGCGTCGGCGAACAGTGCAGCGCACTTGTCCATCGACGGCACGCGAACCTGCCACAGCACGGCGGCATCGGTGACCGGTTGATGGGTCGCTTGCCATGCGCCGTTGACCCCGGTGAAGCGCAGACGCAGGGCATCGTGCTGCTCGATCACCGCCAACAGCGCTTGCTCCAGACGGTGCTGTTCCAGCGCAACCGTCGGTTCCAGCAGAAGCGCCTGGTTCCAGTGCTGACGCTCGGGAATCTCGGTGTGGAAGAACCAGTGCTGGATCGGTGTCAGACGCGATTCGCCCGTCACCAGACCTTGCTCGGCGGTCACGGTTTCACTGCGGCTGGCAACGGCGGCCAAGGTCTGCACAGTCTGATGCTGGAACAGATCACGCGGGCTGAAGTGAATGCCCTGCTGACGCGCGCGGCTGACCACTTGAATCGACAGGATCGAGTCGCCGCCCAGTTCGAAGAAGTTGTCGTTCAGACCCACCTGCTCGACGTTGAGCACCTCGCACCAGATCTGCGCCAGGGTCTGCTCCAGCTCGTTGCTCGGCGCCACGTAATCCTGACGATTGAGCTCCGGGTCCGGTGCCGGCAACGCGCGGCGATCGAGTTTGCCGTTGGCGGTCAGCGGCATGCTCGCCAGCAGGATCAGATGGGTCGGCACCATGTAGTCCGGCAGTTGCGTCTTGAGGTGCGCCTTCAGCGCATCGCGCAGTTCGGCCTGCTCGGCTTCGCTTCGCGAAGCGACCTCGGTCACGAGATAGCCGACCAGTTGCTTGCCGCTCGGCGCATCCAGCGCCAGCACCACCGCTTCGCGGATCGAATCGTGATCGAGCAGGCGGGTTTCGATCTCGCCCAGCTCGATGCGGAAACCACGGATCTTCACCTGATGGTCGATCCGCCCCAGATACTCCACCAAGCCATCGGCGCGCTGGCGCACCAGGTCGCCGGTGCGGTACATGCGCCCGCCATCGGCGGCAAACGGGTCGGCGACGAAACGTTCGGCAGTGATGCCCGCACGCTCGTGATACCCCATCGCCAGACCGGCACCGCCGACGAACAACTCACCCGTCGCACCTTGCGGCACCAGCGCCAGATCGGCGTCGAGAATGTAGGCCACGCGATCACCGATCACGCTGCCGATCGGCACACTGCCGGCGCCCTCTTCCAGCACTTCCGGCGCAAGACTGGCCAGCGGCATGACCACGGTTTCGGTCGGGCCGTAGGCGTTGAAGAACAGGCTCGGTTTGAACGCCGCGCGAATTCGCTGCAGGTGCTCGCCGGTCAGCGCCTCGCCACCGGTGATGATCATGCGTACCGGCAGAGTGTCGTTTTGCGTCGCAAGGAACTGCGCCAACTGGCTGCCGTAGCTCGGGGTGAAACCAAGGATATTGATCCGATGTTCACGGATCAGGCCACAGATTTCTTCCGCGTCCCACTGACCCTGCGCACGCAGCACCACCTGCGCGCCGCTGAGCAGCGGCACCAGCAGACGTTCGGTGGCGGCGTCGAAGTTGATCGAATAGAAATGCAGTTCGCAGTCGTCCGCACGCATGCCGAAGCGCTCGATCACCGCCTGGCAGTGCATGGCGATTTCACCGTGGGACACCACCACGCCTTTCGGCTTGCCGGTGGAACCCGAGGTGTAAATCAGGTACGCCTGATGCTGCGGCAGGCTGATAAATGGGAGCTCGGTAGCCGGGTAATCGGCCAGCGCCGCGCTGTCGTCTTCCAGGCACCAGCGCGCCACGTTCGACGGCAGCTCGCCGAGGGCCTTGAACATCGCGCGGTCGCTGAGCAGCAGGCCGACGCCGCTGTCTTCGATCATGTAATGCAGGCGGTCGAGCGGGTATTCCGGGTCCAGCGGCACATAGGCGCCGCCGGCCTTGAGGATCGCCAGCAGGCCGACGACCATTTCCAGCGAACGCTCCAGCGCCAGACCGACCCGCACTTGCGGGCCGACACCGCGTTCACGCAGGGCCCAGGCCAGACGGTTGGCGCGGGCGTCGAGTTCGGCGTAGCTCAGGGTCTGCCCGGCGAAGGTCAGGGCCGGCGCATCTTTGCGCGCCAGTGCCTGCTCGGCGAACAGGTGATGAATGCACTGGTCGAGACGACGCTCGCCCGGCTCGACGCCAAGGCTGTCGAGCAATTGCTGTTGCTCAGGTGCATCGAGCAGCGGCAGCTCGCTGAGGCGTTGCTGCGGGTTGGCGATCAACGCTTCCAGCAGGTTGCGCCAATGTCTGGCCATGCGCGCGATGGTCGGTTCATCGAACAAGTCGGTGCTGTAGGTCAGGCAGCAACCGAGGCGATGGTCGAGGTCGGTGACTTCCAGGTTGAGGTCGAACTTGGTCGCCCGCGCATCGTTGGCCAGGTACTCGACGGTCATGCCGGCGAGCATGCGGCTCTGCTGGAATTCCCAGCGCTGCACGTTGCACATCACCTGGAACAACGGGTTGTAGGCGGCACTGCGCGGTGGTTGCAGCGCTTCAACCAGATGATCGAACGGCAGATCCTGATGGGATTGACCTTCGATCACGGTGTGGCGCACTTGCTCCAACAACTCGCCGACCGACATCTGGCCGTCGAGCTGGCAACGCAGCACCTGGGTGTTGAGGAACGCACCGATCAGGCCTTCGCTTTCCGGGCGGATACGGTTGGCCACCGGCGCGCCGATCCGCAGATCGGTCTGGCCGCTGTAGCGGTAAAGCAAGGTCGCAAGGGCGGCGGTCATGGTCATGAACAGGGTCAGACCGTTCTGCGCATTGAACGCGCGAACCCGCGCGGCCAGATCGTCGCTGAGGTCGAAACGGAACAGTTCACCCTGGTGACTTTGCACCGGCGGACGCGGACGGTCGCCCGGCAGTTCCAACAGCGGGTGTTCGCGGCCCAGTTGCGCAGTCCAGTAGTCGAGCTGACGCTGACGCTCGCCGGACTCCAGCCAGTTGCGCTGCCACACGCTGTAGTCGAGATACTGCACCGGCAGCGGTTGCAGCGGCGATTCGCGGTCATCGACGAACGCTTCGTACAGTGCGCTGAGCTCACGGGCGAAGATGTCCATCGCCCAGCCTTCGGTGACGATGTGGTGCAGGGTCAGAACGAAGTAATGCTCCTGCTCGGCGGTCTTGACCAGGCAGGCGCGCAGCAGCGGGCCGGTTTCCAGATCAAACGGCAGGTGTGCTTCGTCGTCGGCCAGTTGCTGGACTTTCTGCTCGCGCACATCGGCGGCGAGTTTCGAGAAATCCTTCCAGTCCATGCGCACGCCGGTTTCGGCATGCACCTGCTGACGGGCCACGCCGTCGATGCTCGGGAACGTGGTGCGCAGGGTTTCGTGACGCAGGATCAGCGCTTGCAGCGCGGCCTCGAAACGCCCGACATCCAGCACGCCACGCAGGCGCGCCATGCCGCCGACGTTGTACGCCGGGCTGTCCGGTTCCATCTGCCAGAGGAACCACATGCGCTGCTGGGAATAGGACAGCGGCACCGGTTTGCTGCGATCAACCTTGTCGATCGGCGGCTGTTTGTTGGTGCGGCCGCTGGCCTGGATCTGGCGGATCTGCTCGGCGAAATCACCCAGTTCGCTGTGCTCGAACAAGGCACGCAGCGGCAGCTCGACGTCGCAGGCCTGGCGGGTGCGGGAGATGATTTGCGTGGCCAGCAGCGAGTGACCGCCGAGGGCGAAGAAGTCGTCGCGTAGGCCGATCTGTTTCAGGCCCAGCACTTCGCGCCAGATCGCAGCGATCTGCTGTTCCAGCTCGGTGACCGGCTCGACGTGTTCGCGCACCTGCCATTGCGGCTCGGGCAAGGCGCGGCGGTCGAGTTTGCCGCTCGGGCTCAGGGGCATGGCGTCCAGGCGCATCAGTTGCGCCGGGACCATGTATTCCGGCAGCTCGGCAGCCAGTGCGGTTTTCAGGCGAGCGATTTGCCCATCCTGATTTTCACTGGTGTCGGTGGCGGTGAAGTAGCCGATCAGTTGCGGGCCGGCGACGGTTTCACGCACCAGCACGGCGGCCTGCGCCACGCCGTCCTGAGCCAGCAGACGGGCTTCGATTTCTTCCGGTTCGACGCGGAAGCCACGCAGTTTGACCTGCTGATCGAGACGGCCGAGGTATTCGATCACGCCATCATTTGTCCAGCGTGCGCGGTCACCGGTGCGGTACAGACGCGCGCCCTGCTCGCCCAGCGGATCGACCACGAAACGTTCGGCGGTCAGCGCCGGACGGCCGAGGTAACCACGGGCCAGGCCGATGCCGCTGATGCACAGTTCACCCGGCACACCCGCCGGCACTGGATTGAGATCGCTGTCGAGTACCCGGCAGACCACGTTGCCCAGCGGGCGGCCAATCGGCGAACGCTCGCCATCCGCCACGGTGCAATGCCAGTGAGTGACGTTGATCGCGGTTTCGGTCGGGCCATAACGGTTGTGCAGTTGCACCGCCGGCAGTTGCGCCAGCACGCGGTTGCGCAGCTCTGCCGGCAGCGCTTCACCGCCGGAGAATACGCGGCGCAGGCTGGTGCATTCGGCACTCAACGGTTCGTCGATGAACAGCGAAAGCAGCGGCGGTACGAAGTGCAGCGTGGTCACACCGTACTGCTGAACCAGCTGCGCAATGCGATGCGGATCGCGGTGTTCACCGGGGCCGGCGATCAGCAGGCGCGCGCCAGTGATCAGCGGCCAGAAGCACTCCCACACCGACACGTCGAAACTGATCGTCGCCTTTTGCATCAGCACGTCGGTGTCGTTCAGGCGATAGGTGTTCTGCATCCATTGCAGGCGTTCAGCCAACGCCGCGTGAGTGTTGCCCACGCCTTTCGGCTGGCCGGTGGAGCCGGAGGTGTAAATCACGTAGGCGAGGTTGTCGCCGTGCAGCTGCAGGCCCGGTGCCTGGCTCGGCCAGTTCTCCAGGTGCAGGGTGTCCATGGCGATCACGCTGACGCCTTCGCTGGCCGGCAAGCGGTCGAGCAATGACGTCTGGGTCAGCAGCAGTTCGACGCCGCTGTCGCTGAGCATGTAGGCCAGACGATCGGCCGGGTAATCCGGGTCCAGCGGCACGTAGGCGCCACCGGCCTTGATGATCGCCAGCAGGCCGATCAGCAGTTGCGGCGAACGCTCGGCGGCGATGGCTACGCACACGTCCGGGCCGACGCCCTTGTCGCGCAGGTAATGGGCCAGACGGTTGGCCTGGGTGTGCAGTTCAGCGAAGTCGAGGCTGCCGCCGTCCCACACCAGTGCGGTGCGATCAGGGGTTTGCCGCGCTTGTTCGTTGAGCAGTTCCAGCAGCCATTGTTGCGCCGGGGTGCACGGGGCAATGCTCCATTCGCTTTGCTGAGTATTTTCGGCGGCGGTCAGCAATTGCAGATCGCCGATGGTTTGCTCCGGACGTTCGCAAACCGCTCGCAGCAGGTTGCTGAAATGCTCGGCAAGGCGCTCGATGGTCGCGGCGTCGAACAGTTCATCGGCGTAGTCGAACGACAGCGTCAGGCGACCGTTTCGGTCTTCTTCGCTGTGCAGTTGCAGATCGAACTTGGCCTCGCGGCTGTGCCACGGCAGTTCTTCGGCGAGCAGACCCGGCAGGCGTTTGAGCGCACTCAGGTCGCGCTGCTGGTGGTTGAACATGACCTGGAACATGCCCTGCTCGCGCGCCTGTGGGAAGGCTTCCAGCAGTTGTTCGAATGGCAGATCCTGATTCGCCTGGGCGCCGAGTGCAGCTTGTCGGGTTTGCGCCAGCAGTTCGGTGAACGGCAGACGCGAATCGACGTCGGCGCGCAGCACCTGAGTGTTGATGAAGAAGCCGATCAGGCCCTGGGTTTCCAGGCGCGGACGGTTGGCGTTGGGTACGCCGATGCGGATGTCGCGCTGGCCGCTGTAGCGATGCAACAGGCTCTGGAACGCCGAGAGCAGCAGCATGAACGGCGTGGATTGATAGGCTTGGGCCGTCTGGCGAATGGCATCGCTGAGGCTGATCCCCAGACGAACGCTATGGCGTGCGGCGCTGTGAATTTGTTTGGCAGAACGCGGATGGTCGGTCGCCAGTTCCAGGGTCGGATGCTCGTCACCCAACTGCGCCTTCCAGTACGCCAGTTGCCGTTCGCCCTCGCCTTGCGCCAGCCATTGGCGCTGCCAGCTGCCGTAGTCGGCGTATTGGGTGGGCAGCGGCGCGAGTTCGGCGCGCTGGCCTTGGGAAGCGCCGGCGTACAGGCGCGAGAACTCGTCGATCAACACGTTCAGCGACCAGCCGTCGGCGATGATGTGGTGCAGGGTCACCAGCAGTTGGTGATCTTCGTCGTCAAGGCGAACCAGCGTTACCCACAGCAGCGGACCTTTCTCCAGATCGAACTGGGTGCGGGCTTCGTCTTCGCGGATCCGTTGTGCGCGGGCTTCACGTTCGCTGGCCGGCAGGTCGCTGATGTCGATCAGTTGCAGATTGAATTCGCCCGCCGCTTCGACCTGTTGCAGGGCCACGCCATCGCGCTCGAAGAAGCGCGTACGCAGGGATTCGTGGCGTTCGATCAGATGCTGGAAACTGATGCGCAGAGCGTCCTCGTCCAGTTCGCCACGCAAGCGCAGGGCGCCGGGAATGTTGTAGGCGCTGCTCTGCGGATCGAGCTGCCAGGTGATCCACAGTCGGTTTTGCGCCAGCGATTGCGGCAGCGCTTCGTTGCGCGACAGTGCGGTGATTTCGCCTTGGGCGCTGCCGCCGTCCTGCTGCTGTTGCGCCACGGCGGCGGCGAATGCGGACAGGGTCGGGGCTTCGAACAGCAGGCGCAGGTTCAGCTCCAGGCTCAGCTCTTCGCGAACCTTGGCAATCACTTGGGCGGCGGCGATCGAGTTGCCGCCGAGCAGGAAGAAGTGATCGTCGGCGTTGACCTGTTTGACGTTGAGTTGCTCGGCCCAGATCTTGCCGATCAGGGCTTCCAGTTCGGAGGCGGACGCGGTCGACTCATGAGCGGTTTCAGCGGTGGCCGACGGGAACACCGCGTAGCTGTCGAGGCTGCCGTCGGCCAGACGATTGCGGCAGGCCGAACGCTGCAACTTGCCGCTGGAAGTTTTCGGCAACGCGCCCGGATTGAGCAGCACCACCACGCTCGGTGCTTCCTGATACGCCTCGGCCACGGCCTGACGGATGGCTTTGATCAGTGCTTCAGGCGGGAGGATTTTCTGCACGCTGCGGCTGATTTCCGCCGCAATGCCGATGCCTTCTTCGCCATTCTGATTGACCGCGAACGCGGCGACGCGACCCTTGCGCACCACCTCGACTTCGTTCTCTACCGTTTTCTCGAGATCCTGCGGGTAGAGGTTGTGGCCGCGCACGATCAGCATGTCTTTCAGGCGGCCGGTGATGAACAGTTCACCTTCGCGGATGAAACCCAGGTCTCCGGTGCGCAGCCAGGTCTGGCCGGCGTGCTGGACGAAAGTCTTGGCGCTGGCCTCGGCGTTGCGCCAGTAACCGGGGGCAATGCTCGGGCCGGCGGCCCAGACTTCACCGACGGCATTGTCGGCCAGCTCTTCAAGGGTGTTCGGTTCGACGATCAGCACCGCATGATCGGGCTGACTGATGCCGCAGCTCATGATCGGGCTGCCCTCGCCCGGCTCGGCGCGGTTTTGTGCCAAGGCTTGATCGTCGACGCGCAACGCCGGAATCCCTGTGCCCCGCGGTGTGCCGGCGACGAACAGGGTCGCTTCCGCCAGACCGTAGGACGCCATGAAGCTGTTTTCGCTGAAACCACACGCAGTGAACTTCTCGGCGAAACGCTCAAGGGTGTCGAGACGGATCGGTTCGGAGCCGGAATAGGCCACACGCCAGCGGCTCAGGTCGAGACGTTCCAGCGCCGATTCGCTGACCCGCTCGCTGCACAGACGATAAGCGAAGTCAGGCCCACCGCTGATGGTGCCGCCGTACTGGCTGATCGCTTCAAGCCAGCGCAACGGCCGGCCGAGGAAGTACGCCGGCGACATCAGGATGCACGGCACACCGCTGAAGATCGGTTGCAGCAGACCGCCGATCAGGCCCATGTCGTGATACAGCGGCAGCCAGCTGACGATCACGTCGTCCGGGTTCACGTCGATGCCGAAGCCGTGGCGGATCAGCAGTTCGTTGGCCACCAGGTTGCCGTGGCTGACCTGCACCCCCTTGGGCAGCGCGGTGGAACCGGAGGTGTATTGCAGGAAAGCGATGTGGTCTTGCGGCAAGGTCGGTTCGACCCAGCGCTCGGCCAGCGCAGCGTCGAGGGTGTCGACGCACAGCAGCGGCGGCGCGCCTTCGATTTGCTGCAGGGCGTCGCGCAGGTCGGCGCTGGTCAGCAGCAGACGCGGCTCGGCGTCGGCAATGATCGACAGCAGGCGCTCCTGATGATGACGCTTGGCCGATTCCGGCGGATAAGCCGGCACCGCGATCACGCCCGCGTACAGGCAACCGAAGAACGCCGCGACGTAATCCGGGCCGCTCGGGAACAGTAATACCGCGCGATCACCGAATCCGGCCTCGGCCTGCAACGCCGCGGCGATGGTGCGCGCACGCTGATCGAGTTCGCGATAACTGAGCACCACAGCCTGCGCCTCGGTTTCAGCGAGAAAGCGCAAGGCCAGCCGATCCGGCGTCAGAGCCGCGCGGCGCTGGAGGGCTTGGACCAGGGTGCTGGGGAGTTCGAACGCGTCGGTCATGAGGTTTCCTGCCTGAATTCGGCTTGCTGGTGGAATCGGGTTGGCTGCGGCATGCCCGTGCAAGGCATGCGGGACACGGTCTTTGCCGACCGTGCAAGGCATTGGAATGCGGTAGGTCCGGGGCTGCGTACCCGGATCCATTCACCAATGAGAACGGATGACGTCTTGAAATAATTAGTCGGCAGGCTGGATCGCCAACGGGGCTGGGCGCTTGGGCGAGTGCGGCGGCGTGTCGCAGTTCTCAGATCGCACTGTTATGGATCATTAGTTCTCTTTCTCAATTGACAATCATTATCATTCAACATAATTTGTCGCTCGATGTGTAGGACGGCCCCGTCCCCCAGGCGTCCCACTAACCTATTGGCAGCAAGGTGATTTCCATGACGGAACAAGTATCCACAAGCAGGTGCGATTCACCGCTACTTCAGGCATTCGTCGACAATCGACTGATTCTGGTCAAGATTGCAGCCCGCATTACCGGCTGCCGGTCACGCGCCGAAGATGTGGTCCAGGATGCGTTCTTCCGACTGCAGTCGGCGCCGCCGATCACGTCGTCGATCAAGGCCCAGCTGAGTTATCTGTTCCAGATCGTGCGTAATCTGGCGATCGATCACTACCGCAAACAGGCGCTGGAGCAGAAGTACGCCGGCCCCGAGGAGGAAGGGTTGAACGTGGTCATTCAGGGCGCTTCGCCGGAAACCTCGCACATCAACTTCTCGACCCTTGAACACATCGCCGACGCGTTGACCGAGCTGCCGGTCCGCACCCGCTATGCGTTCGAGATGTACCGTCTGCACGGCGTGCCGCAGAAGGACATTGCCAAGGAACTCGGCGTTTCGCCAACGCTGGTCAACTTCATGATTCGCGATGCGCTGGTGCACTGCCGCAAGGTATCCGGCAGCCGCGCCGATGCGGTGTCCGCGAACCGTCGCTGACCTGAAACAGAGCCAAAAAAAAGATCGCAGCCTTCGTTGAAGGGCTGCGATCTTTTTTGTTTTCAGCGCAATGTCACACCAGCGTGCACCGGTCGAAGAACCGCTCGCGCCCAAGGATCATCAGCGCCGCGCGCTTGTGCGGGAAATCGAATTCTTTCTCGCAGTGGAAGCACTGGTTGTGCATGTGGCCGATCATCTTCGCGTTGTCGGCACGCGGTTCGGCAACGACGCGCTGCGTGCGCGGATCATCCAGGAACAGATAATGCACCAGCGCCGACAGCCAGCTCGCCACCTTGTGCGGGCCGCGATGGTCTTCTTCCCCGACCAGCATGTGAATGCCGCGATCGTAATTGTCGGCATCGTAGAACGGCGCGATGCGATCTTCCTTGGCCCAGTAAGCTTCGAAATAGGCAAACGGCTGATCATCGAAACAACCGATCAGGGTCAGCGTGTGCGGATCGGCGTCGAGTTTGCTCAGGTACTCGCGGTGCTGTTCGAGGCTGCCCTCTTCCTGCCAGAAACTGGCGACTCGAGGGCTGTTCTGCCAGCGATTGAAACGCGCCAGATCCTGCTCGATCTCCACCGTTCGCAGGGAAATCCAGGCACCGAGACGCGCATCGAAACGCCGATAGACTTCCCCACGCGGTTTCACCGGGCGCAGCGGATGACGCTTGCCGTTGCTGATGACCATCTGCTGCGGATAGCTGCCGGTCAGCGATGTGCCGAGCCACGGTTGCGGCAGTTGCCAGAACAGCGTGCGCTCGCAGCGGTATTCACCCGCCACTTCAGTGCCCACCAGCAAACCGCTGAGCAAGGCTTCGGTCGGCGCCTGATCGAGTTGCCAGATCAATTGCTGACGCGCCGGATCCCGGGCAAACAGCCAATAACAGGCCGCCCACAGCGCCTGGCCCGGCGGCAGTGCATAGCGCTCATCGATCTGGATCGGCCCCTGGCCTTCACGATCAAGACGCAGGCGAATCAGCGGTTGCCCGTCCAGGCTCAGGCTCAGACGGCTTTCGGTGGCATCGGCTACCAGTTGGCTGCCCGAAGGCAGGGCCAGGGCAGTCAGGTCATTCAGATTGGACATGGGTCGGGCTCACGATAATCGTCGACAGTTCAACGATGGGACGTGAGCCGGGGCGGGAAATTTAGGCCGTTCGGCAAAAACCGCCGGTCACTGATGCGGTACCGGCACCACCGCAATCTTGTACGGATCGAAGATCTTCAGCATCTGCCCGTTGTCGCGCAGGCCCTGCAGCAGCTTGCCGAACGCTTCGCCGGTGATCGGCGCCTTCGGACTGAGAATCGCGTAGTGGTGGTAGATCTGGTCGATGCGCTGGGACACCAGCAACTCGTCGCGCACCTTTTCGTTGCGCAGCAGGTAATCGAACAGGTACGAGCGGGTCACCAACGCAATGTCCGCGCGCCCGCGCAAGACCATCAGCAGGTTGCTGTCGTGGGAATAGGTCAGCGTGGCGTTGTAGGTTTCGGCGAGGTACTTGGGATCGGCGTTGAAGTTGGCGAATTCGTAGTGATAGCCGCTGTACAGCGCCAGCCTTTTGCCCTTGAGATCCGCGAAGTAGTTCTGTTGGCGACCGGGCTTGTTCTGCGCGACGAAAATCTCTGCGTCCTCAAGCCCCATGTCGACGGTGATGTGGGGAATGTCTTTCCAGCCCCACTCAGGGTTTTCGAAGATCGCCATGTCAGTGCGGCTGTCCTTGAAATCGCCGAACCGGCGAGGAATCGAGGTGGGCACCAGTTCGAAGCGATAGTCGCTCTGAGCGCTGTTCAAAGCCGCGACCAACTCGGGCAGCAGGCCGGTGTCGGCGCCATTTTCCGGGCGAATGGTGTAGGGCGGAAAATGCGCTGCGCCCACCCGAACCACCTGCGCCGCCGGAGCAGGCAATACCCATAAAGCAGCCAGCGCTGCGAGCATCAGCCCGGCGGCCGTCCGAATTGGCGAAGACTTCAAAACACCCCACTCCCCGAAAAAGTACCGATCATTGCATTCAAGCTAGGCGGTTTCGCCCAGTTAGCCAGTTTCCCGACCTGATAGAAAGCGCCTAGCGCTCTTCGAGCACCAGAATCAGCGCCTCTTCGGCCAGTTGATCCAGGCTCAGGCTGCCGCCGGCACGGAACCAGGTGGTGGTCCAGGACAGCGCGCCCGTGAGAAAACGTCGGGTAATGAACACGTCGCCACGGATAAACCCCGCCTCCTTGGCCTCGCCCAGTACTTGCAGCCAGAGGTCTTCGTAGATGTCGCGCAGCGCCAGCACTTTGGCCTGGCCGTCTTCGGACAGCGAGCGCCATTCATACACCAGCACCGCCATCGCTTCGCCGCTGCCACCCATGATCGACTGCAATTCGCAGCGGATCAGCGCCAGCACCCGCTCGCGCACATCGGCGGCATCGGCCAGGGCTGCGCGCATCAGCGCAGTGTTGTAGCGGATGGTTTCTTCCATCACCGCCCGCAGGATTTCATCCTTGCTCTTGAAGTGATGAAAGATGCTGCCGGACTGAATCCCCACGGCGCCGGCCAGATCGCGCACCGTGGTGCGCTCGTAGCCTTTGTTGCGGAACAGGTGGGCCGCCACTTGCAGCAGTTTGCCGCGAGCGCTGTCCGGATCGGTCAACTGGCCGGCATCGACCAGTTCACGCATGACCCTCAGGGCTTTTTGCTCGTCCACCCGTTCTCTCCTACAGTCGTCAGTCAAATGCGCCGTACGCCTCAGAAACGGCGGGGTTGCGCGGGCAATTTAAGCCGCCGGCGGTGACCAAGCAAGCGCTTGGGCTGAAGATAATTTCAAGCGTTTACAAACCAAGCGCTTGCTTGGTAGTCTCGATGCACTTCTGTCACAGGTTGCTGAGTCGGAGATCAAAATGCCCACCACGGTTCGCATCGGATGCGCCAGCGCATTCTGGGGAGACACCTCGACCGCCGCCGCGCAGCTTGTGGCCGCAGGACAGCTGGATTATCTGGTCTTCGACTACCTCGCCGAAATCACCATGTCGATCATGGCCGGCGCACGCATGAAGGATCCGCAGGCCGGGTTCGCCGGCGATTTCATCGAAGTCCTCGCGCCTCTGTTGCCGCAACTGGCCGAACAGAACATTCGCGTCATCAGCAATGCCGGCGGGGTCA
Organism: Pseudomonas sp. CH235; assembly: GCF_004368175.1. NCBI lineage: Bacteria > Pseudomonadati > Pseudomonadota > Gammaproteobacteria > Pseudomonadales > Pseudomonadaceae > Pseudomonas > Pseudomonas sp. CH235. Next base: position 53,478 of record NZ_RRZJ01000005.1, read on the forward strand.
ATCCCAAGGCCTGCGCCGCCGCGCTGCAAGCGGCCTGCGACAAGGCTGGCGTGGCGCTGAAGATCGCCGTGCTGTCGGGCGATGACCTGCAACCCCAGTTCAAACAACTGGCCACCCAAGGCATCACGGAAATGTTCAGCGGCGCCCCGCTGCCGCCGATGTGCGTGTCGACCAACGCCTACCTCGGCGCGCCGGGCATCGTCGAAGCCCTGCGCCTTGGCGCCGACATCGTGATCACCGGCCGGGTGGTCGACAGCGCAGTGGTCAGTGCCGCGCTGGTGCACGAATTCAGCTGGTCGTGGCACGACTACGACAAACTCGCGCAAGGCGCCTTGGCCGGGCACATCATCGAATGCGGCGCGCAGTGCACCGGCGGCAACTTCACCGACTGGCGCGACGTGCCGGACTACGAACACATCGGTTTCCCGATCGTCGAAGTCAGCGCCGACGGCCAGTTCATCGTCAGCAAACCCGAAGGCTCCGGCGGACTGGTTACGCCACTGACCGTCGGCGAGCAGATGCTCTACGAAATCGGTGATCCGCAGGCCTATCTGTTGCCCGATGTGGTCTGCGATTTCAGCCAGGTCAAACTCCAGCAACAAGGCAAAAACGCGGTCCGGGTCCACGGCGCCAAAGGCTTGCCGCCCAGCGACCAATACAAGGTCAGCGCAACGTATCCGGACGGTTTCCGTTGCACCGCCAGTTGCCTGATCGCCGGCATCGATGCCGTGGAGAAAGCCCGGCGCGTCAGCCAGGCGATTCTCGAAAAAACCTCGGAGATGCTCGACCAGAAAGGTCTCGGGCTCTACACCGAAACCCACGTCGAACTGCTCGGCAGCGAAGCCACCTACGGCCCTCACGGCCAGCGCCGGGACAGCCGCGAAGTGGTGATCAAACTCGCCGTACGCCACCCGAACAAACAAGCGTTGATCCTGTTCTCCCGGGAGATCGCCCAGGCCGCCACCGGCATGGCGCCAGGGCTGACCGGGATCGTTGGCGGACGGCCGACGGTATATCCGTTGATCCGGCTGTTCTCGTTCCTGATCGACAAAAGCGCCTGCACATTGCAGATCGACATCGCCGGCGAATCTCACCCGTTCACCCTGCCCGCCCCTGCAACACTCGACAGTCAGGATCTGCCCCTGCCCCACGAAACGCCCAAACCCCAGGGCCGCGCCGACGCGAGCGTGCCATTGGTGAAACTGGCCGTGGCGCGCTCCGGCGACAAGGGCAATCACAGCAACATCGGCGTCCTGCCGCGCCGTCCCGAATACCTGCCGTGGATCGCCGAAGCGCTGACCCCGGCCGTGATTGTCGACTGGATGAGCCATGTCCTCGACCCGATTCACGGCCGGGTCGAGCGCTGGTATCTGCCGGGCACCCACAGCCTCAACTTCCTGCTGGAAAACGCCCTTGGTGGCGGCGGCGTGGCGAGCCTGCGCATCGACCCGCAAGGCAAGGCCTTCGCCCAGCAATTGCTGGAAATCCAGATCCCGGTGCCGCAGAGCATCGCCGAACAGTTCGACTAGAGGATTGGCACCATGGCGTTCGAATCGATTTTCCGGGCTGATCTGTTCAGCGGCCAGACCGTCATCGTCACCGGGGGCGGCAGTGGCATCGGGCGTTGCACCGCCCATGAACTGGCGGCGCTCGGGGCCAACGTGGTGCTGGTCGGGCGCAAGCCGGAAAAGCTGCAAAGCGTCGCCGCCGAAATTGCCGAGGACGGCGGTCGGGCGAGCTGGAGGGCCTGCGATATCCGTGACGAAGAGGCGGTGAAGGCGCTGGTCAGCGAACTGATCCGCGAACACGGGCCGATCCACGGGCTGGTCAACAATGCCGGCGGCCAGTACCCGTCGCCCCTGGCCTCGATCAATCAGAAAGGTTTCGAAACCGTACTGCGGACCAATCTGGTCGGCGGCTTCCTGATGGCCCGGGAAGTGTTCAATCAATCGATGAGCAAACACGGCGGCAACATCGTCAACATGCTCGCCGACATGTGGGGCGGCATGCCCGGCATGGGCCACTCCGGCGCTGCGCGTTCGGGCATGGACAACTTCACCAAAACGGCGGCGTTCGAATGGGGTTATGCCGGCGTTCGGGTGAATGCGGTGGCGCCGGGCTGGATCGCGTCCAGCGGCATGGACACTTACGAAGGCGCGTTCAAGGCCGTGATCCCGACCTTGCGCGAACACGTGCCGCTCAAGCGCATCGGCACCGAATCGGAGGTCAGCGCAGCGATCGTGTTTCTGCTCAGCCCGGCTGCCGCGTTCATCAGCGGCAGCACCTTGCGCATAGACGGCGCGGCCAGCCTGGGCAGTCGCGCCTGGCCGCTGCACAAGGCGACCCACAGCGAATCCTTCAACGGTTTTCACCGGGCCTATATGCCGGACGTTTTGAAGGACAAGGAGTAAGCCATGCCGCAGATCCAGTCCCAACTCGACCCGCACAGCGAAGCCTTCGCCCGCAACCGCGCAGCCATGCTCGCCGCCATCGAGCAAGTCCAGCAGCTCGAACAGAACCTGCTGAACAAGGCGGCCGAGGCTAAGCCGAAATTCGACAAACGTGGACAACTGTTGCCCCGTGAACGTCTGAATCTGTTGCTCGACCCCGGCGCGCCGTTCCTCGAACTGGCGAGCCTGGCCGGCTACAAACTCCACGACGACAAGGACGGCAGCTCGGCCGGTGGCGGCTTGATCGCCGGCATCGGTTACGTGTCCGGCGTGCGCGCCTTGATCGTGGCGAACAACAGCGCGATCAAGGGCGGGACGATTTCCCCGTCGGGTCTGAAAAAATCCCTGCGCCTGCAACAGATCGCCCAGGAAAACAAACTGCCGGTCATCACCCTCGCCGAAAGCGGCGGCGCCAACCTCAATTACGCGGCGGAGATTTTCGTCGAAGGCGCACGCAGCTTTGCCAATCAGGCGCGGATGTCGGCCATGGGGCTGCCGCAGATCACCGTGGTGCACGGTTCGGCCACCGCCGGTGGCGCGTATCAGCCGGGGCTGTCGGATTACGTGGTGGTGGTGCGCGGCAAGGCCAAGCTGTTTCTTGCCGGCCCGCCGTTGCTTAAAGCAGCGACCGGTGAAGTCGCCACCGACGAAGAACTGGGCGGCGCCGAGATGCACGCGCAAGTCGCCGGCACCGCAGAATACCTGGCCGAAAACGATGCCGACGGCGTGCGTCAGGTGCGGGAAATCGTCAGCCTGCTGAACTGGAACGAGCAAATACCGTGGCTGCCCGAGCCGCAATTCAAAGAGCCGCTGTACCCCATCGACGAACTGCTCGGCCTGATCCCGGACGACCCGAAAAAGCCCTACGACGTGCGCGAAATCATCGCTCGGATCGCCGACGAATCGCGCTTCCTGGAGTTCAAGGGCGAGTTCGATCAGCAGACCGTTTGCGGGCACCTGAAAATCCAGGGGCGCGCCTGCGGTTTCATCGGCAACAACGGCCCGATCACGCCCAACGGCGCGAGCAAAGCGGCGCAATTCATTCAACTCTGCGATCAGAGCCAGACACCGCTGCTGTTTTTCCACAACACCACCGGGTTCATGGTCGGCACCGAATCGGAACAGCACGGCGTGATCAAGCACGGCTCGAAACTGATCCAGGCCGTGGCCAATACGCGGGTGCCGAAACTGACGATTGTGGTCGGCGGCTCCTATGGCGCGGGCAACTATGCGATGTGCGGGCGCGGGCTCGATCCGCGCTTCATCTTCGCCTGGCCCAACAGCCGCACCGCCGTGATGGGTGGCGCCCAGGCAGGCAAGGTGTTGCGCATCGTCACCGAAGCCAAACAGCTCAAGGACGGCCTGGTGCCCGACCCGAAAATGCTCGACACGCTGGAGCAGGTCACCGCGCAGAAACTCGACAGCCAGTCCACCGCGCTCTACGGCAGCGCCAACCTGTGGGACGACGGGCTGATCGATCCGCGCGACACCCGCACCCTGCTCGGTTACCTGCTGGACATCTGCCACGAAGCCGACATCCGCACGTTGCAACCCAACAGCTTCGGCGTCAGCCGGTTCTGATCGCCACGGATTAAAGGAGAACAATAAAAATGATCTTCACCCCGGAACACGAAGCACTGCGCCGTACCGTCCGCCAGTTCGTCGAGCACGAGATCAACCCCCACGTCGATGAGTGGGAAAAGGCCGGGCGCTTTCCGATCCACGAGATATTCCGCAAGGCCGGCGACCTCGGTCTGCTGGGGATTTCCAAGCCGGAAAAATTCGGCGGCATGGGCCTGGATTACAGCTATTCGATCGTCGCCGCCGAAGAGTTCGGCACCATTCATTGCGGCGGCATTCCGATGTCGATCGGCGTGCAGACCGACATGTGCACCCCGGCCCTCGCCCGCTTCGGCTCCGATGAATTGCGCGAAGAATTCCTGCGCCCGGCCATCACCGGCGAGCAGGTCGGTTGCATCGGCGTCTCGGAAGTCGGCGCTGGCTCCGATGTCGCCGGGCTCAAGACCACCGCACGCAAGGACGGCGACGACTATGTGATCAACGGCAGCAAGATGTGGATCACCAACTCGCCGAGTGCTGATTTCATCTGTCTGCTGGCCAACACTTCGGATGACAAACCGCACGTCAACAAGTCGCTGATCATGGTGCCGATGAACACGCCGGGCATCAGCCTCAGTTCGCACCTGGACAAGCTCGGCATGCGCAGCTCGGAAACCGCCCAGGTGTTTTTCGACAACGTGCGCGTGCCCCAGCGCAATCGCATCGGCCACGAAGGCGCCGGGTTCATGATGCAGATGCTGCAGTTCCAGGAGGAACGCCTGTTCGGCGCGGCGAACATGATCAAAGGCCTGGAATACTGCGTCGACAGCACCATCGAGTACTGCAAGGAACGCAAGACTTTCGGCAATGCGCTGATCGACAACCAGGTGATCCACTTCCGCCTCGCCGAATTGCAGACCGAAATCGAATGCCTGCGGGCGCTGGTCTATCAGGCCACCGAGCAATACGTGAAAGGCCAGGACGTCACCCGACTGGCTTCGATGGCCAAGCTCAAGGCCGGACGTCTTGGCCGCGAAGTCAGTGACAGCTGCCTGCAATACTGGGGCGGCATGGGCTTCATGTGGGACAACCCGGTGGCCCGCGCCTACCGCGACGTGCGGCTGGTGTCGATTGGCGGCGGCGCCGACGAAATCATGCTGGGGATCATCTGCAAACTGATGGGCATCCTGCCGGGGAAAAAGAAATGAGCGCCCTGCCCGATTGCCAGACGCTGCTGCTGGAACGGCACAACGGCGTGTTGCACATCACCCTCAATCGCCCGGAAAGCCGCAACGCCATGAGCCTGCAAATGGTCGCCGAGTTGCGCGCCGTGCTGGCAGAGGTGCGCGATGACCGCAGCGTTCGCGCGCTGGTGCTCAGCGGTGCCGGCGGGCATTTCTGCGCCGGCGGCGACATCAAGGACATGGCCAACGCCCGCGCTCAGGGCAGCGATGCCTATCGCGATCTGAACCGTGCCTTCGGGTCGTTGCTGGAAGAAGCGCAGCACACCCCGCAAGTGCTGATCACCGTGTTGCAGGGCGCGGTGCTCGGGGGCGGCTTCGGGCTGGCCTGTGTCAGCGATATCGCCATCGCCGATCATCAGGCGCAATTCGGTTTGCCGGAAACCAGCCTCGGCCTGCTGCCGGCACAGATCGCGCCGTTTGTGGTGCAGCGCATCGGCCTCACCGAGACCCGACGCCTGGCCCTGACCGCCGCCCGCTTCGACGGCCATCAGGCCCGACGCATGGGACTGGTGCATTTTGTCGAGCAGGATCCACAGGCGCTCGCCGAGCGACTGGATGAAGTGCTCGACCACGTCTTGTGTTGCGCCCCGGAAGCGAATGCCATGACGAAGAAACTGCTGCTGGCCAGCGCCGGCCAGCCGTCGAGTGAATTGCTGGACGAAGCCGCGCAGTGGTTCAGCGCAGCGGTGACCGGTGCCGAAGGCATCGAAGGCACGATGGCGTTTGTGCAAAAGCGCAAACCCGGATGGAGCACCTGACCCTGTGGGAGCGGGCTTGCCCGCGATGAGGCCCTTCAATCCACCGCCAACATTCAGGAAAACCACCATGCCCGCCCTCCACAAAATCCTGATCGCCAACCGCGGTGAAATCGCCTGCCGCATCCAGCGCACCGCCCAGGCGCTTGGCTATCGCACGGTCGCGGTGTTCAGCGACGCCGACGCCGACGCACTGCACGTGCAAATGGCCGATCAAGCGGTGAACATCGGCCCGGCGCCGGTGCAGCAGTCCTACCTGAACATCACGGCGATCCTCGACGCCGCCCGGCGCAGCGGTGCCGACGCGATCCATCCCGGCTACGGCTTTCTCTCGGAAAATGCCGAATTCGCCCGCGGCTGCGAACAGGCCGGCCTGACCTTCATCGGCCCCAGCGTCGAAGCCATCGAACTGATGGGCAGCAAACGACAGTCGAAAATCGCCATGCTCGCCGCCGGCGTCCCGTGCATCGCCGGCTATCAAGGCGCCGAGCAGGACGACGTGACGCTGACCCGCGAAGCCGAGCGCATCGGTTACCCGTTGATGATCAAGGCCAGCGCCGGCGGTGGCGGGCGCGGCATGCGTCTGGTGCACAGCGTCGAGGAATTGCCAGCGCAATTGCGCACGGCGCGCTCCGAAGCCTTGAACGGTTTCGGCAGCGACGAACTGATCCTCGAACAGGCGTTGATCGAACCGCGCCATGTCGAAGTGCAGCTGTTCGGCGATCATCACGGCAACCTGATCTACCTCGGGGAACGCGACTGTTCGATTCAGCGTCGGCACCAGAAAGTCATCGAAGAAGCACCCTGCCCGGTGATGACCGAAGAACTGCGCCAGGCAATGGGCGAAGCGGCGCTCAAGGCCGGGCGTGCGGTGAACTATGTCGGCGCCGGCACCGTGGAGTTTTTGCTAGATGCCGATGGCCGGTTCTACTTTCTGGAAATGAACACCCGGTTGCAGGTCGAGCACCCGGTGACTGAACTGATCACTGGGCTGGATCTGGTGGCGTGGCAGCTTTTGGTTGCCGAGGGCCAGCCTCTGCCGCTGTCGCAAGCGCAGGTCAAACTCGATGGCCACGGGATGGAAGTACGCCTCTACGCCGAAGACCCGGCCCAGGGTTTTCTTCCGCAGACCGGGCGTATCGAAGCCTGGGCGCCGGCACTGAATCGCGGTGCGCGAATTGATCACGGCATGATCGAAGGCCAGTCGGTCTCACCGTTCTACGACCCGATGCTCGGCAAACTGATCGCCCACGGCGCGACCCGTGAAGAGGCCCGGCGCAAACTGTTGTGTGCGGTTCAGGACAGCGTGTTGCTGGGCGTGCATAGCAATCAGCGATTGCTCGCCAGCCTGTTGCAGCATCCGCAGTTCATCAGCGGAGAATTCGGCACTGGCTTCATCCCGCAGTTCTTCGCCGATCACGACTGCCTTCGCGCCTATTCGCCCAGTGCCGAAGAGCTGGCCGTGGCGGCGGTGCTGTTTTACCAATCTGTCGCACAGCAACACCGCGCCCCGTTGTCCGGATGGCGCAACAATGCCGGTGCGCCGTTGCTTTATCGCATCGGCCTCGACGCCCGCGACTGGAACGTGCAACTGCGCGCCAGTCCGGACAACACGTTTGCAGTGCAGGTCGCGGAGCGCGTGATCGAAGTCAAACGGGTCGAGCACACCGACGGGGCTGTGACGCTGGAGATCGATGGCCTGCGTCAGCGCCATGCCTATCGGCTGCGCGACGACCAGCTCTGGCTGTTCACCCACCCCGGCAGCCTGCACCTGGTGGATCGAACTCACGCGGTGATCGACAGTCAGACCAGCGTCAGTTCCGGCACGTTGAAAGCCCCGATGGATGGCGCCATCATCGATGTGCTTGTCAGCGAAGGCAGCCCGGTCAGCAAGGGCCAGCTGCTGGTGGTGCTGGAAGCGATGAAAATGGAGCACCCGCTCAAGGCCGGCATCGACGGCGTGCTCAAGCGGGTACAGGTCAAGATCGGCGATCAGGTAAAAAATCGTCAGGTTCTGTTGCAGGTCGAGTAGTCGCCGCGCGCATCCGCAAGGTTTGACTACGCTCTGAATAATCAGGACGCGGAAATCAGGAACCCTGCGATGCCCCATTGGCTGGTCATAGATCTGGAAGCCACCACCGATGAGGGTGGCTGGCCGGTTACGGAAATGGAGATCATCGAGATCGGCGCGACCCTGGTTGATCGCGCCGGTCGCGAGCAGGATCACTTCCAGCGCTTCGTCAAACCGACGCGGCGCCCCTTGCTGACGCCGTTTTGCCGCGAACTCACGCACATCACCCAGGCCAACATCGACGCGGCGCAGCCGTTGAGTGAAGTGTGGCCTGCGTTCGAGCGCTGGCTCGGTCAGCACCAGACACGCCTTGAAGGCTGGGCGAGCTGGGGCGATTACGACCGCAAACAGTTGCTTCAGGAATGGCAGCGCCTGCAACTCGACAGCGCGCTGAGCCGGGTGCCGCACATGAACCTCAAACAGCGCTTTGCCAAGGCCCGACGCCTCGAACGGCCACTGGGCCTCAATGGCGCGTTGCAACTGGCGGGCATGCAATTCACCGGTCAACAACACCGGGCGCTGGAAGATGCGCGCAATACCGCCCGATTATTGCCGTTGGTGCTGCCGCTCTAGGGCAGGTGACGGCGCCATGAGCCTTGTGCATACTGGCCGACCCTTTTTGACCCTTTTAAGCCCTTTTCGAGAGGAATCGCCCATGTTTAAAGTCAACGAGTACTTCGACGGCACCGTCAAGTCGATCGCTTTTGGCACCGCTGAAGGCCCTGCGACCATCGGCGTCATGGCCCCGGGCGAATACGAATTCGGCACCAGCCAGCGTGAAATCATGCACGTGGTTTCGGGCGCACTGACCGTCAAACTGCCGGACAGCAGCGACTGGGAAACCTTCGCCGCCGGCAGCCAGTTCAACGTGCCAGCCAACAGCAAGTTCCAGCTGAAAGTGGCCGTCGACACCGCTTACCTGTGCGAATACCGCGGCTGAAACCCCGGTTTCCTACGGCAATAAAAAATGCCCGTGTCCAAGGACACGGGCATTTTTTCGTTTCAGAGCGGGTTATTCGAGAATTTCCACCGGCATGCCGACTTCAAGCCGGCCGTTGCCGTCGTTGACCAGGTTCTGGCCAAACATCGCGCCGTCGGCCTGGGCGCGAGTCTTCTGCAAGGTCGCCAGCGGTTCACGGTCAGCGCTGCGCTCACCTGTCTGCGGATCGATCGTGGTGAGAATGCACCGCGAGCAGGACTTGACCACGCGGAACTCGACATCGCCGATTCGAATCCGCTTCCAGCCATCCTCGGCGTAAGCATCACTGCCTTCGATCACCAGATTCGGCCGGAACCGCAGCATTTCCAGCGGACGCCCGACTTCCTGCGACAGGTGTTGCAGCGAGGCCTCACCAATCAGCAGCAGCGGGAAACCATCGGCGAATGCCACTTGATCGTCATCGTTGCCGTACCCGGCCTGGGTCGTCCGGGCACGATCCAGCGGCACTTGCACCAGGCGGGTCGGTTTGCCGATGAAATCGCTGACCCAGCGGGCCGCCTCTTCACCGGCATCCGGCACACGCAGGGTGTCACGCCAGATGGTTACGCCGCGCAGGTCGTCGTCGCTGCCGGGCAAGGCGACATCGATTGCCGAATGCCCCGGCGCGCTGAGCGTCAGACCGCCGCTGGCATTCCACAATGCCGACAACTGGCTCATCTTCGCTTCGGCACGCTGGGTCAGGAATCGCCCGCTGGCCTCGTCCACCAGCATCCAGCGTCGGTCGCCCTCAAGCCCCAGTTTGTCCAGGCCGATCCCTTGCAGGACCTCGCCCTTGGCGGATTTCAACGGGTAACGATAAAGCGCGCTCAGACGCAGCATGGCCAGCTCCCTGGTGGGTCAAAAACGCCACCCTATACGAGCTTTGTCAGCGAATCAAAGGCTGACGCAGGGTCAGCCTCGACACGTTGATCAGGCCGGCACTTCGTCGAGCATCAGACGCTGGCGCACCACATCGACCAGCTTGTCCGGCTGGAACTTGGAGAGGAAGTTGTCGCAGCCGACCTTCTTCACCATCGAGTCGTTGAAACTGCCGGACAGCGAGGTGTGCAGCACCACATACAGGCCACGCAGGCGCGGGTCGTTGCGGATTTCGGTGGTCAGCCGGTAGCCATCCATTTCCGGCATTTCAGCGTCGGTAAAGATCATCAGCAGCTTGTCGGTCATGTTCACCCCGGTGTCCGCCCAGGCCTTGAGCATGTTCAGGGCTTTCAGGCCGTCGCTGGCGATGTGCATCTTCACGCCCAACTGGCCTAGGGTGTCACGCAATTGCGAGAGCGCCACGTTGGAGTCGTCCACCAGCAACACTTCACGGCCACGGGCGCGTTCGAGCACCGGATCGTCCAGTTTGTCGCGCGAAACCTTGGCGTTGTACGGCACGATTTCGGCGAGGACTTTCTCGACGTCGATGATTTCCACCAGTTGATCGTCGACCTTGCTGATGGCCGTCAGGTAATGCTGGCGACCGGCGCTGGTCGGCGGCGGCAGGATGGCTTCCCAGTTCATGTTGACGATGCGGTCCACGCCACCGACGAGGAACGCCTGCACCGAACGGTTGTATTCGGTAACGATGATCGTGCTGTTCGGACCTGGTACCAACGGGCGCATGCCGATCGCCTGGGACAGGTCGATCACCGGCAGCGTCTGCCCACGCAGATTGACCACGCCACAGACAAACGGGTGACGCTGGGGCATCAGGGTCAGTTTCGGCAACTGCAGGACTTCCTGCACCTTGAACACGTTGATCGCGAACAATTGGCGTCCGGCCAGTCGAAACATGAGAATTTCCAGGCGATTCTCACCCACCAGTTGCGTGCGTTGGTCTACCGTGTCGAGAATGCCGGCCATCAATGACTCCTGGGCTTGTTCTGATGAATTCACTATTGGGGGTTATCGGCTGAATCTGACGGATCTTGATCCCGTCACAAATCACCAACAAAATGCCATGAGCAGGCATTGATGTCACATTAACATCATGCTTTACTGGCCCGGTGAAATCATCTGCTACATTCTCTTCGGCGCGACCTCGATTTGCGCGACAGGTTCCCATGCCTAAGGGAATCCCCTAGTAACAATCAGGCCCAACCTGATATTCGCGATATCCAATAGCCATTAATGTGACGCCATTCTCATTGCATGAACGGAGTCAGGCTATTGTGTGCGATCGCAATTCAGTGGAAACACATCCTCTTGAAACCCCAGGTCTGTGCCAATGCACACCGGGGCGCGGTCTCGCGACGGTTCATGATCGTCGACACACACGGCATTCCCTCATCAGACATGACGTGGTGGAGATAAGCATGCCGAACGACCGTAGTGACTGGGCGCAGCGGTTCCCCGAATTTCTTGTCGAGGCTGAAACGCTCCTGGCCAAGTCTGAAGAATGCCTCAGCCACTTGCAGCTGATCAGCAATGACAAGGACGCCATCGACTGCATGCTCAGCACCCTCCTCAAGCTGGCGAACAAGGCCGATGCCCTGGCGCTGGGGGCGGTGTCCGAATTCTCCCTGCACCTGCATGGCCTGCTCACCCAGGTTCAGGATCACGTGGATTTGCATGCGCAGGCCCTGGAAGCACTGAAAGACTGCTTCACCCTGATGGCCTGGCAACTGGAGCTGGTTGACCCAAGCACCGGCCAATTGGGCCTCGATGAAAGCGAGCAGGCGTCGCTGATTGAAGCCTTTGCCTGCCAGGTCGGACAGACTCACTTTCAAATGCCGCTCAATGGCAAGCCGATGTCCCTCGTCTCCTGGACGGAACGCCAAGCGTAACCGAGCATACAGTGGGCTGTTCGGGCCCGTCAGTTCTCGCCGTCGAATGTCGCAATTGAATAGTTCATGCCTGCCTGCGACACCTCCCAATAAATAATTACGTGCGATGAATGCAGACTATCCTCTGCGGATGTCAGGGTTTTCCTGTGTAAAAGAAAACTTGTGGTGCATCGATAATTATCGAGTCGGGTACTTCAACTTTTCCATTATGGAACCCTCGTCCAACATGGCCTGTTTCCTGACTCTTTGGACATATAGCGCAAACGCGACCAACGGTATGTTAAGTGGTATTATGCCGCCCGTTAGTTGTTTCAGTTAATGGCATTGTGACTTCTATGAGCAGTCTCCACCGAAGTTGGCGCTCAATTATCGATCACTGAACCGTTTTGAAATCAACAACCTGAATGACAGTTTTCCAGACAGAGACCGCCAGCCCTTCTGACCGGTCTGCCCGCAGCGAACATCCATTGGCTCCATCCGCTATGTACGCCAGCCTCAAGTCAATCACCACATGGCCTCCCTCCCGAGAAAATGCCCGCAGGTTCACACTCCTGCTGTGCACGGCTTCGGCCTTGGGCAGTCTGTTGAGCTATGGCATCTCTGCGCCGTTGTCGCTCGGCCTGCTGCTGATCAACGTGGCGGCTGCCGGTTGCGTCTGGACCCAACATCGTCTGTCGCGCAAATCCATCAAGTTCCAGCCTCAGGAACTCGCCGACCGTTTGCTGGAAGTCCAGGAAAACGAGCGCCATCGCCTGAGCCGTGAACTGCATGACGATATCGGCCAACTGCTGACCGCCGCCAAGCTGCAAAGCGAATGGCTCAAGCGTCGCTTGCCCGCGGACATGCAGGAACACTGTTCAGTACTTTGCGAGACGCTCGAAGAAACCCTTAACAAGGTTCGCGACGTTTCGGCCATTCTCAACCCGCGGCAACTGACCAGCCTTGGTCTGGAAGCGAGCTTGCGTGCGCACCTGCTCAAGGTACTGGCCAATACTTCGGTGCACTGGAGTCTGGACTGCCAGCAGCGCCTGAACGGAATCCCCGAAGAAATGGCCGTGGCCGCCTTTCGTATCACTCAGGAAGCGGTGACCAACATCCTTCGCCATGCGCAGGCCAAAAACCTGTTGATCCGCGTGCAACGCCTGCCGCAGGGCCTGACCCTGCTGATCAGCGATGATGGCCTGGGCTTTTCCCCGGCAGCGAATCCGGGTCGCGAAGGACAGCGGGGCATGGCCGGGATGGCCGAACGGATCGAGCAACTGGGCGGCACACTGAGCGTGACCAGCGAGCCGGGCAAAGGTACTCAAATCGAAGCACTATTCCCCTGGGCGCCCCGTGCACTCGAGCGGGCCAGTACGAATAAGGTTATGCGTTGACTTGTAACTTACTTCTGGTGGATGACCACTCGCTGATCAGGGCCGGCGTGCGCGCCCTGGTGCTGGATATTCCCGGTTATGCGGTCATCGGCGAGGCCAATGATGGCTCGCAGCTGCTCGAGATGGTCGAGCTGCTGTCTCCCGATATCGTATTGCTGGACATTTCCATGAAGGAAACCGGCGGCCTGGAAGCCTTGCAGCGGCTCAGACGGGTACGCCCGCACGCCAAAGTGCTGATCCTGTCGATGCACACCGACCCCGCGCTCATCATGCAGGCGCTGGAGTCCGGTGCGCACGGTTACCTGCTCAAGGACACCACGGCCACCGAGCTCGAACATGCACTGGAAGCACTGCGCAACAACGAGCGCTACCTGAGTCCTGCCATCGCCCATACCGTGATCAATCAGGCGCTGACCCGCAATCTGAAGCAGCAGCCGGAAGTCGCCGAGTCGCACAACCTCACGGCACGCCAGCTGGAAATCCTGCGTTTGATCGTGCGCGGCAAGTCCACGCGAGAAATCGCCAATGGCCTGGGCTTGAGCATCAAGACGGTCGAAACCCACCGGTCGCAGATCATGAAACGCCTGCAAATCTACGATGTGGCGGGCCTGGTGCTGTTCGCCGTGCGCGAACAGATCATCAGTCTGGACGACTGACCCGGGGCGTTGCGCCCAACAGCGGCGAGTCCTTGGGCAAATGCAAACGCAACGCCCCCGGGCGCGCCGCAAACCGCAGGCTGTCGCCCTCCAGTGGCTCACCGTCGAGATTGATGCAAAGCCCTTCGGCAACCTTGATTTCAACCCACGGCAAACGGGTACGCACGAACATGTTATCGATGCCGAATCCGTCGCTGAGCAGATTTTTCAGCGTGCCGACCAGCTCCTGTGGCGCTGGCAGAATGCTGATATCCAGAAGACCGTCGTCCACCAACGCTTCCGGGCACAACACATGCCCGCCGCCCGCCTGACGACCGTTGCCGATCCCCAGCGCCAGCAGCTCGCCACGCCAGTGAAAATCCGGACCCTGCAATTCGCCATAAGCGGCATGCAACTCACTGAACCGCGATAAACCGGTGAACAGATAGGCCGCGCCGCCCAGCACTTTTTTCAGATCTTCCGACGTGTTGGCGGTCACCTGGCTGCCGAATCCGCCGGTGGCCATGTTCAGGAAAATCTGCCCGCCGACCTCGCCCAGATCAATGTCATGGGCGGGTGCCTCAAGCAATTCGAGCGCTTCGGCCGGCTCCAGCGGAATGGCCGCCGCGCGGGAAAAATCGTTGGCGGTTCCCAGCGGCAACAGCACCAGGCTGGCCTTGCCCGGCTGCGCCGCCATTGCTTCGGCGATATCGCGCAGGGTGCCATCTCCGCCACCGGCAATGATCTGACTGTATCCCGCCGCCAGCGCCTCCTCCACCAGTCGCTGGGCATCGCCGGCCTCCCAGGTCAGGCGCACAGCCAGTTCCCAGCCCTGCTTGCGTTTGTTCTCGACAGCGGCACGAACCGCCTCGTTGAGTGCCTGCTTGCCATGCAGAATCAACAATGCCTTGCGTTCACTCATTGCTGTTACTCCCGGAATTGAATCAGTACGGGACATCTTGACCACCAACGCAGGTAAAAAAGTCACACGCCTTCTGATTAATTCCTGAGGCTCACACTGATCGTCCTACATGCCGGTACATTTTCGTACAGAACGTAAGGAATCGGCTCAATTGACCCAGCCCGGTCCTTGGTACAACGTGTGTCGGCGTCAGCAATCTTCAATTCAATTACACAAGGATGTGCATGTAATGAGTGCATACAGTTTCAGGACTTACGAAAATTTGCATTCCGGCATTTGCCGACAGAACCCCATCGCATCAGGCGGGTGTTTCCATGCAAAGCCATGAAGCAAGATTATCCGTGAGTCCGGTTGCCTCTCTCTCCGAAAGTCGCGCCAGTCTTAAAGACGAATTCAAATGCAGCGCCAGAAGTACTGGAGAAAACGAAATGGAACCGCGCGTCACCGAGCTGGAAACTCACCTCAAGTACATTCGACGTGACATGGACGAAGTCAGAGGAGACGTCAAAGCCATCAAACATCGTCTTGCCTATTCGGCAGGCGCGACAGCGATGGTGCTCGGACTGTTGGGCTGGATTGCCAACAGCCGGTTCGATCAGCTCGTCACACTGCTCAGCCGTTGAACGGCTGAAAGGCACGCATCGTTTTGCGACGATGCCTGCCTTTCAAATGCCTGCAATCAACCGAGAAGCTCGCTGAGTGGAATGAATGGCACCTGGTCACCCTTGGCCAAGACTCGGCCTTCCTGCACCTCCACCAGACCCTCGGCCCAGGCAGCGCTGCGCAGAACGCCCGAACTCTGGTTGCGGTAGATAATCGCTTGCCCCTGCTCCAGACGTCCGCGCAGAAATTCACGGCGGTTACCGGCCTGAGGCCAGACAAATCCTGCGGGCACCGAAAACTTCAGCGGCTCGACATCCTGCACGCCTTGGCGACGCAACAGATAAGGTCGGGTCAACAAAGCAAAGGTCACCAGTGTCGAGGCCGGATTACCCGGTAACCCAATCACCGGGACACCGCGAAAATGCCCGACCGTCAGCGGCTTGCCGGGTTTGATCGCCAGCTTCCAGAGTGTCAGTTCGCCCTCTTCCCTCAATGCGATTCCGAGGAAATCCGCTTCCCCTACCGATACGCCACCGGTCGACAGGATCAGGTCTACATCCTGGAGCTCCCCAAGTCGCGCACGGGTGGTGGGCAAGTCATCAGGAAGAATACCGGCATCCACCACTTCACATCCCAGGCGCTGCAACCAGCTGCACAACAACACCCGGTTACTGTTGTAGATCTGTCCCGGCCCCAGTGTCGTGCCCGGCTCGACCAACTCGTCCCCCGTGGACAGCACCGCCACACGGACCCGGCGAATCACCTCGAGCCCAGCGCAACCCAGTGACGCGGCCAACCCCTGCTCGATCGGACCGAGCCGGGTTCCGGCAGGCAAGACCAGCTCGCCAACAGTCGTTTCCTGGCCTCGCGGGCGAATGTTTTGCCCGGTCACCATCGTCTCGATGAAACTCACACGTTCGTCGGCATGAATCTCGGCGTTTTCCTGCATCTCGACACAGTCGGCACCGGCAGGCACCGGCGCGCCGGTAAAGATCCGCGCACAGGTGCCTGGTTCCAAAGGCTTGGGCGCCTGTCCGGCGAAGATCTTCTGACTGACCGGCAACGGTTCGCCGGTCCAGTCGGCCAGATTCAACGCGTAACCGTCCATGGCGCTGTTCGGCCACGGCGGCAGATCCAGTGTCGAAATCAGATCCTGCGCCAGCACCCGCCCCTGAACATGCGCCAGTGGCAAAAACTCACTCTCGACAATCCGCGAGCTCTCGGCCATTTCCAGCAATCGCGCGAATGCCTCTTCGACGGGCATCAGGCTGCCGGTCTTGCCCGGCTTACCCACGGGATTCACAAGGCGCCGCCTGTTTCAAATGAGTGACGAAATTGCACGGGCGGTGGCGTGAGTCCAGTTGCTCGGCGAGGATGCCATCCCAACCGGTGCGCACTGCGTTGGTCGAACCTGGCAGGCAGCAGACCAGCGTGCCATTGGCCAGTCCCGCCAAAGCCCGGGATTGCACGGTGGAGGTGCCGATGTCGGCCACCGAGATCTGGCGGAACAGCTCACCAAAGCCATCGACCTGTTTGTCCAGCAGGCAAGCGACCGCTTCCGGGGTGCTGTCACGGCCAGTAAAACCGGTGCCTCCGGTGATCAGCACGACTTGCACGACGTCTTCGGCAATCCAGTGGGCGACTTGCGCACGGATCTTGTACAGGTCATCTTTGAGCAGCACTCGCTGCGCCAGATAATGGCCGGCGGCCGTCAGCCGGTCGACGAAGACCTGGCCGGAGGTATCGGTTTCCAGGGTTCGGGTATCGCTGACCGTCAACACCGCGATATTAAGCGGCACGAAAGGTACATCAGCCTTGGCTTTCATAGGCTCGTCCAGTTGTAGAAGAAACAGCCCGGTGTTATATCACAGCGCCCCCTTTTTTCGCCGCCCCTGCAGAGAGCTGCCATGACTTCGAACTCGCCACTACCACCCTGCTCCATTCTGTTGCTGGCAGGTGGACGCGGCCAGCGGATGGGCGGCCGGGACAAGGGACTTGTGGAGTGGCACGGTGAACCACTGATCGCACATCTGCATCGCAAGGTTCGGCCGTTGACGGATGACCTGATCATCTCCTGCAACCGCAATCGTGAACGCTATGCGCCGTTCGCCGACCAATTGGTAAGCGATGACGAGGAGGACTTTCCCGGACCATTGGCCGGTATACGCGCCGGCTTGAAAGCCGCGCGCCACACCCACCTGCTGGTTCTGCCCTGTGATGTTCCGCGCATCGATATTGCGCTTCTGCACAGCATGCGCGAGGCGGCCAGTCTGAATTCTGAAAAACCTTTAATGTTGCGCCATGACGATCACTGGGAACCGCTACTTTGCGTGATCCCGGTGGCACTCCTGCCGGCATTCGAAAACGCCTGGAGCGCAGGAGAACGCAGCCCCGGCCGAGTGATGCGCAATCTTGATGCCCAGGCCCTGGTTTGCCCTGACAACGATCCACGCCTGGCCAATCTCAACACCCCTGAACTGTTGAGTTCGCACAACACTGTGTCAGACTGACAGCATTCAAGGAACTTGCACGCCTTGTATACGTCTCAAGCTCAGTAACCAAAAGAATTTCCCTTCGGAGACACACTCATGACTCAACGGACCCTCGCCACTTTCATGCTCGCACTGGGCCTCGCCACCCTCGCCGGTTGCGCTTCGCCAACAGTGATCACCTTGAATGACGGTCGCGAAATCCAGGCTGTCGACGCCCCTAAGTATGATGAAGATTCGGGCTTCTACGAGTTCGAACAACTGGACGGCAAGCACACTCGCATCAACAAGGATCAGGTCCGCACAGTCAAAGAGCTGTAAGTCTTCAGTTCGACAGCGGATACAGAAAAGCCCGCAATATGCGGGCTTTTTCGTGTCTGGCAGAAAAGGGTCGATACCCGGAATCACCAGTCCAGCGTGATTCGGCTTTCAAATTCGCGCACCTGCCCCGTGACCGGATCGATGAATCGCAATCCCTGCGCCAGCAGTTTGAGCGGATTGGCGTAGTCATCTTCAACGTCTTTGAGCACTTCAGGGTAGAACGGATCATTGCAGATGCTCGCCCCCAGCGCCGTCATGTGCACCCGTAGCTGATGCTTCTTGCCAGTTACCGGGTACAGGCCGTAGCGCCATAGTTCGCCGTTCTTTTCACGAACCTCCACCGCCGTTTCGGTGTTACTCACACCCGGCCCTTCCTGCATGCGGAAAAACGGTTCGCCGTCGACCATGCGACTCTTGTGCACCAACGGAAAGTCCAACTCGGGCAGCGCGGCCGCAATGGCTTCATAGCGTTTTTCGATCTGCCGAGTCGGGAACAGTGACTGATACGCCGACCGCGTCTGTGGGTTGGCCGAAAAAATCACCAGCCCGGCCGTGTGCCGGTCAATCCGGTGCAGCGGCACCAGATGGGGATTGTCCAGGCGCCGGATCAATCGGCGAAGCAACGTCTGTTCGACGTACTCGCCTGCCGGGGTCACCGGAAGGAAATGCGGCTTGTCCGCCACCACCAGATGGTCATCCGCATACAGGATCGACTCGACCACCGGGATCGGCTTTTCATCCAGCACTTCACGAAAATAGTGAATGCGCAGCCCTTCCTTGTAGGGCAAGTCCAACGCAATCGGCTGACCCTGACCGTCGAGCACCCGGCCCCGGGCGATCCGATCCAGCCATTGATCGCGCCCGATGGCATTGAAATGCTCACACAGGCAGTCGAGCACTGTCCGCCAGCTACCGGGGGGCAGATACAGCGTGCTGGCCTGATTCTGTGCGGCGGAAAACGTTGATGTGCTGGACATACGAAAACTCTAACCTTCAAAGCAGAGCGGCATTATCCAACACCGGACGCGGCAGACCTAGCGCGGAATCAGGCGGGGATCGATTTGAGCGCTGCTGCCTCGGTGAATTCCTTCAGCCAGCGAAGTACATCAACGGCTTCCCAGCGACCTGGGTCATACAAGGCGTACAAAAGCCCCTGATAACCGACCACATCCAGTTGCTTGTGATAGCCGGCGCGCTGGAACAACGCCTCGATCTCGGCAAAGCAGGTATTGAAATGCAGCTTGTTGAAGGGAGTCTTGCCTTCCGTGACCAGACCGTCCAGGCGCAATTCGTGGACGGCCTCGCGCACCACGTCAACCGACATCCCGTTCACGCTGCTTTTCAACTGTTCGACATTGACCACGGTGGCTCCCTCTGACATCCAGTTTGCCCTGACAAATGCCCGAAAACGGCAAGGCAGGCCAATCCAATTACTGTATGCGCATACAGTAACCGAATAACCCGAAAAGTGCCAAGCCGTGATTAGCGAAGGTGACGAACGCCATCAACGCAAACGAGAAAAAGTCATTAACGCAGGAATGCCACCACCTGATCGGCGCTGAACGGCCACCCCAGTTCCGCGCCGGTATCGACCCTGCGCAAGACCGGGATCCGCAGGCTGTAAGCCTCGAACCATGATTCATCGTCAGCAATATCCACCAGCTCCACCAGCAGACCATGCTCGACAAAAGGCATCAGTTCGGCCTCCGCGACTTCACACAAATGGCACCCCAGGGTGCCGAACAACTGGCATTCAGGAAGCATGTGCGCTCAACCCCAAAAATCGAGTGATCATTCTAGGCCTGCCCGCAAAGCCCGTCGACCCACCCACCGGGTTCGATCCCGTCCCTTGTAAAACCCTGATGTAAATCAGCCCACAAAATCGCCATTTACGCGATGCTCCGGTGTTTTTTACCTCTACGCTTGAAGAGCCTGACCTGTCCCGGAGTGCCTTGTGTTTGCCAATCTGCTGATCATTCTGGCGTCGTCCCTGGTGATGATTGCCCTGTTCCGTCGCCTGCGCCTGCCGCCTGTGCTGGGCTACCTGTGCGTGGGCTTGATGGTCGGGCCGAAGGCATTCGACTGGATCAATGAAAGCGAACATCTGCCGGATCTTGCCGAACTGGGCGTGGTGTTTCTGCTGTTTTCCCTGGGGCTGGAGTTCTCCCTGTCGAAAATGATTGCCCTGCGCCAGGTGGTTTTCCGACTGGGCAGCCAGCAGGTGCTGATCACCACATTCCTGCTGGGAGGCGTGCTGATGCTGTTGGGCATGCCTGCTACACCGGCCTTGCTGCTGGGCGCTGGCCTGTCGTTGTCATCCACTGCAATCGTAACCAAAGAGCTGGGCAGTCTCGGCGAAATCTTCAGCAGCCATGGCCAGAACGCGGTGGGTGTCCTGTTGTTCCAGGACGTGGTGGCCGTGTTGCTGCTGACGCTGGTGCCAGTGTTCGCCGGCAGCAGTGATCAGGCCTGGTACTGGGCGTTGCCCCTGACCTTGTTGAAGACCGTCTTGCTGTTCTTCGGTTTGTTGTTGGCCAGCCGCTGGCTGCTGCCCCGCCTGTTTCAGGAAGTCGCGGCGTCCCGCTCAGCAGAGTTGTTCGTGCTGCTGGCACTGGTGATCGTGTTGCTGACGGCCTGGCTGACCCACCTGCTGGGCCTGTCTCCGGCCCTCGGCGCGTTCCTCGCGGGCATGCTGCTGGGCGAGAGCCATTACCGGCATCAGATCGAGGCCGATATCCGGCCGTTTCGCGACATTCTGCTGGGACTGTTTTTCGTCAGCATCGGCATGCTGATCGACCTGCAACTGTTCGCCAGCCACAGCCTGCTGATTATCGGGATGACCCTGGGTTTGCTGGTGATCAAAGGCCTGGTGGTGGCGCTATTGGTGAAATGGCGCGGCAGCGACAGTGAAACGGCCTGGCGCAGCGGTCTCGCCCTCGCCCAGGGCGGTGAATTCTGCTTCGCCCTGATGGCGCAGATGCAGCAGAGCCGGTTGCTCCCCGCCGAGATCGGCGCCCTGCTGCTCGCCGCCACCTTCTGCTCGATGCTGCTGACGCCCCTGCTGTTACGCGCCGCACCGCGCATCGCCGCCGCCCTGCACCGCAAACCCAATCAGGAAGCGCAGATCGAGGAAATCAGCGCCCTCAATGCCGGGTTCGACGGGCATGTGGTGATCTGTGGCTACGGCCGTGTCGGTCAGTCGATCGGACGCTTCATGCGCAATGCCGGGCAAACCTACGTCGCGCTGGACAACGATCCGGTGCGAATTCAGGAGGCCGCCACCGCCGAGCGCGACGTCCACTACGGCGATTCAACCCGCGGCGATCTGTTGATCGCCGTCGGTTTGCTGCGCGCAAGGCTGCTGGTGATTGCCGTGGATCAAGCCGACGTGGCCTTGCGGGTTCTCAAGGAGGCCAGACGCCTCAACCCGACGGTGCCGATTCTGGTGCGCACCCGGGACGACAGCCAGTCGGCAGTGCTGAAGGCAGCCGGCGCCAGCGAAGTGGTGCCGGAACTGCTGGAGTCGAGCCTGATGCTCGGCTCCCATGCCCTGATCCTGCTGGGGTTTCCTGCGCACCGGGTGCAGGAGAAAGTCGATCAGGTGCGCATCGATCGCTATCGCCTGCTTCACGGCTTTTACCCCGGAACCGACGATGAAGAGACCTAGTCCTGGCTCACCGCGCCGATCTTGTGCAGCGACAGGTCAGCGCCGTAGTACTCCTGTTCCTGGCTCAGGCGCAGACCATGCAGCGCCTTGATCGAACCATAGACAGCGAAACCGCCGATCAGCGCCACCGCCACACCGAGGGCGGTGCCAATCAACTGACTGATCAGGCTGACGCCGCCGAGTCCGCCCAACGCGGTCGAGCCGAAGATCCCGCAGGCAATGCCGCCCCACACACCACACAGACCGTGCAACGGCCAGACACCCAGCACATCGTCGATGCGCCATTTGACCTGCGCCGCCGTGAAGCACCAGACAAACAGGGCGCCGGCAATCGCGCCGGTCACCAGAGCGCCGACCGGATGCATCAGGTCGGAACCGGCACACACCGCCACCAGCCCGGCAAGCGGGCCATTGTGCAGAAAACCCGGGTCGTTGCGCCCGACGATCAGCGCCGCTACCGTGCCGCCGACCATCGCCATCAGCGAGTTGACCGCCACCAGTCCGCTGACCCCTTGCAGGGTCTGCGCGCTCATCACGTTGAAGCCAAACCAGCCGACGATCAGGATCCACGAACCCAACGCCAGAAACGGAATGCTCGACGGCGCGAACGCCACCAGCCGACCATCGCGATAGCGCCCGTTGCGCGGCCCCAGCAGCAACACCGCCGCCAGCGCCAGCCAGCCGCCCATGGCATGCACCACCACCGAACCCGCAAAGTCATGGAAAGGGGTACCGAACTGCGCGGTCAGCCAGGCTTGCAGACCGTAGTTGCCGTTCCAGATCATGCCTTCGAAAAACGGGTAGATGAACGCTACGATCAGCGCCGTGGCGCACAGTTGCGGCACAAACCGCGCCCGTTCCGCGATACCGCCGGAGATGATTGCCGGGATCGCCGCCGCAAAGGTCAGCAGGAAGAAAAACTTCACCAGCCCATAACCATGATCAGCACTGAGCACCGCCGCCGGCTGCAGGAAGGTCACCCCGTACGAAAGCCAGTAGCCTATAAAGAAATAGGCCAGGGTCGACACCGCAAAGTCGCTGAGAATTTTCGACAGGGCGTTGACCTGGTTTTTCTGGCGAACCGTTCCGACCTCCAGAAACGCGAAACCGGCGTGCATGGCCAGTACCATGACCGCACCGATCAGAATGAACAACGTGTTGGAACTGTGAACCAGCGTGTCCACAGCGCTTTGCAGATTTTCCATGAGGAGGCAGACCCAAGGCAGAAAAAGGCACCAAAGCGGTTCATGCGCGCATTTCATGCACCAAGTTGCGACTGCACGATCACTGATCCGGTGGTCCGGTGAACCGCTTTGGCGCACAAGGTCGATGGGCTGACATGAACCTTCATCATCCGGGCCTTGCTCTGCCCGGCTTCGCGCCCGGCAACAGCGCACTGCCACCGATCGACGCACCACGACACAGCAAAAGTTGTACCAGCCATTTGCACTGAACCTTCACACTTGGCTCATACTCGAACGCTTCAGAACACCGCTTCAGAACGCCACTTACGGAGATCCCTCATGGCCAGCATCAAGGCAAAGACTGCTCAAGAAATCCTGATGAACGACTTCCAGACTCTGGTCAGCGACACTGAGCGGTTGCTGGAACACACCGCCACGCTGGCCGGTGATCAGGCTGACGAGCTGCGCGAACAGATCCACGAAAGCCTGCTTCGCGCGCGGGAAACCCTGAAGCTGACCGAAGAAACCCTACGCGAGCGCGGTCAGGCGGCGGTCACCGCCACCGAGGATTACGTGTCGGCCAACCCTTGGCAATCGGTGGGCATCGCCGCTGGCGTCGGCTTTCTGATCGGCCTGCTGGCCACGCGGCGCTGATCATGTCGATCGGTGAATCCGGCCCGAATGCGGGCACCGCCTCTTCCACGCGTCGCCTGGGGGCTGCCGTTCTCGGTCTGCTGCACAGCCACGTCGAACTGTTCGGCATCGAACTGCAGGAACAGAAATCACGCACCGTCAGCCTGTTGCTGTTCGCCGGTCTGGCGCTGGTGTTTGCGCTGCTGTTGCTGGTCGGCCTGTCGACGCTTGTCCTGATCGTGTTCTGGGACACGTATCGCCTGGCCGCAATTATTGGTCTGTGCGTGTTCTACACCTTGGCGGCAATCTTTTGCGCGCTGCGTCTCAAAGCCGCGATCTTCGATGAATCCTCGCCCTTCCACGGCACGCTGGAAGAACTGGCCAATGATCGGGAGCGCCTGCTGCCATGAGCCTGCCTGAACTTCCGCACAACAGCTCACGCCGGGAAATGCGCAAGGCACTGATCCGCCTGCGCATGGAAATGCATCGACAGGAGATCCGCCATGAAACCGGCCAGGTCTTGCAACCTCTGCATCGTATGCGTGGCATGACGCAGAACCTGCAGGGCGGTTTCGGCATCAAGCACGCGCCGTTGTGGGGCGTGGCGGCTGTGACGCTGCTGGGTTTCATCACGGGTAAAGGGGCCAAAAGCGGTGGCGTCGGCGGCTTGACCCGACTGATCCGCCTGGGCACCAGCCTCGCTCCGCTGATCAAGCTGGTCATGCAGAGTTCAAGCAAGCGCTGATCCCCACGCATCTGGCTGCATTCTTGCAACACCGGCGGGATTGAATCTCTTATCCGGAGATTCAATCCCGCTTGCCTATCCGGCCGGCAAAATCTGATCAGAACAAGAACGACAAGGAGGCCCCGTGATCGACGGGCAACCGCTCGCCTGCTTTCAACCTTTCATCGATACCGCCACCGGACGCATTGCAGGCGTCGAGGCACTGGGTCGTCTGCGCCAGGCCGATGGCCAACTGGCATCGGTCGGACCGCTGTTCGCCGACCCGCGCACCCCGGCCATCGCGCTGCGCCGAATGGACCGGCAGATTCGCGACAACGCGCTGAGTCGACTGCACGAGGCGCCGCCGGACTGGTTTCTCAGCCTGAACATGTCACCGCGCTGGATCAGCCGCTTGCGTGCCGACCAAGCACTGCCCAGCCTGAAGCAACTCGCGCGGCACGGTATCGACCCGCAACGGATTGTTTTCGAGATCACTGAACTGGGCGGTAACAGCCAGCGCCTGACCGAAGTCGTGGCGCGCTATCGCGATGCCGGCGCCCGGATTGCCATCGATGATTTCGGCGCGGGGTATTCACAGCTTGATCGCGTGCTGGCGCTGCAACCGGACATTCTCAAACTCGACATGCGCCTGTTCCAGGCCGCCGCACTTGGCGGACCGAGCAGTGACGTGGTCAAGGCCCTCGCGCAAATGGCCGAAAAGACCGGCTGCTGGATCATCGCCGAAGGCGTGGAAACCGCAGCGCAACTGAATTTTGCGCTGGAGTGCGGATCGCGTTACGTGCAGGGATTTCTGTTCGCCCGGGCGCAGGAGGCGCTTTTCGGTACGAATGACTTCGTGGAGCGCTTTGCCGAGCTGCGCCAGTCTTACGTGCGTCAGAAGCTGTCCGAGCGCAGCAAGCTGATGTTCATGCGCCAGCAGCTCAGCGAACTCATGACCATCCTGCAAACCTGGGCCCAGGCCCGCGCGCCGCTCAGTGCACTGCCACAGCTCGACGCGTTCCCCTGGCTGCTGCGCTTTTACCAATGCGACCGTCACGGCACCCAGCTGACGCCGAACCTGGAATGGCGACAGAGCGGCTGGGTGGCCGACGACCGCTACCTGGGCCACAACTGGTCGTGGCGCCCCTACTTCTATCACCTGCTGGCCGAAGGCTGGGAGGAACGGCGACTGACCCTTTCCAACACCTATCGCGACGCCACCAGCAACCAGTATTGCCTGACCGCCGGGCAGTTTTTCGATAACGGCGAGCGTCTGTTGCTGATCGACATTGATGCGGCGGGGCTGTAGTTGCGCTTGCAGATGCCAGCCTGAACCGGGAAGCTAGGGAATCAGTCACCAGACGGAGAGAATCAGCCTTGGATTGGCATACCCTGCTCAACCGCGAACGTCTCGGCAAACCGTTGCACAGCCCGCAGGAACTTGGCCGCAGCCCGTTCCACAAAGACCACGACCGCATCATCTTCTCCGGCGCCTTCCGCCGCCTGGGACGCAAGACCCAGGTGCATCCGGTGTCGAGCAACGACCACATTCACACGCGCCTGACCCACTCGCTGGAAGTCAGTTGCGTCGGCCGCTCGCTGGGCATGCGCGTTGGCGAAACCCTGCGTCGCGCCTTGCCCGAATGGTGCGAACCGAGCGATCTGGGCATGGTGGTCCAGTCGGCCTGCCTGGCGCACGACATCGGCAACCCGCCGTTCGGCCATTCCGGCGAAGACGCGATCCGTCACTGGTTCCAGCAGGCTGCCGGGCGTGGCTGGCTGGATGCGATGAGCGACGCCGAGCGCGGTGACTTCCTGAACTTCGAAGGCAATGCGCAGGGCTTCCGGGTCCTCACGCAACTGGAGTATCACCAGTTCGACGGCGGCACCCGGCTGACCTACGCCACCCTCGGCACTTACCTGAAGTACCCGTGGACCGCCCGTCACGCCGACTCCCTCGGCTACAAAAAGCACAAGTTCGGTTGCTACCAAAGCGAGTTGCCGTTGCTGGAGCAGATCGCCCACAAGCTGGGTCTGCCACAACTGGAAGAGCAGCGTTGGGCGCGCCATCCGCTGGTGTATCTGATGGAGGCGGCGGACGATATCTGCTACGCCTTGATCGATCTGGAAGATGGCCTGGAAATGGAGCTGCTGGAATACGCCGAAGTCGAGTCGCTGCTGCTCGGCCTGGTCGGCGATGATCTGCCGGAAACCTATCGCCAGCTCGGTCCCCAGGATTCGCGCCGGCGCAAACTGGCGATCCTGCGCGGCAAGGCCATCGAGCACCTGACCAACGCCGCTGCCCGGGCATTCGTCGAACAACAGGACGCGCTGCTGGCCGGTACGCTGCCGGGGGATCTGGTGGAACACATGCACGGACCGGCCAAACGCTGTGTGTTGAACGCCAAGGACATCGCCCGCAAGAAAATCTTCCAGGACAAGCGCAAGACCCTGCATGAGATCGGCGCCTACACGACCCTGGAGATTCTGCTCAACGCCTTCTGCGGTGCTGCCCTGGAACAGCACAACGGCCGCACGCCGTCGTTCAAGAGCCGCCGGATTCTCGATCTGCTGGGCAATAATGCGCCGAACCCGCACGGCCCGCTGCATGCATCGTTCCTGCGCATGATCGACTTCATCGCCGGCATGACCGACAGCTACGCCAGTGACATGGCACTGGAAATGACCGGACGTTCCAGCCATTGACGCCTGCTCCCCGACCGATCTGCAATGGATTGGTCGGGAGGGCCGAAGATAATGTCTTAAATAAACAAAGAACAATCATCGAAGGTCTTTTCCCGATAAACTTTCTCTGCGCACTTAAACTTATATCAAGCCCCGTCACTGGACATCTCACGCATCTACCTACGGCAAACCTAGTTAACACGTAGTCTGATTCCTCTTTATTTGTAGGACTTATCCTAGATTGCCGCTAACACTCCGTCAGTTCATGCGACCGCTCATTCATCTGAGCTAAGGTGCGCCCTTTATTCGCGCTCGTATGGGATTTGATTATGAACTCCGTTTTTATTGTCGACGATCACCCGGTCATCCGCCTCGCCGTTCGAATGCTGCTGGAGCATGAAGGTTATAAAGTAGTCGGAGAAACCGATAACGGTGTCGATGCCATGCAGATGGTTCGCGAATGCATGCCCGACCTGATCATTCTCGACATCAGCATTCCCAAACTCGACGGTCTGGAGGTCCTGGCCCGCTTCAACTCCATGAGTTCGCCGTTCAAGACCCTGGTGCTGACCGCACAATGCCCGACCCTGTTCGGCATTCGCTGCATGCAGTCAGGTGCGTCGGGGTATGTATGCAAACAGGAAGACCTGAGTGAACTGGTCAGTGCAATCAAAGCCGTACTGTCCGGTTATAACTACTTTCCCAGCCAGGCCTTGAATCCGGTTCGTCACGATGATGTGCGCTATGTAGAACTTGAACTTTTCAAGTCCGTCAATGATCGGGAACTCATGGTCCTGCAACTATTTGCCCAAGGCCGCACCAACAAGGAAATTGCCAAAGGCATGTTTCTCAGCAATAAAACCGTCAGCACTTATAAAAAACGCCTGATGCAAAAACTCAAAGCCAAGTCCCTTGTAGAACTTATCGAAATGGCCAAACGTAACGCACTCGTGTGAGAGCCAACATGCCCAGTCGCTTAAAGAGTTTTCTGATTGCATTGAGTGCATGCCTGAGTCTCAGCGCGCCTGTCACAGTTGCATCGTCAACCTTCCAGGACCTTGCCCTGCTCGCGCGTTCGACCGACAGATCAATTCCGGTCCTGTTCGAGCCATCGCAAGAGGCGTGGCTGCACACTCGCAATGAGTTGATTCTGGGAGCATCCGCTCCGGACTACCCCCCTTTCGACATGACAACCAGCGGACACGACTACGAAGGTTTCACAGCGGACTACGCCGGGCTGGTGGGACAGGCGACGGGGCTACCGGTCAAGGTCAGGCGCTTCGCCTCGCGCGAGGCCGCGATCCGCGCATTGATCGAGGGCAGCATCGACATGCTCGGTACGTCCAACGGGTTCGAAGCGGAGAACGCCAACATCATGCTGTCCAGGCCCTACGCAGTCGATCAACCGGTCCTGGTCACACGCGAAGGCGAAACCCGCTCTCTGACCGAAGGCCTGGCCAGTCTGCGGCTGAGCATGCTCTATCACTACCTGCCGCTGGAGGAGGTCAAGGCGATGTATCCCAAAGCCCTCATCACCTCCTATCCGTCCTACCAGAACGCGATCAATGCCGTCGCGTTCGATCAGGCGGACGTGTTTCTCGGCGACACCATCTCCACTCACTACATGATCAGCAAGGGCTATCTGAACAACATCCGCATGGCCAACTTCGGCAAGCACGAAGCCCACGGCTTCAGCTTCGCCGTGCATCGCAACAATACGCAATTGACCGGCATCATCGACGCGGTGCTCAAGGCGGTTCCGGGCAGCGAGCGCGAAAACATCGCCAAACGCTGGAGTGTCGGCAGCGACACACTGCTCACCGACCAGAAGTTGCAACTGACCAAGCGTGAAGAACAATGGCTGAAAAGGAATCCGGTGGTAAGCGTCGTCGTCAACGAAGCCTTCGCACCGCTGACGTTCTTCGACAGTGATGGCAACTTTCGCGGCATCAGTGCCGACCTGCTCGAACTTATTCGCCTGCGCACCGGTCTGCGATTCGAGATACGCCGCAGTCGCAGCGATGCCGAGATGATCAGGCAGATTGAAAATCACCAGGCCGACCTGATTGCCGCCCTGCTACCCACCGCTCAGCGTGAGGAAACCCTGACTTTCAGCCGTCCCTACCTGGAAAACTCCTACGTTCTGTTGACCCGAAAAGCGGCCGACAGCCCGACGCACCTGGGCCAGCTCAAACGCAAACGTCTGGCGATCGCGCAGGGCAATCCGATGATCGAATACCTGCGCACCGAATTTCCACGTATCCAGCTGATCGAAACGCCGGATACCTTCAGCGCCGTAGCGTTGCTCGACGAAGGCCAGGTCGAGGGCGCAGTGAACTCGCTGGTCATCGCCAACTACTTCATCTCCTCCCGCATTTTCGAACAGCCACTGCAGATCACCACCACCATCGGCACACGTCAGGCGGCGTTCTCGCTGGCAACTGCCAGGGACAGCACGGAACTGGGCTCGATCATCGACAAGACCCTGATGAGCATCACCCCCGAAGAACTGGGCATCATCAATGGCCGCTGGCGGGGTTACTCAAGTGTTTCGCAAGGCACCTGGCGTCAATACCAGCGCTTTTTCTATCAGGCGATCGGCGGGGCCTGCCTGCTGTTGCTGCTGTCGCTGTTCTGGAATGCCTACATGCGCCGCCAGATCAATCAACGCAAGGCAGCCGAACGGGCGTTGAACGACCAGCTGGAGTTCATGGGTTCACTGGTCAACGGCACGCCCCATCCAATCTATGTGCGTGACCGACAGGGACTTCTGCAAAGCTGCAATGACAGCTATCTCCATGCGTTCAATGCCCGGCGTGAAGACGTCATCGGCAAAAGCGTGATGCAGGGTGCATTGAATAATGCTTTCGAGGCACAGACTTTTCAGGCCGACTACCAGCGGGTGGTGGCCGAGGGCAGGCCGCTGGTGCTCGACCGGCCGCTGCAGATCGGCAACCGGCGCCTGACGATCTATCACTGGATCCTGCCGTACCGGGACTCCAGTGGTGAAGTGCGGGGGATCATAGGCGGCTGGATCGACATCAGTGAGCGTCGCGAGCTGCTCGACGAACTGCGCTCGGCCAAGGAACGGGCGGACGATGCCAATCGCGCCAAAAGTACGTTCCTGGCGACCATGAGCCACGAGATCCGCACCCCGATGAACGCAGTGATCGGCATGCTCGAATTGACGCTCAAGCGCATGGATCAGGCTCACCCGGATCGCTCCGGAATCGAAACGGCCTACCATTCGGCCAAGGATCTGCTGGGCCTGATCGGCGACATACTGGACATTGCCCGCATCGAATCCGGGCGATTGAGCCTGCACCCCGAGCGAATCAACCTGATTGATACCATAGGCTCAGTGGTCAGGATCTTCGAAGGCCTCGCCCGACAGAAACAGCTCTCACTGGAAGTTAGCGTCACTCCTGCCGAATTGAATGTCGATGTGCACCTCGACCCCCTGCGCTTCAAGCAAGTGCTGTCGAACCTGATCAGCAATGCCATCAAGTTCACCGAAGAAGGACACATCAGGATCACGCTGGATGTTCTACCCACGAATGATCCCGAACGCTCGATGGTGCAGTTGACCGTACAGGACAGCGGCATCGGGATCACGACGCAGGATCAGTCGCGTCTGTTCGAACCCTTTGCCCAGGCCGGTAATGGCGGACAGAGAACCGTCAGCGGTGCAGGACTGGGATTGGTCATCAGCCGTAACCTGTGCGAGATGATGGGTGGAAAACTGCGGTTGAGCAGCCTGCCCGGAGTCGGCACCCAGGTCAGTCTGTCGCTGCCACTGACGATTTTTCCAGCGAGAGTGACAAAAGCTGAGGACGAGCCGCAGATTCACGCGTCTCTCACCCCGCTGACGGTTCTGGTGGTCGATGACCATCCGGCCAACCGGTTGCTGATGTGCCAGCAGCTGGAATACCTCGGCCATCGTTTCCGTATCGCCGAAGACGGCCTGCGCGGACTGGAAGAATGGAAGAGCGGTGAGTTCGATCTGGTCATCGCCGATTGCAACATGCCCGTCATGAACGGCTACGAGCTGACCCGCGCGATTCGTCAGCACGAAAAGCTGACCCACCGCCCGGCTTGCACCGTGTTGGGGTTCACCGCCAATGCCCAGCCCGAAGAGATCCTGCGCTGCAAGCAGGCAGGCATGAACGAATGCCTGTTCAAACCCCTGAGCCTCAACAGCCTGAGCCAATGGGTCAACAGCGTTCAGCCGCTGTTCCGCGCGCCGGCGTTCAACCTGCAGGGGCTCACACTGCTGACCGGCGGCAACCCTTCCCAGACTCACCGCCTGCTGGCAGAACTGCTCAACAGCAGCCGCGTTGACCGACAGGAATTGCAGGCACTGTCCCTTACTCGAGATCCCCCTGCGCTGGCCGTCATCGCCCACAAGATCAAGGGCGCAGCCCGAATTGCCCAGGCCTCGCGCCTGATCGACAGCTGCGATGCGCTTGAGCAGGCGTGCCTGCAAGCGCTGCCGGGGGATGAGATCGAGCGTCGCTGTCAGGCCAGCCGTCTCGCCATCCTGGAACTGGAGCAGGCACTGGAACAGCAACTCGCCCGGATCCACCAGAGCAAAGTGACCGGGGCTTAACTATGCTTGGACGCTGAGCAGTGTGCTTACCTATACGGAGAGTCCGCAATGCCCAGCCCACTGCACCCGGAACAACGCCGGTTTCCGCTGCATGTGCACATCAGCGTCATGTTCACTTTTCTGCTGTTGCTCACCGGGGTGGTGCTGGGTCTGTTCAACTATCGGCAGACCACGCAGATCATCCTGTCGAGCAGCGAAAAACTGTTCAACCGCATCGAACAGGACGTGCGCCTTGATCTGCAGGCCACTTATGAACCGATTCGACACCTGCTGAGCCTGCTGGCGGACACCCCCGCCGCCCGCTCTTCCGGCCTCGAACCGCGTCTGGCGCTGCTCAAGCCGTTCAGCCAGTCACTGACGGACAACCCGGACCTGGCCTCGCTGTACCTGGGTTATGGCAACGGCGATTTTTTCATGGTCCGTCCTTTGCGCACACCCGCGCTGAAAACCCTGCTCAAGGCACCCGACGCCGCGGCATTTCAGGTCTGGAGCATCGAACATGACGCCAGCGGTCAGGCGCATTCGCAGTCGCTGTTCTTCGACCAGGCCCTGTCCCCGGTCGGCCGGCAGGACAATCCCGACGATCCTTATGATCCCCGCAGCCGGGCGTGGTACATCAACGCACGGCAGCAGACTGAACAGATCACCACCGAACCCTACGTCTTTTTCTCCACCCACAACGTCGGCACAACACTGGCCCGGCGCAGCGGTGATGACGCGGTAATCGGCGCCGACCTGACCCTCGACGCACTCTCCGCAACCCTGATCAAACACGTGGTGACACCGGCCACGGAAATCGTCCTGTTCGACGCCGAAGGCAACGCCGTGGCCTATCCCGACAGCAGCCGGCTGATCGTCGATGACCGAACGGCGCGTCTGGCCAAGGCTGCCGACTTGAGCCCCGCCCTGCATGCCTTGTTGTCCGGTCACCAGGGCAACCGGCTCAAGGCCGACGGCCGGCAATGGATTGTCGCCCGCAGCCAGTTGCAGGAAGGCGGGCCGAAAGGTTTGCAGATGGCGTTGCTGGTGCCGGAGGACGAGTTGCTGGTCGATGCCTATCGCATGCGCTGGCAAGGCGCGCTGATCACGCTGGCTACTCTGCTGCTGTGCCTGCCGCTCGGGTGGCTGATCTCGCGAATTCTGGTCAAGCCGCTGCATGCGCTGGTCAAGGAAGCCGATGCGATCCGCAGCTTCGATTTCAATTTTCCCGTGACCCGTCGATCACCGGTGCTGGAGGTCGACCAGCTGAGTCTGTCGATGGCCCGCATGAAGGACACCCTGGCCAGCTTCTTTCGGATCACCGACAGCCTGACTGCTGAAACCCGCTTCGAACCGCTGCTGCAACGGGCGCTGTTCGAGACCGTGCAGATCGCCCAGGCCCAGGCGGGCCTGATTTATTTGCGCGAAAACGATGGCAATCGCATGGAGCCCTACGGACTGGTGGTCGACGGCGCGTCCCAAGCGCTGGCCGCGTTCGATATTCAGGGGCGCAACCTTGACGCCACTGAGAGCCCCGAATGGTTCCGGCAACTGGCGAGCGCCAACACGGTAGTGAGCAATCTGGGCTTCGAACAGGCCACCGATCTGCAGAAAGTGCTGCTGGCCATGGAGTCGCCAAGGGTGCACCTGATCGGTATCCGCCTGCATAACCGGCACAACGAGACCGTCGGCCTGCTGGTGCTGTTGATCAATGACAGCGGCACGGCGAGTGATCTGGAAAAGCTGCGGCCCGACCGCATTGCCTTCCTGCAAGCGGTGTCCGGGGCAGCGGCGGTGAGTATCGAAAGCCAGCGCCTGCAAGCCCGGCAGAAGCAATTGCTGGATGCGTTCATTCAACTGCTGGCCGGCGCCATCGATGCCAAGAGCCCTTATACCGGCGGGCATTGCCAGCGTGTGCCGGAGCTGACCCTGATGCTCGCCCACGCCGCCGCGGCCAGTCAGGCACCGGAATTCAGCGATTACCAGCCGAACGAAGACGAATGGGAGGCCCTGCACATCGCCGCCTGGCTGCACGATTGCGGCAAGGTCACGACCCCGGAATACGTGGTCGACAAAGCCACCAAACTGGAAACCCTGAACGATCGCCTGCATGAAATCCGCACCCGCTTCGAAGTGCTCAAGCGCGATGCCTGGGTCAGCTACTGGCAAGCCCTGGCCATGGGCGGCGAAGAGCGGCAACTGGCCGAGCTGCGCGACGCAACCCTGACAGCACTGGATGATGATTTTGCATTCGTCGCCCACTGCAATCTGGGCAGTGAAGCGATGGCCGAGGCCGACCTGCAACGCCTGCAAGGCATCGCGAAACGCCCATGGACGCGCACGCTGGATGATCGGCTGGGCCTGTCATGGGAAGAGAACCGGCGTCAGTCACGCACCCCGGCACCGACCTTGCCGGTCACCGAACCGTTGCTGGCAGACAAGCCCGAACATCTGCTGGAACGCGCCGAGGGCGAGCTCATTCCGGAGGACAATCCGTGGGGCTTCAAGCTCGACGTCCCGCCGTACAAATACAATCGCGGCGAGCTGTACAACCTGAGCATCCCCCGGGGCACCCTGACCCGCGAAGAACGCTACATCATCAACCACCACATGGTGCAGACGATCCTAATGCTCAGCCACCTGCCCTTCCCCGGGCATCTGAACAGCGTGGCGGAAATCGCCGGCGGGCATCACGAAAAGATGGACGGCACCGGTTATCCCAAGCGCCTGAAACGCGAAGACATGAGCCTGCCGGCGCGCATGATGGCGATTGCCGATATTTTCGAAGCCCTGACCGCCGCCGACCGCCCGTACAAAAAGGCCAAGTCCCTCAGTGAAGCGCTGGGGATCATGGCCACCATGTGCCGCGAGGCGCACATCGATGCCGAGCTATTCGGGCTGTTCATCCGCGATGGCGTGTATTTGCAGTACGCCACGCGGTTTCTCGATCCACGGCAGATCGATGCCGTGGACCCGGCGGCCGTGCTGTTCAAGGCAGGCCTTACAGCGTGATCAGCAGTCGGTCAGACGCAGGAAGATCGCCGCCAGTTGTTCGATCCCGGCCTGATCGTCGGCACCGAAACGCGCGAGCTTCGGACTGTCGAGGTCGAGCACGCCGATCAGGCGACCGTCCTTGACCAATGGCACGACCAGCTCGCTGTTCGATGCGCTGTCGCAAGCGATATGGCCGGGAAATGCATGAACGTCTTCGACCCGTTGCGTCTGCAGGCTGGCAGCCGCCGCGCCGCATACGCCGCGACCGAACGGAATGCGCACGCAGGCGATCTGGCCCTGGAACGGGCCGAGCACCAGCTCTTCGTTGCGATTGAGGTAGAAGCCGGCCCAGTTCAGGTCATCGAGCTGGTTGAACAGGAACGCCGAAAACTGCGCGGCGTTGGCGATGAAATCGCGCTCGTCCGCCAGCAGCGACTCCAGTTGCGCGGCCAACATGCCATAGCCTTCGAGGCCCTGGCCGCTCTGTTGCAAATCAATCATGCCTTGTGCTCCAACAATTTCAGTCCCACCCAGTAACGGGCGAATTGGTACGCGCAACGTCCGTTGCGGTTGCCACGGCCGGTTGCCCAGCGCACGGCGAGAATGTCCAGTTGTTCGTCGCGCTCCCAGCTCAGGCCGGCCTTGGCGGCCAACTGGCCGATCCAGTGCTCGACGACGTTGAGGAAATGTTCCTGGGTAAACGGATAGAACGACAGCCACAGGCCGAATCGATCCGACAGCGCGATCTTGTCTTCTACCGCCTCGCTCGGATGCAGCTCGCCATCGACGCGCTTCCAGTTTTCGTTGTCGCTTTCCTTTTCCGGCACCAGATGGCGACGGTTGGAAGTGGCGTACAGCAACACGTTGTCCGGCGCCTGTTCGAGCGAACCGTCCAGCACGCTTTTCAGCACGCGATAGTCGCCTTCGCCGGACTCGAACGACAAGTCGTCGCAGAACAGCACAAAGCGTTGCGGCAGCTTGGCGATCTGCTCCACCACCCGTGGCAGGTCCGCCAGGTGATCACGCTCGATTTCGATCAGGCGCAAACCGGCCTTGGCATGCTCTGCCAACAGCGCCCGCACCAGCGACGATTTACCGGTGCCACGCGAACCCCACAGCAGCGCATGGTTGGCCGGCATGCCGTCGAGAAATTGCTGAGTGTTGCGGCCCAGTTGCTCCAGCTGGCGGTCGACGCCGATCAGGTCCGACAAGCGCATGTCGAGGCTGACTTCCAGCGGCAGCAGATAACCGCTGCGACCGTCACGCTGCCAGCGTGCGGCGAGGCAGGTGCCCCAGTCGATGACCGGGCGTGGAGCCGGCAGCAGTGGTTCGATCCGCGCCAGAACCGACTCGGCGCGCTCAAGAAAAGCATTCAATCGGGAATCCACGTCTTCTCCTCGGGCTCGTTCACAGTGATGATGGCGGTGCAGCGACGACACACAGCGTTCGAAACCAGTCCCGGCCCTTGTTACAAGGCGCTTCGGGAACCCCGGAATCCATGCATGATCGACTATGCTTGAGCAGCGAAGGGAAACGGAAGTGGTTCAACACCCCATGGATATCAAATTCACCCACCGGCTGTCGTACAAACAGGCCCGGCTTACCGTGCTGGTCGGGTTCATTCTGGGCACGCTGCTCAGCCTGCTGCAAATCGGCATCGATTATGCCAGTGAAGACGCGTCCATCAACCGTGAAATCCTGTCTTTGCTGGAAATCAGCCACAACCCGGCCTCGCGCATCGCCTATAACATCGATGCCGAACTGGCGCAGGAACTGACCCTGGGCCTGCTGCGCTCGCCGGCGATCATTTCCGCACAACTGACCGACAACAATCAGACGGTGCTGGCCAACGTCAAACGCCCGGAGCTGCAAAGCGGGTACCGGATGATCAGCGACTTCCTGTTCGGCGCCAAACGCCAGTTCGAAGACCGCCTCTACCTCGATCACCTGCCCAACGAATCCCTCGGCACCTTGAAACTGGAAGTCGACACCTACGCGTTCGGCAGCCGCTTCCTGCGCCGGGCCGAGGTCACGCTGCTCAACGGGTTTGCCCGCAGCCTGATTCTCACCGGGATTCTGCTCGCGCTGTTCTACGTGATGCTGACCAAACCGCTGGTGCGGGTGATCCGCGAACTCAGCGGCCGCGACCCGCGCAGCGCCGAGCCGACGACCCTGGAATGTCCGGGCGGGCACGCCAACGACGAGATCGGCGTGCTGGTCAAGGTTGCCAACCAGCAGTTCGAAAACATCGCCACCGAAATCCAGCAGCGGCGCAATGCGGAAAACCGCCTCACCGACTACCTCGCGCAACTCGAAGACATCGTGTCGGCGCGTACCGCCGAGCTCAAGGCGATCAACGCGCGGCTCAGCCAGTCCAACCAGGAACTGGAAGTGGCCCGCAGCACGGCACTGGACATGGCCGAGGCACGCTCGGCGTTTCTCGCCAACATGAGCCACGAGATCCGCACCCCGCTCAACGGCCTGCTGGGGATGATCGCCCTGTCGCTCGACGGCCCGCTCAACGCCGAACAACAGCAACAACTGTCGATCGCCCACGACTCGGGCAAGGTATTGGTGGAGCTGCTCAACGATATTCTCGACCTGTCGAAATTCGATGCCGGGCAACTGGAGCTCGAACACATTCCATTCGATCTTGGCTCGCTGATCGAAGACACCGCCAACCTGCTGTCGCAGAACGCGGCGCCGAGTGTCGAACTGACCTGCCTGATCGATCCGTACTTCCCGGCGCTGGTGCTCGGCGATCCGACCCGGGTCAGGCAGATCGTCAGCAATCTTCTGTCCAATGCGCTGAAATTCACCCGCTTCGGCCGCGTCGATGTGCGATTGTCCACCTGGAAGGATGGCGTCCGGATCGAAGTTTGCGACACCGGCATCGGCATCGCCCAGGAAGCGCAGGTGAAGATTTTCCAGCCGTTCACCCAGGCGGGTGCCGGCATCACCCGCCAGTACGGCGGCACCGGGTTGGGCCTGGCACTGACCTACAACCTGTGCGAAGCCATGCAGGGGCGCCTGACCATCAGTTCCGAAGTGGGTTTCGGCAGTCAGTTCTGCGCCGAACTGCCACTGCCCTGCCACACCCGAGCGGTGATTCCGCCACCGTTGCACGGCAAGGTGCTGGCAATCACCAACGCGGTCAGCGGGCTGGCGGAACTGCTGGAAAGTCTGCTGCCGGTCTGGGGACTGACCTACGAGCAGCGAACCCTTGACGACCCGCTGCTCGGTCTGTCCCCCGACGTCATCATCACCGACTGCCCCGAATGCCTGTTCGGTCTGCGTCCGGCGATGACGGCGCCGATTCTGCTGGTGACGGCTTATGGCAGTTTCATGCCGGGTGAAGAAGCCACTGCCCTTGCCCCATTGCAGCAGCAGGCTCGACCGCTGGCCCGCAACGCGCTGTATCAGAATCTGCGCCGGACACTGCAGCCGGACCTCACCACCATCGACCGCGCACGCCTCGAAAGCGTGCCGTCGCAGCGGCGCGGTCGGGTGCTGCTGGTGGAGGACAACCCGGTCAACCAGTTGGTGGCCAAGGGCATGCTGGGCAAACTCGGCTGCGACGTAGTAGTCGCCGCCCATGGCGTGGAAGCGCTGGATCAGCTGGAACACGACGAATTCGATCTGGTGCTGATGGACTGCAACATGCCGGTGATGGACGGCTACGAAGCCAGTCGCCAGATCCGTCAGAGCGGGCGCTGGCCGCATCTGCCGATTGTCGCCCTGACCGCCAACGCCATGTCCGAGGAGCGCGAACGTTGCCGGGCAGCGGGCATGAGCGACTATCTGGCCAAGCCGTTCCGTCGGGAAGAACTGGCGGCGCTGCTGGACCAGTGGATTCCGACTACGACAGTGCTTTGATCTGCCCCAGCAGGTGATCGAGACCGTCGCGCAAGTCATTGAGCCGGTCCAGATCCACCCCGCTGTCGCACAACAGCCGCGCCTTCAACGGCCCGACCTGTTCACGCAGTGCCTGCCCCTGCGGCGTGAGGCTCAGATGAACCTCGCGTTCGTCCCGGGCCGAGCGCTGACGCTGGACCAGTTGCAGTTGCTCCAGACGTTTGAGCAGCGGCGTCAGCGTGCCGGAATCCAGTGCCAGACGTTCACCCAGCGCCTTGACCGTCGGCTGCTCCGGCGCGGATTGCTGCCACTCCCACAACACCAGCATCGCCAGGTATTGCGGGTAGGTCAGACCGAGCTGATCGAGCATCGGCTTGTAGGCACGGATCACCGCCCGCGATGCGGCATACAACTTGAAGCACAGCTGACTGTCGAGCTTCAGCGAATCGGCGGACAGGTTGTTCATTTGAGCAGGGCTTCGATCTCGCGGCTCAGATCCTGCGGCTTGGTGGCCGGGGCGAAGCGCTTGACCAACTGGCCGTCCTTGCCGATCAGAAACTTGGTGAAATTCCACTTGATGCCCTGGGAGCCCAGCACGCCCGGCGCGCGTTTCTTCAACTGCACGAACAGTGGATGCGCGCCATTACCGTTGACTTCGATCTTCTTGAACAGCGGGAAGCTGACACCGTAGTTCAGCTCGCAGAACTCGCTGATCGCGCCCTCGTTGCCCGGCTCCTGCTTGCCGAACTGGTTGCACGGGAAGCCCAGGACCACCAGACCTTGATCCTTGTAGGTCTGCCACAGTTCCTCAAGGCCTTTGTACTGCGGCGTGAAACCGCATTTGCTGGCGGTATTGACCACCAGCACTGCCTTGCCGGCGAAATCGGCGAGGGTCTTTTGCTCGCCTTTGATGGTGGTGCACGGAATGTTCAGCAGGTTATCGCTCATGGTGCGCACTCTTGAAAATGGGTAGACGGCAAAAATAGCGAGCAATTGAATTGTGTGCAATTTAATTATTCGAAAGGCGACCCGTGGATCGCCCGTATCGGTTACTCGCGCGGCACCAGGTCCAGGCACACCGAGTTGATGCAATAACGCAGGCCGGTCGGCGGCGGACCGTCAGGGAATACGTGGCCCAGGTGCGCATCGCACTTGGCGCATTTCACTTCGGTGCGGATCATGCCGTGGCTGGTGTCACGGATTTCGGTCATGGCGCTCTCGCCGATCGGCGCGTAGAAGCTTGGCCAGCCGCAACCGGAATCGAATTTGGTCTTGGAATCAAACAACGGCTCGTTGCAGCAGACGCAGTGGTAAACGCCATCGGTCTTCGTGCCGTTGTATTTACCGGAGAACGGTCGCTCGGTAGCACTGAGACGGCACACGTTGTATTGCTCGGGGTCGAGCATCGCCCGCCATTCTTCCAGGGTCTTT
The DNA here is from genome assembly GCF_004368175.1 of Pseudomonas sp. CH235. Classification (NCBI taxonomy): domain Bacteria; kingdom Pseudomonadati; phylum Pseudomonadota; class Gammaproteobacteria; order Pseudomonadales; family Pseudomonadaceae; genus Pseudomonas; species Pseudomonas sp. CH235. The sequence continues at coordinate 93,433 of NZ_RRZJ01000005.1, forward strand.
TCAATCTTTTCCATCATCACACCTCAGCGGCTGAAAAAGCCCGATCTGTACCTTTTCCACGGATCGGGCGGCACGTATGATTGCGCCTCGTCACACGCCAGTCTGGCAGCGGGTTCCTGCGCATTCAAACGGATTATTGGAAACCGCCGCTCGAGACATTTGCCTGTGTGAAGACGCAGGATTCCCAGCACGGTTGTCCACCCGCCGCCTGGATCGTTCATTTTCGGGATCACATCGCCATGCAGTTCAGCAAATCGAACAAGCTCGCCAACGTCTGCTACGACATTCGCGGCCCGGTGCTCAAGCACGCCAAACGCCTGGAAGAGGAAGGCCATCGCATCCTCAAGCTGAACATCGGCAACCCGGCGCCCTTTGGTTTCGAAGCGCCGGACGAAATTCTTCAGGATGTGATCCGCAACCTGCCGACCGCCCAGGGCTACAGCGATTCCAAAGGCCTGTTCAGCGCGCGCAAGGCGGTGATGCAGTACTACCAGCAGAAGCAGGTCGAAGGTGTCGGCATCGAAGATATCTACCTGGGCAACGGCGTGTCCGAGCTGATCGTGATGTCGCTGCAGGCGCTGCTCAACAACGGCGACGAAGTGCTGGTGCCGGCGCCGGACTACCCGCTGTGGACCGCAGCCGTGAGTCTGGCCGGCGGTAACGCGGTGCATTACCTGTGCGACGAGGGTGCCGACTGGTTCCCGGACCTGGCCGACATCAAGGCCAAGATCACCCCGAACACCAAGGCGATGGTGATCATCAACCCGAACAACCCGACCGGCGCGGTGTATTCGAAGGAAGTGCTGCTGGGCATGCTCGAGCTGGCCCGCCAGCACAACCTGGTGGTGTTCTCCGACGAAATCTACGACAAGATCCTCTACGACGACGCCGTGCACATCTGCACCGCTTCGCTGGCCCCGGACCTGCTGTGCCTGACCTTCAACGGTCTGTCCAAGTCGTATCGCGTGGCGGGTTTCCGCTCGGGCTGGATCGCCATTTCCGGGCCGAAACACAACGCTCACAGCTACATCGAAGGCATCGACATGCTGGCCAACATGCGTTTGTGCGCCAACGTGCCGAGCCAGCATGCAATTCAGACCGCTCTCGGCGGATATCAGAGCATCAATGATCTGGTGCTGCCGCAAGGCCGGTTGCTGGAACAGCGCAACCGTACCTGGGAATTGCTCAACGACATTCCCGGCGTGAGCTGCGTGAAGCCGATGGGCGCACTGTACGCGTTCCCGAAGATCGACCCGAAAGTCTGCCCGATCCACAACGACGAGAAATTCGTGCTTGATCTGCTGCTCTCCGAGAAGCTGCTGGTAGTGCAAGGCACGGCGTTCAACTGGCCGTGGCCTGACCACTTCCGCGTGGTCACCCTGCCGCGGGTCGATGACCTGGACATGGCCATCGGTCGCATCGGCAACTTCCTCAAGTCCTACCGCCAGTAACCGGCGCTCAGTGCGCAACGGCCCGAACGTTGCGCACTGTCTGATTCAGCAACACTTCTGCTCCGCCCCTCCTCCAGCACCTTCTACACTTGCGACTCATACGAATCATGCGTGCCTGACGCAATGAGACCGGGTGCCGTGTGCCTGTCATCCATACCGGATTCAGCAGTGGGAAATATCCCATGCCCGACAAATCCGGTGTAGGACACAGTTTGAAATAGTCACTCGGTTGAATCGCCAGGTGCCGCGCCTTATATACCCCGCAGTACGCTACATCTTTAGCTTGAGGAGATTTCTACAACCATGATGCGCATCCTGCTGTTTTTGGCCACTAACCTGGCGGTCGTGCTGATAGCCAGCATCACCCTGAGCCTTTTTGGCTTCAACGGGTTCATGGCGGCCAACGGGGTTGATCTCAACCTCAGTCAGCTGCTGGTTTTCTGTGCAGTCTTTGGTTTCGCCGGTTCCCTGTTCTCGCTGTTCATCTCCAAGTGGATGGCGAAGATGAGCACCAGTACCCAGATCATCACCCAGCCACGCACTCGCCACGAGCAATGGCTGCTGCAAACCGTCGAGCAACTGTCCCGGGAAGCCGGGATCAAGATGCCCGAGGTGGGGATTTTCCCGGCCTATGAAGCCAACGCCTTCGCCACCGGCTGGAACAAGAACGACGCACTGGTCGCAGTCAGCCAGGGTTTGCTTGAGCGTTTCAAGGAAGATGAAGTGCGGGCCGTGCTGGCTCACGAGATCGGTCACGTGGCCAATGGCGACATGGTCACCCTGGCGCTGATCCAGGGCGTGGTGAACACCTTCGTGATGTTCTTCGCGCGAATCATCGGCAACTTCGTCGACAAGGTGATCTTCAAGAACGAAGAAGGCCAAGGCATGGCCTACTACATCGCGACCATCTTCGCCGAGCTGGTGCTGGGCATTCTGGCCAGCGCCATCGTGATGTGGTTCTCGCGTAAACGCGAGTTCCGTGCCGACGATGCAGGTGCCCGCCTGGCCGGTACCGGCGCGATGATCAACGCCTTGCAACGCCTGCGCGCCGAACAAGGCCTGCCGGTGCACATGCCGGACACCCTGAACGCCTTTGGCATCAACGGTGGCATCAAGCAAGGGTTCGCCCGCATGTTCATGAGCCACCCGCCGCTGGAAGAGCGTATCGACGCCCTGCGTCGTCGCGGCTGATCAAACCGGCGCACCAACGAAAAGGCCCGCAGTGATGCGGGCCTTTTTTTGCCTGTCGATTACGCCCCGGAAATCCGGTAGACCCGCTCTTCCAGCCGAGTTACGCCGGCTTGCACGAACTTCCAGCTGTCACCGAGCACATCCTGCTCCTCCAGCATCTCGACACGCCAGACACTGCCCAGCAAACGCTGCACTTCGGCATCGTCTACGGAAAATGGCGGCCCGGGCATCTGCGACTGGTCATAATCCAGCGTCACCAACAGCCCTCGGCATGTCGGCAAAAGACCCTGCAAGTGCGCCGCATAACGCTCGCGCATCGCGGGCGGCAAGGCGATCACCGCCGCCCTGTCATACAGTGCGGTGCAACCGGCAACATCATCTGCCGTCAGCGAGAAGAAATCCCCGCACCACAACTCGATCGACCCGGCGCGATAAACCTTGAAGTCGCCCTGCTCGCTCACCTGCGCCTGCAATTGCTGCTCAAGAAAGAAGTCTTCCACGGCCTTCTCCGACAGCTCGACACCAAGCACCTGATGACCTCGACCGGCGAGCCACAACAGATCCAGGCTTTTACCGCACAACGGCACCAGCACACGCGCCTGCGACGGGATGGCCAGATCAGGCCAGTGCCGCTGCAAATAAGGGTTCACCTCAGGCTGGTGAAAGCCGATCTGGTTCGATTCCCACTTCTTGTGCCAAAACTCCGGCTGCATGCATCCTCCTAAGAATTCGATCAAAAGACGTTAAAACTTATATTGGAATTAGATCAATGAACTGACTGAAGATGGGTCATCTTAACGCTCAGGAACCCTTCCATGTTTCCCAGCCTGTTTATCTCCCACGGCTCGCCCATGCTGGCGCTGGAGCCCGGTGCCAGTGGTCCGGCCCTGGCGCGGCTGGCAGCCGAACTGCCACGCCCGAACGCCATCGTCATCGTTTCCGCCCATTGGGAAAGCCACGAGCTGCTGGTCAGCAGCCATGCGCAACCGGAAACCTGGCACGACTTCGGCGGTTTCCCCCGCGCACTGTTTGAAGTGCAGTACCCGGCACCGGGCAATCCGCAACTGGCCCGCGAGGTTGCCGACCTGTTGACCGCCAACAACCTGCCGGCACGTCTCGACCCGCAACGACCGTTCGATCACGGTGTTTGGGTGCCGCTGTCGCTGATGTACCCGCAGGCCGACATCCCGGTGGTTCAGGTTTCCCTGCCCAGCCGTGGCGGCCCGGCGTTGCAGAACCGCGTCGGCCAGGCGCTGGCCAGTCTGCGCGATCAGGGCATTCTGTTGATCGGCTCCGGCAGCATCACCCACAACCTGCGGGAACTGGACTGGCACGCCGGCCCGGAAAGCGTCGAGCCGTGGGCCCGGGATTTCCGCGACTGGATTGTCGACAAGCTCGCCGCCAACGACGAAGCCGCCCTGCACGATTACCGCCAGCAGGCACCGAACGCCGTGCGCAGCCATCCGAGTGACGAGCATCTGCTGCCGCTGTACTTCGCCCGAGGTGCCGGTGGTGATTTCAGCATTGCCCATCAAGGTTTCACCATGGGTGCACTGGGTATGGACATCTACCGCTTCGGCTGATGCCTAAATCGCAGGCAAAAAAAATCCCCGAACCAGTCGGGGATTTTTTATGTTCGATCAATCAGCCCAGAGGCGGATCAATCTTCGCGGTAGCGACGCAGTTTCAGCTGCTTACCGGCAACGCGAGTGTCCTTCAGTTTGGTCAGGAGCTTGTCCAGACCATCTTCCGGCAGCTCGACGAGGCTGAAGCTGTCACGCACCTGGATGCGACCGATGGCTTCACGCGCCAGACCACCTTCGTTGAGGATGGCGCCCAGCAGGTTTTTCGCCGCGATACCGTCACGCGCGCCCAGCGCGGTACGGCAACGGGCACGGCCTTCGCCCAAAGGCATTGGCGCACGACGCTCGCGGTCACCACGTTCCGGACGATCACCGGAACGCTCAGGACGGTCGCCACGCGGTGCGCTGTTTGGCACCAGTGGACGTTCCTTCTCGATCGCTGCCAGGTTCAGCGCCTGACCATTGGTGGCCTTGCGCAGCAGAGCGGCAGCCAGGGCACGCGGGGTGCAACCGATGTCGGCGGTCAGGCGATCCAGCAGATCACCGTGAGTCGATTCGGCGTCAGCCACCAGCGGCGACAGGCTGTTGGTCAGTTTCTTGATGCGGGCATCGAGAACGGCCTGGGCGTCCGGCAGACGCACTTCGGCAACTTTCTGACCGGTTACACGCTCGATTACCTGCAGCATACGGCGCTCACGCGGAGTCACCAGCAGCAGCGCGCGGCCTTCGCGACCGGCACGGCCGGTACGGCCGATACGGTGCACGTAGGATTCCGGATCGTACGGCATGTCCACGTTGAACACGTGGGTGATGCGCGGAACGTCCAGACCACGGGCGGCTACGTCGGTCGCAACAACGATGTCCAGACGGCCATCTTTCAGCGAGTCGATGACGCGCTCACGCTGGTTCTGGGCGATGTCGCCGTTCAACGCGGCGGCTTTGTAGCCTTTGGCGTCGAGGGCGCTGGCCAGATCCAGGGTCGCTTGCTTGGTGCGCACGAACATGATCAGAGCGTCGAAATCTTCCACTTCCAGCAAGCTGAGAACGGCAGAAGTCTTCTGGTCAGCGTGAACCAACAGGTGAGCCTGTTCGATCGCGGTAACGGTCTGGGTCTTGCTCTGGATCTTCACGTGCTTTGGATCGCGCAGGTGACGCTCGGCGATGGCACGGATCGATTGCGGCAGGGTCGCCGAGAACAATACGGTCTGACGGGTTTCCGGCATGGCCTTGAAGATGACTTCGAGGTCGTCCATGAAGCCCAGTTTGAGCATTTCGTCTGCTTCGTCGAGAACCAGGTGGTTCACGGTCTGCAGTACTTTTTCGTCGCGACGCAGGTGGTCGCACAGACGGCCCGGAGTGGCGACAACGATCTGTGCGCCATTACGGATTGCTTTCAATTGTGGGCCCATCGGCGCGCCGCCGTAGACAGCCACAACAGTCACGCCCGGCATTTGCTTGGCGTAGGTTTCGAAAGCGGTTGCAACTTGTAGCGCCAACTCACGAGTTGGGGCCAGGATCAGAGCTTGCGGCTCGCGCTTGGACGGATCGATGCGGTGCAGGATAGGCAGGGCAAAGGCAGCGGTTTTACCGGTACCGGTTTGCGCCTGACCAATCATATCGTGACCGGCGAGGATGATCGGGATCGACTGCTGCTGAATGGCCGAAGGCTCTTCATAGCCGGTAGCGACTACTGCAGCGACAATATTGGGATGAAGTTCAAGAGCGGCGAAGCCGCCGATTTCCTGGGTCATGGGTCTGCCTCTAAGTGCATCCGCAAAGACCCATGCTCCAAAGCTGCACATGCCGTGTTGAGACTCAAGAGTCGCCCTGGCAGCTTTGTCGGCGGGGATTTGCGAAAACGAATGAATGAAAAAGAATCGTCAAGGAAGAGCCCGCAGTGCGGACGTGCAGCCGAAGCTGACTTCGGGGAATTGCGCTACCTAAACGCGGCCCGGTTAAAGGCCGGCGCGCACTATACCGGAATTTGCCCAAAAAGGGAGCTTTTTTTATCGGCGAAATACAGTTGTCACCGCTGTGTAACGGGGTTTTGCGGATAATCGGGCAAAGGTCTATTTTTCAAAGACCCCGGCCCTGCGGGCGATGGCGCTTAAACGATTCACCGACGTGCGGCATCTGGTCGCTGCACCTTTTCTTCCCCTGCGAGGAAACACCCATGAATCAGCCCTGCCCCGGCCGCGTGAGCCGTGCGCGCCACGGTCACGTGCATTTGATCGGCCTGGACCGCGCCGCCAAGCGCAATGCCTTCGACCTCGACCTGCTCAACGACCTGGCCCTGGCCTACGGTGAATTCGAGGCCGACAGCGACGCACGGGTGGCGGTGCTGTTCGGGCATGGCGAGCATTTCACCGCCGGGCTCGATCTGGTCAACGCCAGTTCCGCCCTCGCCCAGGGCTGGCAGGTGCCGCCCGGTGGTTGCGATCCATGGGGCGTGTTCGTCGGGCCACGGGTCAGCAAACCGGTGATCGTCGCGGCGCAGGGTTATTGCCTGACCATCGGCATCGAATTGATGCTCGCCGCCGACATCAACCTGTGCGCGAGCAATACTCGGTTCGCGCAGATGGAAGTGCAGCGCGGGATCTTTCCGTTCGGCGGCGCGACGTTACGCTTTCATCAGGTCGCCGGCTGGGGCAATGCGATGCGCTGGCTGCTGACCGGCGACGAGTTTGATGCCCATGATGCGTTGCGCCTGGGTCTGGTGCAGGAAGTCATGGCCAGCGAAGACTTGCTGCCACGCGCCATCGAATTGGCCGAGCGAATCGCCCGACAGGCGCCGTTGGGCGTACAGGCAACGTTGATGTCGGCACGCAAGGCGCGCTATGAAGGCGAGACCGCAGCGGCTAAAAGCTTGCCGCCACTGGTGAAGAAGTTGCTGGCCACTGAAGACGCCAAGGAAGGTGTGCGCTCCCTGGTGGAGCGCAGGCCTGGCGTTTTCAAAGGCCTTTGAAGATCAGGTCGCCGGACGGATGCAGTTGATCAACGTCTGCAACGAGTAACCCAGCTTCGGCGCCAGCGCTTCAGCCCGGGCGGTCAGCGCCTGCATGTCCAGCACCTGATCAAGATCCGCCGGCACGATCAGAATGACGTTGCCCTCCTTCACCGGCAGCTCCCAGTAATGCCGGTGATAGAGCCCGCGCAACAGCGCCGCGCCCAAGGGTTTGCCGTCATCGGTGGCCCATTGGTTGATCACCAGCCAGCCGCCAGGATTCAGACGCTTCTGACAGTCACCGAGGAAATTCCACGCAAGGTGCCCGGCGCCGGGGCCGACATCGGTGTACAGGTCGACGAAGATCAGATCCGCCGGCTCAGCCGTCGGCAGCAGTTCGAGAGCATCGCCGACGCGGATGTACAACCGTGGATCGTCATCCAGGCCGAGATATTCGATGGCCAGACGCGGTACGTCCGGGCGCAGCTCGATGGCTTCGACATCTTCCAGCGGCAGGAAATTGAGGCAGGCCTGGGTCAACGTCCCCGCGCCCAGCCCGAGGAACAGCGCACTCTCCGGTTGCTGATGGCACAGCGCGCCGATCAGCATCGCCCGGGTGTAGTCGTACTCCAGCCAGCTCGGGTCGGCGGTAAACACGCAGCTTTGCTCGATCGCATCGCCGAACTCCAGAAAGCGGTAGTCGGCCACTTCCAGCACGCGAATCACGCCGAACTCATCCTGTACCTCGGCGAGCAACAGCTCGACGCGCTCCTCAGTCATTTCGTCTCCTGGTGGTCACCGGGCGCGGTGACGCGATGGCACCGCTCTGGCGCCGTGGCAAAGCGGCGATTGTCGGCGAAGCGGCGGCAGCAGGTCACGCACTAATTGCTGCTAACATGGCCGTCCGTGCGTAGAACCTTAGAGACCGTGATGAGCCAACCCTGGAGCCCTGACAGCTGGCGCGCCCTGCCGATCCAGCAACAACCCCAATACCCCGACGCCGCGCATCTGCGCCAGGTCGAGCAGACGCTGGCCAGCTACCCGCCGCTGGTGTTTGCCGGCGAAGCGCGCGAGCTGCGTCGTCAGTTTGCCGAAGTCACCCAGGGCCGGGCGTTCCTGCTGCAGGGCGGCGACTGCGCGGAAAGCTTCGCCGAGTTCTCCGCCGCGAAGATCCGCGACACCTTTAAAGTGTTGCTGCAGATGGCAATCGTCATGACCTTCGCTGCCGGCTGCCCGGTGGTCAAAGTCGGGCGCATGGCCGGCCAGTTCGCCAAGCCGCGCTCGGCCAACGACGAGACCATCGACGGCGTGACCTTGCCGGCCTACAGGGGTGACATCGTCAACGGCATCGGTTTCGACTCGGCCAGCCGCGTACCGGATCCGGAGCGTCTGCTGCAGTCCTATCACCAGTCCACCGCCACCCTCAACCTGCTGCGCGCTTTCGCCCAGGGCGGTTTTGCCGACCTGCATCAGGTGCACAAGTGGAACCTCGATTTCATCGCCAACTCGGCGCTGGCCGAAAAATACAGCCACCTCGCCGACCGTATCGATGAAACCCTGGCGTTCATGCGCGCCTGCGGCATGGACAGCTCGCCGCAACTGCGCGAAACCAGTTTCTTCACCGCCCACGAAGCGCTGCTGCTGAACTACGAAGAAGCCTTCGTGCGCCGCGACAGCCTGACCAACGATTACTACGATTGCTCGGCGCACATGCTGTGGATCGGCGACCGCACCCGTCAGCTCGACGGCGCCCACGTCGAATTCCTGCGCGGGGTGAACAACCCGATCGGGGTGAAAGTCGGCCCGAGCATGAACCCCGACGACCTGATCCGCCTGATCGACGTGCTCAACCCGGACAACGATCCGGGCCGCCTCAACCTGATCGCACGGATGGGCGCGAACAAAGTCGGCGATCACCTGCCGGCGCTGATCCGCGCGGTGCAGCGCGAAGGCAAGCAGGTGCTGTGGAGTTCCGACCCGATGCACGGCAACACCATCAAGGCCAGCAGCGGCTACAAGACCCGCGACTTCGCGCAGATTCTTGGCGAGGTGAAGCAGTTCTTCCAGGTTCACGAAGCGGAGGGCAGCTACGCCGGCGGTATCCACATCGAAATGACCGGGCAGAACGTTACCGAGTGCATCGGTGGCGCGCGGCCAATCACTGAAGACGGCTTGTCGGATCGCTATCACACTCACTGCGACCCACGGATGAATGCCGATCAGTCGCTGGAACTGGCGTTCTTGATTGCCGAGACGCTGAAACAGGTCAAACGCTAAATCGCGATGACGTTGGCTCGGTCGTTTTCGACTTGAGCCAACGCCACCCGCAATCGCCCCGCACTTTCCCGCTGACAATTGAGCTGCACGTGCTCAAGCCCCAACCAGTCCGCCATGCGCCGCAAATTCAGCGCCAGCGCCAGCATCCCCGCGTCATCCAGTCCGGTTTCTTCCTCGTGCACCGCATGCACTGCCAACCGCCCCGCCGCCCGTTCAGCACGCAGATCGACCCGCGCGGCAATCCGTTCATTGTGCAGGAACGGCAGCACGTAATAGCCGTAGACCCGCTTGTCCTGCGGCGTGTAGATCTCCAGCCGATAGCGGAAATCGAATAGCCGCTCAGTTCGGCTGCGCTCCCAGATCAGTGAGTCGAACGGCGACAGCAATGCACTGGCCTCGACCTTGCGCGGGATTTTCGGCTCGGGCAGACAATAAGCAATCTGGCGCCAACCGGCGACTTCGCAGGTCAGCAGTTGCCCGTCCTCGACCAGTTCGGCCAGACGAGGGCGGGCATCAGAGGGATTCAGGCGGAAGTAATCACGCAGGTCTTTTTCCGTGCCGACACCCAGCGCCTGCGCTGCATGCAATAACAAACCGCGCTGCGCCTCGGCCTCATCGGGCAATGGCCGCTGCAGCACGGAAGCTGGAATCACCCGCTCGGGCAAGTCATACAAACGCTCGAAACCACGGCGTCCGGCGACGGTGACTTCGCCAGCGGCAAACAGCCATTCCAAGGCGTGCTTTTCCGCGCTCCAGTCCCACCATGGCCCGGCCTTTTCCTCGCGGGTCGACAGGCTGCCGGCGCCCAGTGCGCCCTGCTTTTCGACCGACGCCAGCACCCGGCGAATGGTGTCCTGCTGCTCGCGACCGAATCGCGCCAGTTGCTGATAGATGTCTTCACCACGTCTGGCCCGCTGCATGCGCCAGCCCATCAGCGGGTACATCGACAGCGGCAGCAACGACGCCTCATGGCCCCAGTATTCGAACAGCGAACGGCGTCGCCCCGAACTCCAGGCAGCCTGGTCGAGCAAGTCAGCAGAATAGGAACCAAGACGGGAGAACAGCGGCAGGTAGTGCGAGCGCACCACGGCGTTGACGGAGTCGATCTGCAACAGGCCGAGGCGTTCGATCAGCCGGTTTACGTGCATCGCCTTGACAGCCGGCGGCTGGCGCCCGTGAAACCCTTGGGCAGCCAGTGCCAGACGTCGAGCCTGTTTAAGGGAAAAGGACAATGTCGCGGGCATGTGTACCTCCATGTCTGCTCGCAACCTACCTCACTACAAAGGGGGTTGTGTAGCGATGGCCTCATCATTTATGCATCGGATCGTCCCAGAACGGCCGCACCGACTCATGTTCGACGTCGGCACGGCTGACTCCGATGTCCTTCAACGCTTCGTCGCTCAGACTGGCAAGCAACTCGCGTTCGCGGTGAAGTTCGTACCAGCGGCTAAACTTGTGCAGCAAATCGGTAATCAGATGGACCGGCACTCTGTCATCGCTCACATAGACTTTTTGACCTTTCATCGTATTGCCCTCCTTTAGGGATGGCTCAAGTCTCGCGCCGGGGCTACGATCAATCCAACGAATGTTTCTGATGGCATGCATCACGGAGATTCATCAATTGTCGGCGTACCCCAGTATCGATACCGATGTCCTGCGCACCTTTGTCGCGATTGCCGATCAGGGCGGTTTCACCCGCGCCGGCGAAATGGTCAACCGCACCCAATCGGCGGTGAGCATGCAGATGAAGCGTCTGGAAGAGGACGTGTTGCAGCGCCAGTTGTTCGAGCGCGACGGACGGCAGGTGCGCCTGACCGCTGAAGGCCAGGTGTTGCTCGGCTACGCGCGGCGCATCCTGAAATTGCACAGTGAAGTTTTCAACACCCTGCGCGAGCCGCACATGGTCGGCACGGTGCGGATCGGCACGCCGGACGATTACGTGATGCGCTTTCTGCCGGGAATTTTGTCGCGCTTCGCGCAGTTCTATCCGCTGATCCAGATCGAAGTGCATTGCGAGTCGACCAAACAGTTACTGCAACGCACGGACCTGGATCTGTCGATCGTCACTCGCGAGCCGGGCAACGAGATTGGCCAATTGCTGCGCAAGGAGCGCTTCGTCTGGGCCGAGGCGCAGAATTTCAGCGCCCACGAACAAACGCCGTTGCCGCTGGCGATGTTCAATAGTGATTGCTTTTGCCGCCTGTGGGCCTGTAACGCGCTGGACGCGATGGGCCGCGAGTACCGGATTGCCTACAACAGCACCAGCCTGTCGGCGTTGATGGCGGTGGTGAGCGCGGGTCTGGCGATCACCGCGCAACTGGAAAGCCTGATCACCCCGGATCTGCGCATTCTCGGCGCCGCCGAAGATCTGCCGCTGTTGCCCGAGGCCAGCATCATGCTGATCCGCAACCTCAACAATCCCTCGCCGATCACCGAATGCCTGGCCGAGCACATCGTCGAAGGCTTCAAACTTTAAAGGCGAGCATCACCGCGCACAGCACCAGGAACCCGCAGAACAGCCCGCGCAGGAGTTTTTCCGGCATCGCGTGGGCCACTTTCACGCCCCAGCTGATGCTGGCCAGACCGCCAATGGCCAGCGGCAGGCCGATCATCCAGTCCACTTCGTGGTGCACCGCGTACGTCACCAGCGTGACGCCGGTGCTCGGCAACGCCAGCGCCAGCGACAGGCCTTGGGCAACCACCTGAGTGGTGCCGAACAGGCTGGTCAGCACCGGCGTCGCCACCACCGCCCCACCGACACCGAACAAGCCGCCCATGGTGCCCGACGCCGCGCCGAGCACGCCCAGCCACGGCCATGAATAACGCATCTCGGAAGTCGCTGCCGGACGCGCGCCAAACATGCGCACCAGGTTGTAGGCCGACAACGCCACGAGGAACGCGACAAAGCCGATGCGCATGGTTTGCGCGTCGATGCCCACGGCCCAGATCGAGCCGATCCACGCGAAACAGAATCCCATCACCGCCAACGGCAATGCATGCCGGAGCTCAATGCGATTGCGCTGATGATAACGCCACAGCGCCAGCATCACGTTCGGCACCACCATCACCAGCGCCGTGCCTTGGGCGATCTGCTGATCGAGCCCGAACCACACGCCCAGCAGCGGAATGGCGATCAAGCCACCACCGATGCCGAAGATCCCACCCAGCGTGCCGAGGGCGGCGCCAAACAACAGGTACAGCAAAAACTCGATCACAGCAGAATTCCTCAAACGTCAGGCGACTCATCCTACGCAGTCGACGCTGGCACGGAAACGCACAGCAACGCACAATGGCTGTGCCAAATCCGCATAGGCACTGAACTGATTCATGAATCCCAATCAATTGACCGAACAACTCGGGCTGTTTCTCGATGTGCTGGAAAGTGGCAGTTTCTCCGCCGCCTCACGCCGACATCCGCTGACGCCGTCCGCCGTTGCCCGGCGTATCGACAGTCTGGAAAGCGCTGTCGGCAGCCAGTTGTTCATCCGCAGCACTCACGCGGTGCGCGCCACGCCGGCGGGTCTGGCGTTTGCCGAACGGGCGCGACGGATCGTTGCCGAGCTGCAACTGGCCCGGGCGGAAGCGGTGTCCCTGAGCAGCGCGCCGGAGGGTCTGATTCGGGTGGATGCGCCGGCGGCCTTCGGGCGCCGGCATCTGGCGCCAGTGATTGCCGATTTTCTGGTGCTGTATCCGGGGCTCGACGTGCAGCTGCATCTGATCGACAGCTTCGTGGACATGGACGGTTCGAACCTGGGCAAGGTCGATCTGGTATTGCGCGCCGGGCAGATGGCCGACACCCGGCTGGTCGCCACACCGTTGGCGAGCATGGTGCGCATCGCCTGCGCCAGCCCCGATTATCTCAAGCGCCGAGGCGTGCCGAGCGAGCCAGCGCAATTGAGTGAACATGACGGTCTGGATTGGGACGGTCTTGCCCCGCCCTTCGCCTGGCGTTTCGAACAGAACGGGCAGATGCAACTGCACCGCCCGGCGCGGATACGCATGAGCGCCAACAACGCCGAGGCACTGGTTTGCGGTGCGCTGGCGGGACTCGGGATCGCGCATCTGCCGACCTGGCTGGCCAGCGAATACCTGTTGCGCGGCGAGTTGCTGCCGCTGTTCTGTGAAAACGGCCTGCCAAAACCGGAAAGCACCGGCATCTATGCGCTGCGTCTGGAGCAACAGGCCAGCTCCCGCAGCCGCCTGCTGCTGGAATACCTCAAAACCCGGTTCAGCCCCGTGCCACCGTGGGATCTGGCCCTGCAGCGGGAACTGGGCCGGCACTGACCGATTCGCCACCGGGCACAATTGTCTGGCGCATTAAAGATTCGAGCGCTAGATTCAACTGCATCACCGTTCAAGGCACTGACATGACCACCGACCGCAACACCTCCGATCACTGCGAAGAGCTGCTGCTCGACAATCAGGCCTGCTTCGCCCTGCATTCCACTTCGCTGATGATGACCAAGGTCTACAAGCCGCTGCTGCAAGCGCTTGGCCTGACGTATCCGCAATACCTGGCGATGATGGTGCTGTGGGAGAAGGATGGTTTGACCGTCGGAGAAATCAGCACGCGCCTGCTGACCGATCCGGGTTCGCTGACCCCGCTGCTCAAACGTCTGGAAGGTGAAGGTTTGCTCAGCCGAACCCGTAGCCGTGAGGATGAACGCGTGGTGATCGTTGAACTGACTGCCCAGGGACGCGCCTTGAAAGACAAGGCCCGAACCGTTCCGCAGTGCATTCTGGGGGCCAGCGGCTTCACCCTGGAACGTCTGCAAAATCTGCAAGCCGAGTTGCAGGCCTTGCGTGGTCATTTGCAGGACAGTCTCGCTTAAGACTCCCCCTTTCCTGTGGGCGCAGCCTTGCGCCTGCAGGCTAATCGCACCTTCCCCGCTGATCCCCGAAAATTTTTTTCCTCTCGTTTCACACTAAAAAAAACCTTCTATATCAAAAGCTTGGGATCACGACCCTACCCAATCCAAGTGACCATTCGCGCGTTCTTCAAAAAATTTATCTTGCGCGCTAAATATTCGCGCAGTACATTTACTTCGCACCTAGTTAGCGCGCAAACAATTAGCGCAACAAACCACACTCAATGAGGCTCACACCATGCAAACTCTCTACACCGCAATCGCAACCTCCACTGGCGGCCGTGACGGTCGCGCGATCTCCAGCGACAACATCCTCGACGTCAAACTCGCCACCCCGAAAGAACTCGGCGGTGCCGGCGGCGCAGCTACCAACCCTGAGCAACTGTTCGCCGCCGGCTACTCGGCCTGCTTCATCGGTGCCCTGAAATTCGTCGCCAGCCAGACCAAACGCAAAATTCCGGACGACGCCTCGATCACCGCTCACGTCGGCATCGGCCAGATTCCTGGCGGTTTCGGCCTGGACATCGACCTGCACATCAGCCTGCCGGGCCTGGAACAGGCAGACGCACAAAGCCTGGTCGACGCTGCCCACCAGGTCTGCCCGTACTCCAACGCCACTCGCGGCAACGTTGATGTGCGTCTGCACGTCACCGTGTAATCACTGACACTCAGGCCCGTACAGGAAATGAACATGAACACTTTCAGCAAAGTCTTGACCGGTACCCTTCTCGCCCTGTCCATCCACAGCGCATTTGCCGGGGAAGTTGAACACAACACCCAGGCGTTTCTCGATGTGCTGAATGCCGGCACCGGCAAACCGATGGAACAGATGACGCCCAAGGATGCCCGCGCCGTGCTGACGGGCGCGCAGTCCGGGGTCAAACTGACGCTGCCCAAAGCGGACGTCAGCGAGAAGACCATCCAGGTCGATGGCCAACCGTTGAGCCTGACCATCGTCCGGCCGGCCGGGGTCAAGGGCGAGCTGCCGGTGTTCATGTTCTTCCACGGCGGTGGCTGGGTGCTGGGGGATTTCCCGACCCACGAGCGTCTGGTGCGGGATCTGGTGGTCGGCTCGGGTGCGGCGGCGGTGTTCGTCAACTACACCCCTTCGCCGGAAGCGCATTACCCGGTGGCGATCAACCAGGCTTACGCCGCGACCAAATGGGTGGCCGAACACGGCAAAGAGATCAACGTCGACGGCAAGCGTCTGGCGGTGGCGGGCAACAGCGTCGGCGGCAACATGGCGGCGGTCGTCGCCCTGATGGCCAAAGACAAAGGCACCCCGGCGATCAAATTCCAGGTGCTGCTGTGGCCGGTGACCGATGCCAATTTCGACACCGGTTCGTATAACCAGTACGCCGAGGGGCACTTCCTCACTCGCAACATGATGAAGTGGTTCTGGGACAACTACACCACCGACGCCAACCAGCGGAACGAGATCTACGCCTCGCCGCTGCGGGCCACCACCGCGCAATTGAAGGGTCTGCCGCCAGCGCTGGTGCAGACCGCCGGAGCCGACGTGCTGCGTGACGAAGGTGAAGCCTACGCCCGCAAACTCGACGAAGCCGGCGTGCCGGTGACCTCCGTGCGCTACAACGGCATGATCCACGACTACGGTTTGCTCAACGTGGTCAGCCAGGTGCCGGCGGTGCGTTCGGCGATGCTGCAGGCCTCGGAGGAGCTGAAACAGCACCTGAAGAAGTAATTTTCATCAGGCACAAAAAAGCCCGACTCAATGGTCGGGCTTTTTCTTTCCGCAAAAAGCAGTGCTTATTTGGCACGGCCTTTGTAGGAACCGCCTTCGCGGGTATCGATCTCGATCATGTCGCCGATTTCGATGAAGTCAGCAACCGACAGCTCGGTACCGTTCTTCAGTTTGGCAGGCTTCATCACCTTGCCGGAAGTGTCGCCGCGAGCGGAACCTTCGGTGTAGTCAACCTGACGCACGATGGTGGTCGGCAGCTCTACGGAAACCAGACGGCCTTCGAAGAATACGGCTTCGCAAACGTCGGTCATGCCTTCTTCCACGAATGGCAGAACGCTTTCGATGTCTTCGGCGTTCAGCTCGTACATAGTGTAGTCGGTGGTGTCCATGAACGTGTAGGAGTCACCGCTGATGAAGGACAGGGTCGCTTCTTTGCGATCCAGGATCACGTCGTCCAGCTTGTCGTCCGCACCGTAAACGGTTTCGGTCTTGTAACCGGTCAGCAGGTTCTTCAGCTTGGTCTTCATGATCGCGCTGTTACGGCCCGATTTGGTGAATTCAGCTTTCTGAACCAGCCAAGGATCGTTGTCGATACGGATCACGGTACCGGGTTTGAGTTCTTTACCAGTTTTCATTGCGAATATCCGAATTTGGATGGGATTTACAAAAATCTAGGCCGCGTATCATATCCAATTTCGGTAAAACTGTACCAGCGCCGTCGCAAGATCCGCCTGCAAGGCCTGTTCCAGACACCACGCGCGGGCATTTTCCTGCAGTTCGGGCCAGTGTTTGCGGGCCTCAAGCCAGTGGTCGCCGATAGGCTGCCCGGCACTCCAGGCACGCCAGAGACCGTTCATCGCCTCGGCGGCAACGGGCGAAAGACCTTTTGTGTAGAGCGCAAGGAAGGCGTCGAGCTTGTCGAGATGGATGTCTTCGTCCTGCTGATAGATGTGCCACAGCATCGGCCGCCCCGCCCATTGCGCCCGGACAAACGAGTCCTCGCCGCGCACCGCGTTGAAATCGCAGCACCAGAGCAATTGATCGTATTGATCCTGACGGACGAACGGCAGCACCTGCACGGTCAGCGACTGACGAACATGCGTCGCCCCGACCGCCAGCGACTCGACCCCGAGCCAACGGGCGACATCGCCGAGAATCCGTCCTTCCGGCACCAGCAGATGAGTGGGCATCGAGTCAGCGGCGAGCACATCCAGCCAACTGGCGAGTCCCGCATTCTCGTAGGCAAACAGCGAAATCAGTTGCGCACGGGGCGCAGGAATGATCCCCAGACCTTGCAGGAATTGTCGCTGCGCCTCGGGGTCCTGCTGAAACTGCTGACGCCGCTCCAGCAAACCGCTTTCACGCAACAGGCCGCCGGTGCCCGGCTGGAATCCCGGAAAGAAAAAGTACTTCTGCACCGACTTGTATTTCACCGACGGCAGTCCGTGGCAACCGACCACCCAGTCTTCGGCGCTGAGATAGTCGAGGTTCATCCACAACGGCGGTTTTTCCCGAGCGGCCATGGCGTCCATGTAGACGCTCGGCAACTGGCAGGCAAACGCGGCGATCACCACCTCGGCCGCCTCCGCTTCCTGCCATTCGGTCGGCCAGTGCCGGACTTCGACGCCCTGCTGCCATTGCTGATCGAGGCTGATGTCGATTTCGGGGCAGATGCGCTCGAAGGCGCGCAGGTCATCGACCCACAGCCGCACCGTCATTGCCTGCTCGCTGACCAGTTGCCGGGCCAGACGCCAGGTCACGCCGATGTCGCCGTAGTTGTCGACGACCGTACAAAAAATGTCCCAGCGGGTTTTCGGTTGCGGCATTCAAGGCTCCCGTTGGCAAAAGCGCCGATTGTCCGCATAAATGTCTCCATGCAGAAGAGCCGACGGCAATTAATCTTCGTGCGACAATCGCCACTCGCCCGCATTCATCCGCCAGGAGGCAGCCATGCCCTATCGTCCCAACCCGCGTCGCCCCTTGCCTGTTCAGCTTAGCGCGCTGCAATTGACCGGCAGCATTGCCCTGGGTCTGTGGCTGGGTTTCCTGGCCATTGCACTGACTTGCTGGCTCGCCTCACTACTCTTCAGCCGTCAGTTGCAGCCAGTGGCGGAAGCGGTGCAACAACTGAGCAAGCCTCCGGTAGCCGCCCAGCCGCAGCCAGAACCTGAGCCACAAAACCGCCTGTTCGAACAGTACGAAGAAAACCTGCGCAAAAACGAGCAACAGGCACGCCTGGACCAGGCCCGTGGCAGCACACGTAATCTGTCGAACCCCAAATGCCAGTTCTGGCTGCAACAGGATCAGACGGCCCCGAGCGAAAAGAGCCGCGCCAATGTCCTGCAATTCTGCGATTGATCATGAATAAACAGATTGTTCACCAACTGATTCTCGACAAGCTGCGCGTCGATCTCGACATCGCCGAGCGCGCGGCGCAAACCGCCTACGAAACCGCGACCCACGAAGAGAACATCGCCGAAAACAAGTACGACACCCTGGGTCTTGAGGCGTCGTACCTGGCGGCGGGCCAGGCGAAACGGGTCGAGGAAATTCGTCAGTCACTGGCGCTGTGCCAGAACCTGACGCTGCGCGCGTATGACGATCAGCGGGGGATTGAAATCGGCGCCCTGCTCGGTCTGGAAGACGAAAAGGGTCGTGAACAATGGCTGTTTCTGGCGCCGGATGCGGCAGGTTTGAAGGTCGACGTGGTGGGTCAGCCGATTACCGTCATCACCCCGCGCTCGCCGCTGGGCAAAAGCCTGCTGGGCAAATTCGAGGGTGACGAGGTAGAGATTCTGGTGGCAGGCACCCGGCAACAGTTTGCTGTCACCGAGGTGCTGTAGACAGGGGCTTAGTGAACCGGCAGTTCGACGCCTTCGAACAGTTCTTCCAGTTCCTGCTTGTTGTGGCACTGAATGGCCTTGGCCATGACTTCGCGGGTAAGGTGCGGCGCGAACTTCTCGATGAAGTCGCACATGAAGCCGCGCAGGAAAGTACCGCGACGGAAACCGATCTTGGTCACGCTGGACTCGAACAGTTCGCTGGCATCGAGCACCACCAGATCGTTATCCAGTTTGGTGTCGACCGCCATTTTCGCCACGATGCCAACGCCCAGGCCCAGGCGCACGTAGGTTTTGATCACGTCGGCGTCGGCAGCGGTGAACACCACTTTCGGCGTCAGGCCGCGATGGCTGAAGGCTTCGTCGAGTTTCGAACGGCCGGTGAAACCGAACACGTAAGTCACGATCGGGTATTCGGCCAGCGCTTCGAGGGTCAGCTTCGGCAACTTGGTCAGCGGGTGGCCCTGAGGCACAACTACGCAACGGTTCCAGCGGTAGCACGGCATCATCACCAGATCGCCGAACAGCTCCAGCGCTTCGGTGGCGATGGCGAAATCGACGGTGCCGTCAGCGGCCATCTCGGCGATCTGCATCGGCGAACCCTGGTGCATGTGCAGCGCCACGTCCGGGTATTGCTTGATGAAATTGCTGATCACCGGCGGCAGCGCATAACGTGCCTGGGTGTGGGTGGTGGCGATCGACAGGGTGCCTTTCTTCTCGTTGGAGAATTCCTGGGCGATCTGCTTGATGCTTTCGACCTTGCGCAGAATCTCGCCGGCGGTGGTGATGATGCGCTCGCCGGCTGGGGTGACGCGGGTCAGGTGCTTGCCGCTGCGGGCGAACACTTCGACGCCCAGTTCGTCTTCCAGCAGGCGGATCTGTTTACTGATGCCCGGTTGCGAGGTGTAGAGGCTTTGGGCTGTAGCGGAAACGTTGAGGTCGTGGTGCGCCACTTCCCAGATGTAGCGCAATTGTTGAAGCTTCATATGAATCCCTCAAAGCAGGTAGACGCCACGGGCATCAGCGACGGTATATAACTATATTAATGGTTTGAAGAATAAATCTAGAACTTTTTTATCAAAGTGCCATTATTCCTGCCTCAGCGATCCTCCCGACGCCGACGCTCCACCAGCGGCACCAGATAAACCGGCACCTTGGACAATTGCAGCAGCCGGGCCGCCGTTCGCCCCAAAGGTGTTTCCGCCCCGACCCCGTGGCTGTGACTTCCTACGATCAGCAAATCGACGGAGAGTTTCTGTACCTGATCGAGAATCACCTGTGACGGATCGCCCTGCAGCACCCGCACCGCGCGTATCCGCTGCAAGTCCTGCTCGCCCTCGTCCCCCAGTTCTTCACGAAAACTGTCGAGCACCCGCTGCTCGATATTGGCGATGACGGTTTTCAGACCCTGACTGTGAAATTCGTTCAACGCCTGTTCGTCGAGATAGCTCTGCAACACCGATTCGGCAAACAGCCCCATGGGTTCCACCGCGTGCACCACGTACAGATCGGCATTGAACGTTCGCGCCATTGCCAGGGCATGCTGCATCACTAACGGTGCGTACAGACCGAGGTCAGTGGCATACAGCATCGAACGAATCATATGACCTCCTCGCGTGCCAACATGGCGGAGATTTGATTCAGCTTAGCAGTGCCTTGACGACTACGGCGTGCGACGCAACGTCTTGAACCACGTGGGCTTTAGACCGCCGGTTCGTTGCTGATGCCGTGGGGCACGTGACCGGTCGCCACGACTTCCCGGGCCAGCTCGCAGTGGCCGGCCTGATCGTCGAAAAACACGTCGGCGGCGAAGGCTTCGAGGAACGCCGATTTGGTCAGGCCACCGAGAAACAGCGACTCGTCCAGACGAATGTCCCACTCGCGCAGTGTGCGGATCACCCGCTCATGGGCCGGCGCCGAACGCGCAGTGACCAGCGCGGTGCGGATCGGGCACTCCTCATCGGAGAACTCGCGCTGCAACAGATTGAGCGCCGCGAGAAAGCCCTTGAATGGCCCGCCGCGCAACGGTTCGCGAGCGGATTCACGCTCCTTGGCCTGGAAGGCTTCGAGGCCACCGGATTGATAGACGCGCTCCGATTCGTCGGAAAACAGCACGGCGTCACCGTCGAAGGCGATGCGCAACTCATCGCTGGCCGCACGACTGGCGCCGCCGGACAGAATGGTCGCCGCCGCGAAACCGGCATCCAGCGCAGCGCGCACATCTTCGGCATGGGTGGAGAGAAACAGATCGCAACCAAAGGCCTTCAGATACGGATAAGGACTGCGCCCGCCGACGAACGCCGCGCGGGAAATCGCCAGGCCGTAATGACCAATGGAGTTGAAGACGCGCAGGCCGGTATCAGCACTGTTGCGCGACACCAGAATCACCTCGACCCGGGCGCGGCCGAGGCGACTGTTGAGGTTGAGCAGTTTTTCCACCAGCGGAAAGGCATCGCCCGGCGCGAGGATTTCGTCTTCGTGATCGATCTGATATTGACGGTATGCTTCGACGCCACTCGACTCATACACCTTGTGGCTTTCGCTCAGGTCGAACAGGGCACGGGACGAGATCGCCAGCACCAGTTTGTCATCGATGTTCTTGGCCATGCCTTTCCCCCAGTGCGACCGGTTTAAACGTTACGCCGGTCGATAAAGCTCAATGTGCGATACAACGATTCGATTCGCGGCAACTCGCAGCCTGCCGCTTTTGCCGCCGCCAAAGGACGAGCGTAGATCGCCTCGAGCTCCAGCGGTCGCTTGTGCAAAAAGTCGTGGTACATGCTCGGCCAATAGTCGGGCATTTTCTCGGTCATCATGAACAGGTATTCGGCGTAACCGGGCGGCATGTCGTGACCGCAGGCCTTGGCGCCCTGCACCACTTCAGCCATCAGCGCCTGAATCAGTGCGCGGCTGTCAGTGTCGGCCATCAACGGCGTGGTGCCGGCACCGAGCAACACCGAAAGCCCGTTGTAGGGAATGTTCCAAACCAGTTTCTGCCAGCGCGCCTGATGCAGGTTCGGCATCGCCTGGGAATCGAGACCGGCGGCGCGGAACAGGCCGGCGCCCTCTCCGACGATTGCCATGCGCGCCGCATCATCCGGTGCCGGACCGCTGTGGTAACCGACGTTCACCGCCCCCAGCGCCTGATGGGTGATCTGCCCCGGCCCTTCGCGGTGGACGCAGATCAGGCACAAACCGCCCAGCAAATGCAGGGAGTCGGGCAACAACGCACGCAAGCTGTCTTCGACGTCGAGGCCGTTTTGCAGCACCAGCACTTTCGCGTCGGGTTTCGCCGCCTGAATGATCGACGGTGCCAGCCCGGCATTGCTGGTGGTCTTGGCGCCGACCAGCAGCCAGTCGCAGGGCGGCATGTCTTCTGCCGACGAATAGGCCTGCACCGGGTTCAGCGTCAAGGCGCCATGCACGGCGCTGTCCACCTGCAAGCCGCCCTCGGCGACTGCGGAAAATTCACTGCGCAACAGAAAGTGCACATCGAATCCGGCCCGGGCCAGCATCACCCCGTAAAACCCTCCGATGGCGCCGGTGCCGATAATCCCCACCACCGGTTTGTTCACTGCTCCCATCACGGCAACTCCTCTGCAATTCGACCCAGCGCCTGCGCCACGGCTGCGTTCAGCTCATCGACATTCAGGCGCGTGTGCACTGCCCCAAAGAACTCGCCGTCGCGCACCACAAACAGCGCCGGCAAATGAAAGACCTGATAACGCTCGACCAGTCCGCCGTTGTCGCCGGCATCGATCCAGCACACGCGATCGACGGCCAGATCGAGCCCCGGCAACACTTCGCGGGCATAGCGGCAACTGGCGCAGCCGACGCTGGTGAAAATCACCAGCGAAACGCCGTTCATCGCCAGCAGCCGTTGGTCGGCGTCAAAATCGGTCAGCTGCGATTCGACCACTATACTGGGGGAAACAATGTCAAATGGCCGACACAGGGAGTCTGTGCTCATGGGACGGTTTATTCCTCATCCGGATGATGTGCCCGTTGAACTGACCTTGCTCACACCGGAGTGTATTTCGCGTCAACGGCTGCACACTATCAGCCTCGGCGGCATCGCTTGCAATTACCACCGTGCCTGGCGCCATGGCACCGCCTTGCAGGTGCGCATGCCGACCATCAATGCCGATTTCGCCTATCCGGGCTATGTGGCCTGGTGCCTGCGTCGCAAAAAAGGTTATCTGGTCGGCATTGCATTCACTGATGAGCAGACGCTGTTCAGCGCGCGAATGGGTGAGCAGGTGTGTCAGATCGAGCGCTATTGCCGAATCAACGATGCCCACGATGACCTGCAGGATATCCAGGCGCGAGCCCTGCAATGGGTCGAACAACACGCCGAAGAGTTCTCCCACGACAGCGTTCGCAAGGCTTTCGCGTAACCATAGCTGGACTGAACAGTTACTTGCCCATTGTCTAGCAGGCGTCTAACGCGATAAGGTTCGGCTCCCCGACGCGCTTAAATCCGCTGTGCTCCGCCGCGCGGGGATCGCTGGCGGCCGGCACCCGTGACCTGACGAGTAAACGATGGCTGATTTACCGATCAACGACCTGAACGTCGCTTCCAACGAGACCCTGATCACTCCCGATCAGCTCAAGCGTGATATCCCTCTGAGCGACGCTGCCCTGCGCACCGTCACCAAGGGTCGCGAGGTCATCCGCAACATTCTCGATGGCACCGACCATCGTCTGTTCGTGGTGATCGGCCCCTGCTCGATCCACGACATCAAGGCTGCCCACGAATATGCCGATCGCCTGAAGGTGCTGGCGGCAGAAGTCTCGGACACCCTGTATCTGGTCATGCGCGTGTATTTCGAAAAGCCACGGACCACCGTCGGCTGGAAAGGCCTGATCAACGACCCGTACCTGGATGACTCGTTCAAGATCCAGGACGGTCTGCACATCGGTCGCCAGTTGCTGCTGGACCTGGCCGAGAAAGGCCTGCCGACCGCGACCGAAGCCCTCGACCCGATCTCCCCGCAGTATCTGCAGGACCTGATCAGCTGGTCGGCCATCGGCGCACGCACCACCGAATCCCAGACCCACCGAGAAATGGCTTCCGGCCTGTCCTCGGCGGTCGGTTTCAAGAACGGCACCGACGGCGGCCTGACCGTGGCGATCAACGCCTTGCAGTCGGTTTCCAGCCCGCACCGTTTCCTGGGCATCAACCAGGAAGGTGGCGTGTCGATCGTCACCACCAAGGGCAACGCCTACGGTCACGTGGTGCTGCGCGGTGGCAACGGCAAGCCGAACTACGATTCGGTCAGCGTCGCCCTGTGCGAGCAGGCGCTGAACAAGGCCAAGATCAAGCCGAACATCATGGTCGATTGCAGCCACGCCAACTCCAACAAGGATCCGGCCCTGCAACCGCTGGTGATGGAGAACGTCGCCAACCAGATTCTCGAAGGCAACCACTCGATCATCGGCCTGATGGTCGAGAGTCACCTGAACTGGGGCTGCCAGGCGATCCCGAAAGACCTCGCCGACCTGCAATACGGCGTGTCGATCACCGATGCCTGCATCGACTGGTCCGCTACCGAAAACACCTTGCGCAGCATGCACGCCAAACTCAAGGATGTCCTGCCGAAACGTCAGCGCGGCTGACAGCCGTTTCGCAGGCATAAAAAAACGCCGGGCATTGCCCGGCGTTTTTGTGTGTGCGGTGAGGTCAGTCAGATCTTGGCGGTGCGCCGCTGGTGACGCTCCATGTAGCGCTCCACGTAGGAGCACGATGGAATGACCGTGTAGCCCATTTCATCGGCGTACTGCAACGCCCGTTCGGTCAGGGCTGCCGCGATGCCTCGGCCACGCAACGCGTTGGGCACGAAGGTGCGGTAGATATCCAGGGTCTGTTTCCCCAGATCCATATAGGTCAGGTAGGCACGATGACCGTCCACATTGGTCTCGAACTGATGACCAGCCTGGTCATGGTGGATGGACAACGCCTCGCTCATCACTACTCCTCGCGGGTCTCGAATTCTGACCCCTACCTTACCGATGTTTTCCCGGCGAAGGAACATCTACGCCACCCCGTGCCTGATGGACACCGAGAAGAACTGCACCGATCTCGCGCAACCCGAGCACGTATCAAATAGTAGGCACCATTGGCGAAAATGCTCAAGGTACGCTCGTCATCACGCAGATTGACGGGGGGCAGTTCCGGTGGACTCAGGGCGGGTTCGGGAGACAATCTTCCCGAGCCAAAAGGCTGAACATCGCCGGATGTTGAGACTTAAGACGAGCCCCCCGTTTTAAAGTCACCTCAACATGGACAAAGATATGCGAGGCGCTGCGCAAATTCGCAACAAAAGTGTGGACGAATCCATATAGACGCACTTTAGCCGTTACCTGCAAAACAGCGCACGACAACGGGAACTTTTTCTCAATAACTCGCTCATCTCGCGCCTTACAGCTGGATATTTTTTATACAGCCCAGTTAAAAGTTGCTCGAAAAAGAATCAACGCCTACAATTTTTTTTGCTTCTTGCCTCACGTCAGTTTACTTACTACAAGTAATGGGTAGTATGTACGCCGGCTATTTCCTCAATCGGAGGAGACAGCCACTTAATTGAAAGTCCTTGAAGGGGAACACGATGAACAACGTTCTGAAATTCTCTGCTCTGGCTCTGGCCGCAGTTCTGGCTACCGGTTGCAGCAGCGCATCGAAAGAAACCGAAGCACGTCTGACCGCTACTGAAGACGCAGCTGCTCGCTCCCAGGCTCGTGCAGACGAAGCTTACCGTAAAGCTGATGAAGCTCTGGCTGCTGCTCAAAAAGCACAACAGACTGCTGACGAAGCTAACGAGCGTGCTCTGCGCATGCTGGAAAAAGCTAGCCGCAAGTAATAGTCCTTCGGGATTGTTATCAAGCCGACCCATTTTTTGGGTCGGCTTTTTTGTGCCAGCAGTTTTCTGCGGGCAATAAAAAACCCGCCGCTGCGCAAGCCTCGGCGGGTTTTGTCTTTCAGCTTATTGCTGCAGGTCGATCGGTGCGCTAGAGACCATCGGCGCCGAGGTGCTCGGCGTGCCGATTTCGGTTGGCAGGCCATCTTCGGCCGCCACCACATCACGCACCACATCCCAGTCCATGCGCAGGTTGTTGGTGATGTCTTCACGCTTGAGCATCGCGTTGATCACGGCGGTGTGCTTGTCGACCACCGACGGGTTGCCCTTGTCGTCGATCGGCGTGTGCGCTTCCAGGTAGATCTTGCCGCCACTGCGACCGAACTTGTACGCGTCGTTGAGGATTCGTACCGAAGTCCCCACCGGCACCATGCCGGCCATTTCCAGCACGTTGTTGTTGAACATGCGGAAGCAGCCGTGGCTGGTGCGCATGCCGATGCCGAACTTCTTGTTCGAACCGTGGATCAGGTAGCCCGGCGTGCCCAGCGTGAACTTGAACGGCCCCAGCGGGTTGTCAGGACCGGCCGGCACCACGTTCGGCAGCGGATCACCGTCGGCAGCGTGCTCGGCCTTGATCGAGGCAGGCGGCGTCCAGGTCGGATTCGGCGTCTTGGCGGTGATCGTGGTGTGCGCGATCGGCGAGCCCCAGCCTTCACGGCCGATACCCAGCGGGAAGGTGTACACCACGTTCCGGCCTTTCGGGTAGTAGTAGAGGCGGTATTCGGCCAGGTTGATCACGATGCCTTCGCGCGGGCCCGGTGGCAGGATGAAGCGGGTCGGCAGGACCACTTCGGTGCCGGCGCCCGGCAACCAGGCATCGACACCCGGGTTGGCCGCGACCATTTCCGAATAGCCCAGATCGTAGGTGGTGCCCAGATCGGCAAAGGTGTCTTCGTACTTGGCCTTGATCACCTGCACCTGGCCGATGATGTCTTCACCGGGTGGTGGCAGGGGAAACTCCAGTGCAGCAACGGGACCGGCCACACACAGGGCGGCAAGAGACAGGCAGCGGGTGACGGCAGGAAAACGCGGCAACATCCGGAGAATCCTTCGCAAGATCGACAAGGGTAATAAGAACGCGATTGTACACCGCGTCCAGAGAATTCGGGGAGATGCGCCGATGGGCTGGCAAACTCTTCATGATTGAAGCTGCCGCCCGCCCGGACTGCATTCGGAAGATGCCTGCGCTTAAAGCTCGAAACGCAACTCGGGCCAGATCGGCGAGGTGCCGCGCTTCTGCGATTCGAGGATCGCCCGGCACAGCGAACACAGGCGCTGATCCTGGAACACCCGGCGATCCACGCTCGACCAGCGCGGTTGCGCCGGCAGCAGACTGCCGCACAGGGTTCGGTCAGCCGAGCCACCGAGCTCCAGTTGACGGGTCACCAGATGCACTCGCACTTCCTGGCAGGCGAACAGATCCAGCTGTTCGTCAGGCTCGATCAGTTGGTAGGCGAACAGGGACCAGGCAGAACGCGGCATCGGGGGCTCCAAATTAGGGGGCGCCACATTAGCCGAAAGCCTGCCGCTAGAAAAGCCTCATAACAGCGGTTTTAGCGTCGGCCAGACATTTTCCAGCAACTTGCCCTGAGCCCCCGCCGCCGGGTGCAGACCGTCGGCCTGCATCAAGTCCGGATGCCCGCCCACTCCGTCAAGGAAAAACGGCACCAGCGGGATTTTTTTCTCCTCGGCGAGCTTGCCGTAGACCTCGGCAAAGGCATCGGTATAGCGCTTGCCGTAATTGGGTGGCAACTGCATGCCGAGCAACAGCACCTTGGCACCGCTCTGGCGGGAGCTGTCGATCATCGAAGCAAGATTTTGTTGCAATTGCGTCGGCGGCATTCCGCGCAGGCCATCATTGCCGCCCAATTCGAGGATCACCAGTTCCGGTTTGTGCTCTGCAAGCAGCGCCGGCAGCCGCGCCTGGCCTCCGGCACTGGTGTCGCCACTGATGGACGCATTGACCACTTTGTCGTCAAAGCCTTCGGTCTTGAGCCGCTGTTCGAGCAACGACACCCACCCCAGCCGGGTATCCAGTCCGAAACCGGCGCTGATACTATCGCCAACGATCAGGACTGTACCCGCCGCTGCGTTCTGGGCCATGCACATCAAGGCCAGGCCAGCACTCAAAAACCACACACGCATCGGATTCTCCATGGGCGCAAGCATTCTCACCGCGAAGAACCTTAGCAAAGTGGTTCCCAGCGCGGAAGGTGAACTGACCATCCTGCACGAACTCAGCCTGGAACTGAACAAGGGCGACAGCCTGGCCATCGTCGGCGCGTCCGGTTCCGGCAAATCCACCCTGCTCGGTCTGCTCGCGGGCCTTGACCTGCCGAGCAGCGGCGAAGTGGCGCTCGCCGGGCAAGGCCTGAGCAATCTCGACGAAGACCAGCGCGCGCGCATTCGCGCCGAACACGTAGGCTTCGTCTTTCAGTCGTTTCAGCTGCTGGACAGCCTCAACGCGCTGGAAAACGTCATGCTGCCGCTGGAGCTCGACGGCCGCAAAGACGCTCGAAGCCGCGCCACCGAATTGCTGCAACGGGTCGGCCTTGGCCAGCGCCTGACTCACTCGCCACGCCAGCTCTCCGGTGGTGAGCAGCAGCGCGTGGCGATTGCCCGGGCGTTCGCCGCCGAGCCGGACGTGCTGTTCGCCGACGAACCCACCGGCAACCTCGACAGCCACACCGGCGAGCGCATCAGCGACTTGCTGTTCGAATTGAACAAGGAACGCGGCACCACCCTGGTGCTGGTGACCCACGACGAACGCCTGGCCCATCGTTGCCGGCGTCTGATCCGTCTTGAAGCCGGCCTGTTGGTCGCCCCTCTGGAGCCTTGATGGCACGTCTGCCGCTGTTGCGTCTGTTCAGTCTCGCCCTGCGCCAACTGATGCGCGATGCCCGCGCCGGTGAACTGCGGGTACTGTTTTTCGCCTTGGTCGTGGCAGTCGCGGCGAGTACCGCGATCGGCTATTTCGGTGCCCGCCTCAACGGCGCGATGATGCTGCGCGCCACCGAGTTTTTAGGCGCCGACCTGTCGCTCGAAGGCAGTTCGCCGGCCCGGCTGGAACAGATCCGGAGCGGCACCGAGCTGCGTCTGGATCATGCGCAGGTGGTGGAGTTTTCCAGCGTCATCGCCACGGACAACGGCATTCAGCTCTCCAGCATCAAAGCGGTCGACCGCGCCTATCCGCTGCGCGGCGAGCTGAAAAGCGCTCTCGCCCCTTACGCGACAGAAGAAACGGGAGGCGAGCCGCAGCCCGGTGAAGCCTGGGTCGAAGCGCGCCTGCTGACGGCGCTGGACCTGAAGATCGGCGACAGCATCGACGTCGGCATGAAGACGTTGAAACTGACGCGAGTGCTGACCTACGAACCGGATCGCGCCGGCAACTTCTACAGCCTGACGCCACGGGTGCTGATCAACCTCGACGACCTCGCCGCGACCGGCGTGGTGCAACCCGGCAGCCGGGTGAGTTACCGAGAACTGTGGCGCGGAGAGCCGCAGGCGCTGGAAACCTATCGCCAGCTAATCAAACCGGGACTCGCCGCCAACCAGCGGATTCAGGATGCCCGCGATGGCAACCGGCAGATCGGCGGTGCACTGGGCAAGGCCGAACGCTATCTGAACATGGCCAGTCTGGTTGCCGTGCTTCTGGCCGGTGTCGCGGTGGCGCTATCGGCGAACCGCTTCGCCAGCCGGCGTTTCGACGCCAGCGCCCTGCTGCGTTGCCTGGGCTTGTCGCGCCGGGAAACCCTGGTGCTGTTCAGTCTGCAACTGACGGTGCTCGGCCTGCTCGCCAGCCTCAGCGGCGCCCTGCTCGGCTGGCTCGCGCAATTGGGATTGTTCGCGCTGCTGCATGATCTGCTACCGACCGACGTACCGCCGGGTGCCTTGTTGCCGGCACTGGCCGGAATCGGCACCGGGCTGGTGGCGCTGGCCGGTTTCGCCCTGCCACCGCTCGCCGCGCTGGGCCGCGTGCCGCCGCTGCGGGTATTGCGTCGGGACATGCTGCCGATTCCATCGAGCACCTGGATGGTCTATGGCGCGGCACTCGGCGCGCTCGGGTTGATCATGTGGCGCCTGAGTCTGGACCTGCTGCTGACGTTCGCCCTGCTCGGCGGCGGTGTGGTCGCCGCGCTGGTGCTCGGCGGCTTGCTGCTGTTGCTGCTGCAAAGCCTGCGTCGCCTGCTTGCGCGCGCGTCCTTGCCGTGGCGTCTCGGGCTGGGTCAGTTGTTGCGCCATCCTTTGGCGGCGGCTGGCCAGTCATTGGCCTTCGGGCTGATTCTGCTGTCCATGGCGTTGATTGCACTGCTGCGCGGTGAACTGCTCGACACCTGGCAAAACCAGTTGCCGAAGAACGCCCCCAACTATTTCGCCCTGAACATCCTGCCGGCCGACAAACAGGCCTTCACCGATCACCTGATCAATGTCTCGGCCCAGGCCGCGCCGTTGTATCCGGTGGTACCGGGACGGCTGATCAGCATCAATGGCGAAGCGGTGCAGCAGATCGTCAGCAAGGATTCGGCCGGCGACCGCGCGATCCAGCGCGACCTGAGCCTGACCTGGGCGGCGGATCTGCCGGCGGGCAACAAGATCACCGCCGGTTCGTGGTGGACCGGGCAACCTTCGGATGACGTTCCGGGCGTATCGGTGGAAGGCAAGGTGGCCGAAAGCCTCAAGCTCAAGCTGGGCGATCACATGGTGTTCAGCGTCGGCGGGGTCAATCGCGAAGCGAAGGTCACCAGTTTGCGGGAGATCAACTGGGACAACTTCCAGCCGAACTTCTTCATGATCTTCCAGCCCGGCACCCTGAAGGATCTGCCGGCGACCTACCTGACCAGCTTCTATCTGGCACCCGGTCACGATCAGCAGATTGTCGAGCTGTCCCGAGCATTCCCGGCAGTGACCATCCTGCAGGTCGAAGCCTTGCTCGAACAGCTGCGCAGCATCCTTGCCCAGGTCACCCTGGCGGTGGAGTATGTGTTGTTGTTTGTGTTGGCGGCGGGGATGGCGGTGCTGTTTTCCGGTTTGCAGGCAACCCTGGATGAGCGCATTCGCCAGGGTGCGCTGTTGCGTGCGCTGGGGGCCGAGCGGCAGTTGCTGATCAAGGCGCGACGGATCGAGTTCGGCTTGCTCGGCGCGGTCAGCGGATTGCTCGCGGCGATCGGTTCGGAAGTGGTGAGTCTGGTGCTGTATCGCTTTGCCTTCGACCTGCCATGGCATCCCCATCCGTGGTTGCTGCTGTTGCCGTTGATCGGCGCGGCGCTGATCGGTGGCGCCGGGGTGTTCGGCACGCGGCGTGCGCTGAACGCCAGCCCGCTGACAGTGTTGCGCGAGGGTTGATAGACTCCAGCCGTCTTAATCAAAAGAAGTTGCCATGAGCCGTTATCGCCCTCCCCGCACCGCCGGCACCGCGCTGATCACCCCCGAAGGTGAAGCGCGGATGCGCGCCGAATTCCATGAGCTTTGGCACGTGCGCCGCCCGCAGGTGACGCAATCGGTCAGCGAAGCGGCGGCTCAGGGTGATCGTTCGGAAAATGCCGAGTACACCTACGGCAAGAAAATGCTGCGCGAGATCGACAGTCGCGTGCGTTTTCTCACCAAACGCCTTGAGGCGTTGAAAGTGGTCAGCGAAAAACCGAGCGATCCGAACAAGGTCTACTTCGGCGCGTGGGTGACCATCGAAGACGAGGACGGCAAACAATCGCGCTATCGCATCGTCGGCCCGGACGAACTGGACCTGAAACTCGGCCTGATCAGCATCGACTCACCGCTGGCCCGCGCCCTGATCGGCAAGGCGCTGGATGCTGAAGTGCGGGTACAGACGCCGACCGGCGAACAGTTCGTCTACATCGTGGCGATCGAATATGCCTGACGCTCAGCGCCGGGTGATCAGGCCCTGACGCGCGACGCGGGTCAGTTGGCGAATCATTTCCGGCGCCTCTTCAAGGCTTGGGGCCTGAATGACGGCCAGATCGAAACTGTCATCGGCAAAACGCGCCAGCGACTCACCGTCTTCGACAAACTGGATCAGGAAGGCGGCAGGACCGCCGCTGCGGCGTGGCCAGCCATCGAGATAACGCAACAGCGTCGGCTGATGTTTGCCGCCAAGCAGGATTTTCGGATTGCGCTGGGTGATGTGTGCCGTGATCGGCGCGGGACGTGCTGGAGGGCGTAGTGCATTCATCGTGTCGTGTCTCTGCCTCAAAAGTCTGCATGGCAGGTGAGAGGCAACACCGAACCAGCGCTTTAGCGGTATTTCGAAGCCCTGTTCCGGCTTCTGACGGCAACTGAAGAATAGTCACCTGGCGCCCCGCAAGTAGCTGTTTAAATCGGCGCATGAGCGGCATCCTAGAGAACGTGACCGGCCAGTGTCAAGAATCAGCCGCAACAAAAAAGGCCCGCACAATGCGGGCCTTTTGCTTGAGACAGAGCCTTCAACCGGCGATGGCGCGATCCACCGAGAGCTTGCCGGCGCCTTCGATCAGCACCGCGAGGCTACCGCCGAGCAGGGCCAGAGCGAACTCGTAACCGTTGTTGGCCATGAACAGACCGTTGCTGATGTGCACGGTGAAGATCGCCACCAGCGACAGGAAGGTCAGGCCCAGTGCCGCCGGGCGAACCAGCAGGCCGATGATCAGCGCCAGACCGGCGAAGAACTCGGTACCGCCGGCCAAGGTGGCCATCAGGTAACCCGGGGTCAGGCCGATGCTTTCCATGTATTGCGCAGTGCCCGCCAGGCCGTAGCCACCGAACAGGCCGAAGAGTTTCTGCGAGCCGTGGGCGGCGAAGATCACGCCGACGGCAATGCGCAGAATGGTCAGACCGTAGCCGGCGCGGGTGAACAGAACCTTGTTGATCAGAGAGCTCATGTTGCGTTTCCTTGTTGTCAGAAGTGCTTGTTGGTTGGCCGCTATATTAATCAGTTAATTTCATGTTAAAAGCGCAAAAATTCCGCCATAACAATCAACTTTTTTGATCATTTGCGTGAAACCACTTTCTGCCCCCCGGGCTCCAACGACTCCCGCTCCCGGTCGAACGCCAAGTAATACTTGTTCACGCTATTAACATAGCTGACGGCGCCCATTCCCACCTGCTCCATGGCGATGCGCTCGACCTGGAAGAACCATTGGTTGGGATTCAGGCCGCGACGCTGCGCCTCGGCACGCATGCCTTGCACCCGTTCCGGGCCGATGTTGTAGGCGGCCAGGGTGAACGCCATGCGCTCGCGCTCGTTGAGTTTCGGGCTGTTGAAGAACTTGCGGCGGATCATCGCCAGATACTTGGCCCCGGCCTGCACATTCGCATCGAGATTCTGGATATTGTTGACGCCGACTCGCTGCGCGGCGGACGGCGTGATCTGCATCAGCCCGGTCGGGCCGCTGCCGTTGCGCGCGTTGGGCTGTAGCGCCGACTCCTTGAAGGCCAGCGCCGCCAGGTTGAGCCAATCCATGTTTTGCGCTTCGGCGTGCTTCTGCAGGGTCGGGCGCAGTTTCTCCAGGCGCTGGCGGTCAGCCTTGGCCAACGGATAGTGCACCTGATAGAGACGGCGGTAGATCCGCAGGAACGCCGCATCTTCGTTCGACGGTTTTTTGTAGCCGGTCAGGAAGCGGTCGATGCTGGCCCGCAACATCGACGCATCACGGCGCACGAACCAGTATTCCTCGCCCGGTTCGCTGATCATCACCTGACGGTCGAAACGCAGCTTGGGCAGGATCTTGCCCCACCGCTCGGCAATCGGTTGCTCGACGATGGTCAAGTGGAAGATCCCGCCCTGAACCATCTCCAGCACGTCCTCGACCGCCAGCGTCGGATCGACCCATTCGATCTTGATCGGCGCCAATTTGTGCAGCGCCAGTTTCTGGTTGAGCTGACTGACCGCCTCCCCCGCCGCACTGCCGGTGGGCAGCGCCAGGGTTTTGCCGGCCAGTTGCTCGACCTTGGTGTAGCGTTTTTCACCCTTGATGCCGACCAGCACCAGCGGCACGTTGCTGGCAATCGGCTCGCTGCTGGCGACCGCGTGGCCCGGTTGCAGCTCGAGCAGTTCGCCTGGCGCAACAAGATCGCCTTCGCCACGCTGTAGCGCGCCGAGCAGTTGATCCTTGGCTTTGGGGATGATCTTGAGGGTGATTTCCTGGCCGTCGCGAGCGTGGCCATTGAGGTATTGCTCGAAGGCGCGCAGCCGGTGGTATTCGATGCCGATCGCCTGGCCCTGGACTTCGCCGGAGCTGTTGCGGCTCTGGTTGACCAACACTCGCAACACGCGGCTGCTGCGGATTTCGGTCAGGTCGCGAACCTTGGCGGCCGGCACGGCTTGCAGCGGCCCGGGCAGCCGTGCGACCGCCGTCATCGGCAGCAGCAACGAACCACACAGCAGGAGCAAAACCGAGGGACGAACCATCCACTCTCCGGAAAGAATACGGGGCGTTTTCACCGCTGAGCGGCCGCAAAACACCGACGAAAACAGAGCGCCTGGAGCGCTGATAAAGTGCGAGAGACTGGCACAGTGATGGCAACTCTGCCAACCCGGCCTGCTACGCGGCCTCAACAGACAGCCATAAGCCGTTGTAGTTCTTGGCTTTTCTTATAAATCTACAGCTCTGATATGCTTTCCGGCCTTCGGCCCGAGGTAGCACCATGCAACTCATCGATATCGGCGTCAACCTGACCAACCCCAGTTTCGCCGACAAACACCAGGCCGTGCTCGACCGCGCCTATGCGGCCGGAGTCTGCCAACTGGTGCTGACCGGCACCAGCGTCGAAGGCAGCGAACAGGCACTGGAGCTATGCCAGCAACTGGATCCGGACGGCCAGCGACTGTTCGCCACCGCCGGCATTCACCCGCATTCGGCCAGCGACTGGAACGCCGACAGCGCGCGGCGTCTGCGCAGTCTGCTGCAGGAATCGAACATGGTCGCGGTGGGCGAATGCGGGCTGGATTTCAACCGTGATTTTTCGCCGCGCCCGCAGCAGGAAAAAGTCCTCGAAGAACATCTGGCGCTGGCTGCCGAACTGCAATTGCCGGTGTTCCTGCACGAGCGTGATGCGAGCCAGCGCCTGCTGGACATCCTCCGTGACTTCCGCGACCGCTTGCCCGCCGCCGTGGTGCATTGCTTCACCGGCGAGCAGAAAGCCCTGTTCAGCTACCTCGATCTGGATCTGCACATCGGCATCACCGGCTGGATCTGCGACGAGCGTCGCGGCACCCATTTGCATCCGCTGGTGAAGGAGATCAAGCGCGGTCGCCTGATGCTGGAAAGCGATGCACCGTACCTGCTGCCGCGCACGTTGCGGCCGAAGCCGAAAAACGGCCGCAACGAGCCGGCGTATCTGACCGAAGTGCTGCGTGAAGTGGCGTTGCATCGAGGCGAGACCGAAGCAGACCTGGCGGCCCACACCACCGCTTGCGCACGTGCTTTCTACGGTTTACCTACCCTGCCCTAGCCGAGGCCAATGCATCACTTGTTGATGCACATCAAGATCCGGACACCTGCGTAGCGGCACAATAATGGCACCTTGCCAAAACTGTTTCCGCTATCAGAGAAGACCTCCATGGGTGCCTGGCTTAGCAATATCTCGCTGAAATACAAATTCTGGGCGGTCAACGCGGTCGCCTTTGTCACCACCCTGTTGCTGGTGCTGTACGCCGTGCAGCTCGAACAACAGGCCCGCAGCCACGCCGCGCAAACTTCGGCCCAGGCCCAGGCGCAATTGCTCAAGGCCTGGCCGGCCGGGCAGGCGCTGCCCAAATCCGATCAAGTGCTGACTTTCAAACGCGGCGAAGCGCCGCGCCTCAACGATCAACCGCTGCTGGAGATCACCGACAGCAACGGCTGGATCGAGATCAGTCACTTGCCGTTGTTCGGTGAAAACCCGCTGCTCGGCGCCGAGGTCTTCAGCCGTGCCGATGGTCAGCAGGTCGCCGTGATCGCCTATGCCCCAAGCCTCAGTCAGGTGTTCAGCGAACGCTTCGCCAACTACGCGGTGGCGGTGTTCATCCTGATGCTGGCGATGCTTGGCGCTTCACAGTTGTTGATCCGTTTCCTGCTCAGCCAACTCAACACCCTCAAGGACGTGATGCTGCACGTGGAGAAAACCGGCGACCTCGCCGCCCGGGTGCCGCTGGCCTGCAAGGATGAAGTCGGTCAGATGGCCAACGCGTTCAATGCGATGCAGGCCGGTTATCAGCGAGTAGTGACCACAGTGGCCAACACCGCGCGGCAACTCGACGTCGGTGCCGCGCGACTGGCGTCGAGCATGAACGAAGTGCGTCACGGCATGCTCGGCCAGCAGAGCGAAACCGATCAGGCCGCCACGGCGATCAACGAAATGACCGCCACCGTCTACCACATCGCCCAGCACGCCGGCGCCACTCGCGATCTGTCGCAGACCGCCGACGGTCTGGCCGGCAGCGGCCAGCAAGTGGTGAGCCGGGTGCAGAATTCGATTGCCGGACTGTCCAGCGGCGTGCAGCAGACCGCCGAGATGATCCAGCGTCTGGCCGAGGACAGCCAAAAGATCAACGGCGTGGTCAGCGTGATCCACAGCATCGCCGAACAAACCAATCTGCTCGCACTCAACGCCGCCATCGAAGCGGCGCGCGCCGGGGAGATGGGTCGCGGGTTTGCGGTGGTCGCCGACGAGGTGCGCAACCTTGCCAAACGTGTGCAGACCTCCACCGATGAGATCACCACCATGGTCTCGGCGTTGCAGGCCGGCACCCGCGACGCGGTGGACTTCATGCAGGAGAGTTCGTACAAGGCCGATGACTGCGTGCAACAGGCGCAGGAGGCCGGCGAAGCACTGGCGGAAATCACCGGCGCGGTGGCGCAAATGCGCGAGAGCAACACGCAGATTGCGGTGGCGGCAGAACAGCAAAGTCAGGTGGCCGAAGAGATGAACCGCGCGGTAGTGAGCATTCGCGATGTCACCGAAAACACCGTGCAACAGACCGTGGACTCGGCGACCACCAGTAACGAGTTGGCGACGCTGGCCGGGGAGCTGAACAAGGCGATCGGCCAATTGAAGCTCTAGGGGGCAACATCAAGAATGGCCATTGTTCCTATCACTTCAATAGCCAACCTTGATTCGCCGCCCTCGCTGCCCGGGCCTATTCTTCAACCATGTACCAAACATGGATCGAGGAGCAGCAACATGGGCAAACGTCACCCCAACCTTCCCGCGTGGCAATGGCGCGCGTACCCGAACAACCATCAGCACCCGACCAATCTGGTGCTGCACCTGATTGCCGTGCCGCTGTTCATTGTCGCGTTTCTGTTGATCGTCTCGGGCGTGTTCAGCCTGAGTCTGGCCAGCGTGGCGATCGGCGTGATCGGCATCATCGCGGCGCTGGGTCTGCAGCGTCACGGCCACAGCCTGGAGGCGCAAGCCTCCGAGCCGTTCAGTGATCGCAAGGACGCCGTTTCGCGGCTGCTGGTCGAGCAGTTCCTGACGTTTCCGCGGTTCTTCCTCAGTGGCGGCTGGTTTCGCGCCTGGCGTGAACGCCATCGCCGCCATTGAGTCAGGCGAAGATCGTCACCGTCTGCCGACTCATGGCAATCAGTTCACCCTTCGCGCTCCACAGCTTGGCGGCGACATGCCCGTAACCGTCAGCCGCATACTCGATGTCCGCCAGGTATTGGCAAAAATCCAGCGTACTCAAATCCCGTAACGGCTGAACGAATTCGATGGTCCAGGTCAGCGTGCTGCCCGGTGCCGGCTTCTTCAGATACGGCAACAGCGCGGGCGGCCAGGCATCGACCAGCGCCAGCAGGTGCGCTTCGTTGACCGGCTCTTCCTTCACATCCCCACGCAAACGCACCCAGCCGCCCATCAGCCGCGATTGATTGCCGGTGAACGGCATGCCGCCGACACTCCAGCGCATCGCCAGATGGCGCATGAACTCGGGGGTTACGCCCTTGATATACGGCAGTTCCTGGCAGTCATCCCAGTGTTTCATCTCCGGTGCCGGATAGGCTTCAACCGCCACTTCCGACGAGCGCGAAGCCCCGAAGCTGCCTTGCACCATCGTCACCACCTGACCGTTCTGCACAGCGCGCCCCAGCACCTGGCTGACCGCTTTGCCTTCGCGCAGTACTTCGACTTCAAAGCTCACCGGCACTTCGGGCTCGACCGGGCCGACGAAAGTGATCGCCAGCGAACGCACCGGCCGATCGGTCGGAACCTTGGTGCGCATCACTTCAAATTGCAGCGCGGCCACCAATCCGCCAAAACTGGCCCGGCCCTGCCCCCACTCCGCCGGAATCGTGACCTCCGGTTGACGACGGACAGCATCGATCAGATCGCAAAAGCGCATGGAAACCTCGGACACGAAAAAGGGAATGACCGGATCTTAACCAGCGCGGCAGAGCGGCGCAGCGTCCATTCCGGTCAAAGAGACTGACAGATAAGACAGCGATGCTGCGCGCCAGCGAGTTTCAGGACTTGAAGCAGGCTGCGCTGAGTTTTTCCAGCACCCGGTCGGCCTTGATTTCGGCCTTGGCCATGGTCGCCTGCCAAGTGGCGACGCAGGGTTGAAGATCCGGCTCCAGCTCGGCGCGGGCCAGCCATTGCCAGCAATCGTGCCAGTCACCGAGGGCGCCTTGTGCGGACTTCAAACGGGTTAATGCGGCTTCGGGCAAACGATCCAGTTCAGGATAGGCCTCGATGCCGTAACGCACGCGCTTGATCAGCAGGCGCAGGCGATGACGGTCATGGGCCGGGTCGTGCAGCGCCACATCGAGGTTCTTCCATTGTTTGCCCAGACGTTTTTCGATGCGTCTGTCCAGATTCTTGAGTAGTCCCTGGCGCTGGGACGCGCGCAGAAAACGCGGAAAGGCGTCGAGGATCATCAACAGCGACGCCACTTCGGCGCTGGCCGCCAGCGTCGGGTACGCCTCGGCCATCTGCGCCATGCGGCGCTGCGCGGCTTCGGGCTGATCGTGTTTGATCAGCCAGGCTGCCAACACCTCGCGATCGCGCCACGGCGTAGTCAGTTGCCCGACGCTGGCCGCCGCGCTTTCCAGTTGCTCGACACCGGGCAAGCCGCGCAACGGTCGCAGCAGACTGCGCAAGCGCCGCACGGTGGTGCGCAGATCGTGCAGTGCTTCAGGGTCGGTTCGAGCGGTCAAACGGGCCTGACAGCCCAGCAGCCTGACTTCCAGGCTCAAGACATGAGCCACCAACCGATCGACCAACGCAGACATTACTTGCTCCTGAATTCAATGGCGCTGCATGAGTGTGCACCTGCGCAAGGGACCTGCCCTTGCGCCACGTCAGCAGCTTAGCGCCCGGCGCGGGATTCGCGAATGTAGAAACGTGCCTTTTCGGCTTTCTTGGTGCAGCCTTCAAACCCTTCGAATTGCTGCTGGGTCTTGGCCGCCGTCAACAGCGACAGCGCCTTGGAATAGCTGACGGTGCCGGCAAAACCTTCGGCCTTGGCCAGATCCAGTTCATGCCACGCCGCGTCGAGTTGGCTGCCGCAGCTGTCACGATAAGCGGTCTTGCCGGCGCAACCGGCCAATGCCAGAGCCATCAACGGCACACAGATCCAGGCTTTCATCACTCACACCTCAGAGATAGGTCAACAGTCGTGCAGGTAAGACGGTGCGCCAGCGAAAAAGTGCCTTGGGCCCCGCCATTGCGCTGCACGGCCAAGATAACGCCGACGGGTCATGAAGTATCGAAAAAACGACGCCATCGCCGCCCCGAGCGACCCCGGCGATTGAAGCCCTGCCCTCGATGGGTGCATTGTGCAACCTTGTCGGGAGGAAGTTTGATGAAAAAGCGTGTCGCACTGGTGCTGGGCTCCGGTGGCGCCCGGGGCTATGCCCATATAGGGGTCATTGAAGAGATCGAACGACGGGGCTATGACATCAGTTGTATTGCCGGCTGTTCCATGGGGGCCGTGGTCGGCGGAATCTACGCCGCCGGCAAGCTCGACGAGTACCGCAACTGGATCGAAAGCCTGGATTACCTCGACGTGCTGCGCCTGGTGGACGTCAGCTTCCGCCTCGGCGCAATCCGTGGCGAAAAAGTCTTCGGCCAGATCCGCAAGATCGTCGGCGAGATCAACATCGAAGACCTGCGCATCCCCTACACGGCGGTGGCCGCCGACCTCACCAACCAGCAGGAAATCTGGTTTCAGGAAGGCTGCCTGCATCAGGCGATGCGGGCCTCGGCGGCGATTCCCAGCCTGTTCACCCCGGTGATGCAAGGCAACCGGATGCTGGTGGACGGCGGCATTCTCAACCCGTTGCCGATCGTGCCGGTGGTGTCGAGCCATTGCGATCTGATCATCGCGGTCAATCTCAACTCGACCAACCAGCGCCATTACAAACTGCCGGTGATCCAGCGGCCCGCCGCGTTCCGCACGCGCTTCGACAGCCTGATCAATTCGTTGGGCTCGAAGATGCCGTTCCGCCGCAAACAGGCCGAGCAACTGCTGATGCTGGAACAGGAAGCGCTGCGTGCCGAAGCGGCGGACATCAATCCGTGGGTCGAAGGCGCCGAGCCGGAAACCCAGCAACCGGCCGCCGCCCCTGAGCGCGACGGCGCACCGAAATCCGCCACCGGATCATTCATCATCGATAACGTCGGGCCGGCGTCATTGCTCGACCTGATCAACCAGAGTTTCGAGGTGATGCAGACCTCGCTGGCGCAGTACAAGATCGCCGGGTATCCGCCGGACATCCTGATCAACGTGCCGAAACGGGTGTGCCGGTTCTTCGAGTTCTACAAGGCGCCGGAGCTGATCGCGCTGGGTCGCGAGATTGCCCGGGATACCCTCGACCGCTACGAGAGCGAGCAGAACTAAAGGCTGTTCTCGCTCAACAAGCGATAACCGACGCCCGCCTCGGTCACGATGAACCGGGGCCGGGTCGGGTCGTCCGCCAGTTTCTGTCGCAGATGCCCGACCACGATCCGCAAGTAGTGGCTGTCCTCGGTGTGAGTCGGACCCCAGATGTCCTTGAGCAATTGCTGCTGGGTGATCACCCGCCCCGGATGCCGCGCCAGTTGCGCCAGCACTGCGTATTCCTTGCGGGTCAGGGCGACTTCGACACCGTCGAGCAACACCCGGCGATACGCCAAGTCTACGGTGAGCGGGCCGAAATTCAACGCGGCTTGCTGCGCTTCGCCGGCCGGTGCCTGACGCAACAATGCACGCACCCGGGCGAGAAATTCCTGAATGCCGAACGGCTTGGTCACGTAGTCATTGGCGCCGCCATCCAGCGCCTGGACTTTCTGCCCTTCACTGGCGCGCACCGACAGCACCAACACCGGCGCCGTGGCCCACTCGCGAAACTCGCGCAGCACTTGCTGGCCGTCCATGTCCGGCAGGCCAAGGTCGAGCACCAGCAGATCCGGTTTGTTCAGCGCCGCCTGGGCCAGGCCCTCGGCGCCGGTGCCGGCCTCCAGCACTTTGTAGCCCTGGGAAGCGAGGCTGATACGCAGGAACTTGCGGATCTGCGGTTCGTCATCGATGACCAAAATGGTCGCGGTCTGGCTCATGAATTCACATCAACACAAAAGAGTGGCAAGAGAGTAGCGCAGCGCGGATCAGGCTTCACCGTCCATCCCCGGTTGCGTCTGCAACGGCAGGTGCAGAGTGATGCAGGTGCCGCGTCCGTCGATGCCGTCGCCGACACTGATCCGCCCGCCATGGGCGCCGACCATGCCCTGACAGATCGCCAGCCCCAGCCCCGTGCCCTGCCCGCCCCGGTCACCTCGGGCGGCGGTGTAGAACATGTCGAAAATCTTCGCCCGCTCATCGACCGGAATCCCCGGCCCTTCGTCGCTGACCGAGAAAAACACTTCGCTGTCATCCGCCCCGGCGCGCAGTTGCAGACGGCCGTGGGATGGCGAGAAGCGTGCGGCGTTTTCCAGCACGTTGACCAGCGCCTGCTCGATCAACGCGGCATGCACGTACAACAGCGGCAACTCGGCCGGTACATCGGTGCTCACTTGCAACGACGACAACACCGCCCGCAAACGATTGAGCGCACTGCCGACGATGTCCGCTGGCGACACCCAATCCCGCGCCAGCTTCAGGGCGCCGTGGCCGAGACGAGTCATGTCCAGCAGGTTCTGGATGTAGCGGTCGAGACGTTCGGCTTCATCGCGGGTGCCTTCGAGCAACTCGCGGCGATCCTCCAGCGGGATCGCTTCACCGAGGGCCAGCAGGCTGTCGATGCTGCCGCGCATCGAGGTCAGCGGCGTGCGCAAATCGTGGGACACCGAGGCCAGCAAGGCGCTGCGCAGTTGTTCGGTTTCGCCGTGCAGACGTGCGGCTTCCAGGTCATCGGCCAGTTGCGCACGGGCCAATGCTTGAGCCAAAGGCTGGCTCAACGCCGTCAGCAAACGACGGCGCTGGCCGCTCAGGGTCTGGCCCTCTTTGGCGCACACACCGAGCAACGCCAGCGGCCCGTCCTCCACCGACAGCGGCCACCACCACCAGCGGCCGAACGGCAACGTGCCGGTGCCCATGCCCGCCGGCTGATCGTGTTGCCACGCCCAGTCGGCGGCGGCGCGTTCGGATTCAGTGAATTGCAGCGGCCCGCCGGTTTCGACTTTCCAGCCGCCCTGCCCGTCACGATTGAGCAGGCACAGTTGCAGATCGCTCCAGCCATTGAGGTGCTGGGCTGCGGCGCTGACCACGGCCTGACGGTCGGTGGCGGCGGTGAGTTTGCGCGACAGGTCGAGCAGCTCGGTGGTCTCTTCCTGGGTATCGCGCAGTGCCTGCAATTGCCGCCGCTGACGCGCCGCGAGGTTACCGGTGAGCGCCGCCATCAGCAGGAAGAACAGCAACGTCAGCACGTCTTCTTCGCGCTGGATGCTGAAGGAGAAATTCGGCGGAATAAACAGAAAGTCATAGGTCAGAAACGACAGCGCCGCACAGGCCAGCGCCGGGCCGAGACTGCTGCGCACCGCCACCAGCAACACCGCCGCAAGAAACACCAGCGAGATGTTCGGCAGCGGCAGCACGCTGGACACCGCCCACGCCAGCGCACTGGCCAGAATTGTCGCCACCAGCGCCAG
This sequence comes from Pseudomonas sp. CH235, assembly GCF_004368175.1. NCBI lineage: Bacteria > Pseudomonadati > Pseudomonadota > Gammaproteobacteria > Pseudomonadales > Pseudomonadaceae > Pseudomonas > Pseudomonas sp. CH235. The sequence goes on from NZ_RRZJ01000005.1 coordinate 136,246, forward strand.
CGCATAGTCGAACCACACCAGCGTCGGCGCTACACGGGGGCGCGGTTGATGCTGTTGCTGATCACTGTCCAGCACGTTGATTTCCAGACCATGGGCCTGACGCAGCAAACGCGCCGCCAGCCCACCACCGAACAGACGCCTGCGCAGGCGTGGCCGCGACTGGCCGACCAGCACCAGACTCGCCCGACGTTCCGCCGCATGCTGGATCAGGGTTTTCGCCACTTCACCGGCCCGCAGCAGCACCACTTCGCCGCCGAGGCGTTCGGCCAGTTGCTGGGCGCTTTGCAGGCGCAGACGCGATTGCTCGTCACGCACGCTGCCGTTGTCGACGTGCACCAGACTCCACGGCAAATGTCGGCGCTGGGCAACGCGACTGGCGTGACGCACCAGCCGTTCCGCCTGGGCATCGCCATCGACGCCGACCAGCAAGCGCCCGCGTACCGCCGGCGCGGCTTGACCGAGCTGGCGATAGCCTTGGGCGAGATCGTTATCGACCTGCGCGGCAGCGGTCTGCATCGCCAGTTCGCGCAGCGCGGTGAGATTAGTCTGGGTAAAAAATGCATCGATCGCGGCGCGTGCCTGCTCCGGCACGTAGACCTTGCCTTCGCGCAGGCGCTCGAGCAGTTCGCGGGGTGGCAGGTCGATCAGCAGCAGTTCGTAGGCTTCCTGCAACACCCAGTCCGGCAGGGTTTCGCGCACCTGCACGCCGGTGATGCCGCGCACCTGATCGTTGAGACTTTCCAGGTGCTGGACGTTGACCGTGGTGTACACGTCGATGCCGGCGGCAAGCAGTTCCTGAATGTCCTGCCAGCGTTTGGCGTGGCGGCTGCCGGGGGCGTTACTGTGGGCGAGTTCGTCGACCAGCACCAGTTTCGGCTTGGCCGCGAGCAGGCCGTCGAGGTCCATTTCTTCAAGCGTCACGCCGCGATATTCCGAGCGCACCAACGGCAATTGCGGCAGGCCACCGAGCAGCGCTTCGGTTTCGGCGCGGCCGTGGGTTTCGACCACGCCGGCAATGACTTTCACGCCTTGGCGCAACTGGGTATGGGCCGCCTGCAGCATTGCGTAAGTCTTGCCCACACCCGGCGCTGCGCCGAGAAAAACCTTGAGCCGGCCGCGTCCGTCGCGGGGCAGTTCTGCTAACAGCGCGTCGGCGCGGCCGGAGTCACTCATGCTTGAAGCTCTCTCTTCCTGATGTGATCGCGATTCACAGCTTTTCCAGCGCCATGTTCAGCGCCAGCACATTCACCACCGGCGGGCCCACCAGAGGCTGTTCGATGTGCGCGTCGAGCAACTGCTGCAAGGTCGCCACCGGCAGATTGCGCGCTGCCGCAACACGCGCCAGTTGATAGGCAATCGCCGCCGGTGGCAAGTGCGGATCGAGGCCACTGCCGGAGGTGGTCACCAGCGCCAGCGGCACCGGACCCTGACCGGGCACCTGCAGCTTGTTGGCGTCGTCGATCACCCGAGTGGCCAGCGCCGGATTGCTTGGCGACAGGTTGCTCGCGCTGCTCGACACGGTGGCAAAGGCACCGGCTGATGGACGCGGATGGAACCAGGCATCGCCGACAAAATCCTGGGCGATCAGCGACGAGCCGCGCACCTTGCCTTCTGCGTCGCGCACCAGGCTGCCGTTGGCCTGCTCGGGGAAGGCAACTTGCGCGACGCCCGTGACTACCAGCGGATAGGCAACGCCGGTCACCAGGGTCATCAGCACCAGCAGGCTCAGGGCCGGACGTAACATTGTGGACATTTCAAAATCCTCGAATTCGTGCTTTAAGCGGTGTGCCCGGCACACCGCTGTTCAGGTTCAAACCAGATGCAACGCCGTCAACAGCATGTCGATCGCCTTGATCCCCACGAACGGCACCAGAATCCCGCCCAGGCCATAGATCAGCAGATTGCGACGCAGCAGCGCCGCCGCGCTCGCTGCCTGCACCCGCACGCCGCGCAGGGCCAGCGGGATCAGCACCACGATGATCAGGGCGTTGAAAACGATGGCCGACAGGATCGCGCTCTGCGGGCTGCTCAACTGCATGATGTTCAGCACGCCGAGCTGCGGGTAGATCGCGGCAAACAGCGCCGGCAGGATCGCGAAGTACTTGGCCACGTCGTTGGCGATGGAAAAAGTCGTCAGCGCGCCGCGAGTCACCAGCAATTCCTTGCCGATCTGCACCACGTCCAGCAACTTGGTCGGGTCGCTGTCGAGGTCGACCATGTTGGCCGCCTCACGCGCGGCTTGTGTGCCGTCGTTCATCGCCATGCCGACGTCAGCCTGGGCCAGCGCCGGGGCGTCGTTGGCGCCGTCACCACACATCGCGACCAGACGACCGTCGTTCTGCTCGTGACGGATGCGCGCCAGTTTCTTCTCCGGTGTGGCTTCGGCCAGTACGTCGTCGACGCCCGCTTCAGCGGCAATCGCGGCAGCGGTCAGCGGGTTGTCGCCAGTCACCATCACCGTGCGAATCCCCAGTTTGCGCAGCTCGGCGAAACGCTCGCGGATGCCTGGCTTGACCACGTCTTTCAGATGAATCGCACCGAGCAATTTGCCGTCGGCACAAACCAGCAACGGGGTGCCGCCGCTCTGGGCGATCTTGTCGATTTCCCGGGACAGCGCCGGGGCCAGATCCTTGCGTTGCTGACCAAGGAACGCCAGCAGCGAATCCACCGCGCCCTTGCGGAACACACGGCCCTGGTAGTCCACACCGGACAAGCGGGTTTCCGCACTGAACGGCACGGCAGTCAGGGTTTCCGGCGAAGGTTCCGGCTGCGGATTGGAGCCGCGCAGGTACTCGACGATGGACTTGCCTTCAGCGGTTTCGTCAGCCAGCGAGGCGAACAGCGCGCCTTCGGCCAGTTCACGGGCGTTCACACCCGGCGCGGCATATACCGCGCTGCAACGACGGTTACCGAAAGTGATGGTGCCGGTCTTGTCCAGCAGCAACACGTGCACGTCACCCGCCGCTTCCACCGCGCGACCGGACTTGGCGATCACGTTCAGGCGCACCAGACGATCCATCCCGGCGATACCGATCGCCGACAGCAGACCGCCGATGGTGGTCGGAATCAGCGTGACCAATAACGCCACCAGGAACACCAGCGGCAGGCTGCCGTTGGCGAAGTGGGCGAACGGCTGCAGGGTCACGACCACCAGCAGGAAGATCAGGGTCAGGCCGATCAGCAGGATGTCCAGCGCCACTTCGTTCGGGGTCTTCTGGCGTTTGGCACCTTCGACCAGCGCGATCATCCGGTCGAGGGTCGATTCACCGGGGTTGGCGGTGATCTTCACCAACAACCAGTCGGACACCAGCCGGGTGTTGCCAGTGACGGCGGAGCGGTCGCCGCCGGACTCGCGGATCACCGGAGCAGACTCACCAGTGATCGCCGCTTCGTTGACCGCCGCGATGCCTTCGATGACCTCGCCGTCACCGGGGATCATTTCCCCGGCTTCGACGCGCACCACATCGCCCTTGCGCAGACTGGTGGCCGGTACGACCTGGAAGCTGCCGTTGGCCAGTTTGCGTCGGGCGCTGAGGCCCTCGCTGCCGGCCTTGAGGCTGTCGGCGCGGGCCTTGCCGCGACCTTCGGCCAGCGCTTCGGCGAAGTTGGCGAACAGCACGGTGAACCACAGCCACAGGGCAATTTGCGCGGCAACGAAGGTCGGCACGCTGCTGTCGGGAATGAAGCACAGCACGGTGGTCAGGATCGCCGTCAGTTCGACCACCAGCATCACCGGCGAGCGTTGCAACTGGCGCGGGTCGAGCTTGACGAACGCTTGCACCAGCGCCGGACGCCACAGGGCGCTGATCGCGGTTTTCGGAGCTTCAGCCGACTTGGCAGCTGTCGCTGGTTTTGAAGCTGGAACATGCATATTCATGATGGATTCCTTAGAAGCCCATGCTCAGGTGTTCGGCAATCGGGCCGAGCGCCAGGGTCGGCAAGAAGGTCAGGCCGCCCACCAGCAAAATGGTCACGGTCAGCAGGGTCACGAACAGCGGGCCGTGGGTCGGAAAGCTGTTCTGGCCGATCGGTGCGGTTTTCTTCATCGCCAGGCTGCCGGCCAAAGCCAGTACCGGAAGGATGTAGCCGAAGCGACCGATCAACATGCCCAGGCCGAGCATCAGGTTGTGGAACGCGGTGTTGGCGCCGAAGCCGCCGAACGCCGAACCGTTGTTGGCACTGGCCGAGGTGTAGGCGTAGAGCAACTGGCTGAAACCGTGCGGGCCGGGGTTGCTCACCGCCGCCACCGGGCCGGGCAGGCTCGCGGCAATCGCGCCGAGCACCAGCACGCCGACCGGCATCACCAGCAGGGTGACGACCAGCAGTTGCACTTCACGGGCCTGGAGTTTCTTGCCGAGGTATTCCGGGGTGCGGCCGATCATCAGGCCGGCGAGGAACACCGCGATCAGCACGTTCAGCAACATGCCGTAGAGCCCCGCGCCGACGCCGCCGAAGATCACTTCGCCGACCATCATGTTGACCAGCGCGACCATGCCGCTGAGCGGGTTGAGGCTGTCATGCATGCCGTTGACCGAACCGTTCGACGCCGCGGTGGTGGTCACCGACCAGAGCACGGTGGCGGTGGTGCCGAAGCGCGCTTCCTTGCCTTCCAGCGGCGCGGTCTGCTCGACGGCGACATTGTTCAAGGCAGGGTTAGGTTGATACTCGGCCCACAGCGAAGTGGCGCCGCCGATGATGAACAGCGCGAGCATGCAGCCGATGATGGCGCGGCTCTGGCGCAGGTCCTTCACGTAGTGGCCGAAGGTGAAAACCAGCGCCACCGGGATCAGGATGATCGAGGCGACTTCGAACAGGTTGCTCCAGGCGGTCGGGTTCTCGAACGGATGCGCCGAGTTGACACCGAAGAAACCGCCGCCGTTGGTGCCCAGTTGCTTGATCGCAATCTGGCTGGCGGCCGGGCCGAGCGGGATCACCTGATCAACGCCCTGCATCGTCACTGCATTCACATATTGGGCGAAGGTTTGCGGCACGCCCTGCCACACCAGGTACAGCGCCAGCAGCAGGCACAGCGGCAGCAGGCCGTAGAGGGTGGCGCGGGTCATGTCGACCCAGAAGTTACCGAGAGTCTTGGTGGACTTGCGCCCGATGCCACGGCACAACGCGACCAGCACGGCGAGGCCAGTGGCGGCGCTGACGAAGTTCTGCACGGTGAGCCCGACCATCTGGCTCAGGTAGCTGAGCGACGCTTCGCCGCTGTAGGCCTGCCAGTTGGTGTTGGTCATGAAGCTGACGGCGGTGTTGAACGCGAGGGTCCACTCCTGGCCCGGCAGGTTTTGCGGGTTCAGTGGCAGGTGATCCTGGAACAGCAGGATCGCGAACAGCAGCAGGAAACCGGCGAGGTTGAACGCCAGCAGCGCCAGCGTGTACTTCTGCCAGCTCTGTTCATCCTGCGGGTTGACGCCGGCAATGCGGTAACAGCCGCGCTCGACCGGGCCGAGAATCGGCGTCAGCCAGGTGCGCTGACCTTCCATCACCTTGTAGTAGAAGCGCCCGAGGAACGGCGCCGGCAGCAAGACCACCGCGAAGAATGCGAGGATCAGCCAATAGTCATAACTGTGCATAGCCGCTCCTAAGTCCGGTCCGCGCGCAACAGCGCAACCAACAGATAAATGAACAGCCCCACTGCCAATAGCAGTGACACCCCGTCCAGAACGCTCATGGAAGATCTCCGTGTTACGGCGTATTGCCGCGTGTGGAGGCATTGTCGGAAAGGAGGCTGTAAAGGAACGAGAGCGAGGGTGCGCGCGGGGCATAAAGAAAGCGTAAAGAGTGGGTTTACGCGGGCGTTACAGGTGAGTTTTGCGTCGTGTGGACGGGCCTCTTCGCGAGCAGGCTCGCTCCCACAATTTGAAATGCGCGCGTCCAGGCACCGCTGACACCTGTGGGAGCGGGCTTGCCCGCGAAGACGGCAGCACAGACAACATCGCACCCAACTGGCGCACAATTTTGTCGGCATTGCGCCGCGAACATCCCCGATACGACAGCTTTCAGCCCATTACGACCCGCCAATACAAAATGGCACGCCCACTGCACACGCCCTTCCCCGAGCTTTCCAAACCGTTCAGGGAGCAAACGCATGAACACACAACTCAAACCCACGCTGGGCACGTTGCACCTGTGGGGCATTGCGGTGGGGCTGGTGATTTCCGGGGAATATTTCGGCTGGAGTTATGGCTGGGGCGTCGCGGGAACACTGGGCTTTCTGGTGACCTCGTTCATGGTCGCGACCATGTACACCTGTTTCATCTTCAGCTTCACCGAACTGACCACGGCGATCCCCCACGCGGGCGGGCCGTTTGCCTACAGTCGCCGGGCTTTCGGTGAAAAAGGCGGATTGATCGCCGGACTGGCGACGCTGATCGAATTCGTCTTCGCCCCGCCGGCGATTGCCTTGGCGATTGGCGCGTACCTGAACGTGCAGTTTCCGGCCCTCGACCCGAAACACGCGGCGGTCGGCGCGTACATCGTGTTCATGGGTCTGAACATTCTCGGTGTGAAACTGGCCGCGACTTTCGAGTTGATCGTCTGCGTCCTGGCCGTCGCCGAGTTGCTGGTGTTCATGGGCGTGGTCGCCCCGGCCTTCAGCTTCAGCAACTTCGCGCTCAATGGCTGGGCCGGCTCGGACATCTTCGGTGCACCGGCGATTGCCGGGATGTTCGCGGCGATTCCGTTCGCAATCTGGTTCTTCCTCGCCATTGAAGGCGCGGCCATGGCCGCCGAAGAAGCCAAGGACCCGAAACGCACAATTCCCAAGGCCTACATCAGCGGCATTCTGACATTGGTGCTGCTGGCGATGGGCGTGATGTTCTTTGCCGGCGGTGTCGGCGACTGGCGCACCCTGTCGAACATCAACGATCCGTTGCCGCAGGCGATGAAAGCAGTGGTCGGCGACAATTCCGGCTGGCTGCACATGCTGGTCTGGATCGGTCTGTTCGGGCTGGTGGCGAGTTTCCACGGGATCATTCTTGGCTACTCGCGGCAGTTCTTCGCCCTCGCCCGCGCCGGTTACCTGCCCGCCTCGCTGGCGAAACTGTCGCGCTTTCAGACCCCGCACCGCGCCATCATCGCCGGCGGCGTGATCGGCATCGCGGCGATCTACAGCGACGGCCTGATCAACCTCGGCGGCATGACCCTCACCGCCGCGATGATCACCATGGCGGTGTTCGGGGCGATCGTGATGTACATCATGAGCATGCTCAGCCTGTTCAAACTGCGTAAGTCCGAACCGAACCTGGAGCGCACCTTCCGCGCGCCATGCTATCCGCTGATTCCGCTGATTGCATTGGTGCTGGCCGTGGTGTGCCTGGTGGCGATGGCCTGGTTCAATGCGTTGATCGGGCTGATCTTCCTCGGCTTCATGGCAGTCGGTTTCGGCTACTTCCTGTTGACCGGCCAATTGCGCGCCAACGCCCCGGCAGACGCCATGCTCACCGGACTGTAAACCGCGACGGGCATAACCGGCCTAGAATGGAACCACTGCGAATGCACTTCGCTCAAAGTGGTATGCAGCGTTGCACGGCGAAACCCTCGCCCGTCGACCTGCCTTTAAGGAGAGCCGTTATGCCCTGGTATGCCTGGTTGATTCTGGTCGTTGCAATCGGCTCGATCGTCGGCGGTCTGATGATGTTGCGTGACACCGCCAACAAGGTCGAACTGACCGATGAACAACGCAAGCGCGTCGCTGAACGCAATGCCGAAGCGGACATCAAGGACGCGCAGGACCGCTGAACGAAAAACCCCGCCAGAATCGGCGGGGTTTGTTTTTTGTGGCGATTATTTTTCCCACTCGGCCTTCGCGATGTGCAAGCCATGCAGGCCTTTGTACGCCGCGCGTTCCGGCTGGCTCCAGCCTTCAAGCAACGCATCGTCCAGACGATAGATTTCCACCCCGAGCGGGCGGCACACGGTCAGCGGATCCTGCGCGTCCGGCCCCCACATCGCCAAAGACAAGTCACCACCCGGACAGGTCGACAACGCGCACAGCAAGTCGATTTCGGCGAAGAACTCCAGGTAATCGCCCTTCTGCGCCGGGCAGGCCTTCATGAAATACAGGTCATCGTGATTCAGGCCGGTGCACTGGAAGATGTTCAGCACGTCATGCACATCGAACTCGGTCAGGCCATGGGGCAACACGGCGCGGGTCAGGTTGGAATGGCAGTGATGGTGGAAATCCTCGCCAGTGAGCATTTTGTTCACATAGGGATCGCAGCGCGTGCCGAGCAAATCGTGCAAGCGCCCTCCGTGCTCGTCGATGCCGTAGCCGGCCAGGCTGTCATCGGTGATGGTCACCAGCGGACGCAGAAAAGGCAGGTTCGACCACAACCGGTCATGAGTGCTGACATGCGCGCCCTGCAGTTGCCGGGTGCGCGCCGCCCACATCCGCTCGCGCGGATCGTGTGCGTTCCACACATTGAAATCGCCCACCTGGGGCCCGACCGGTGTGGTGACGCGAAACACATGCCCCGCCGGCACGTGCCAGGCGCGGCCGGTGCGGATCGGCACCTCGAATTGCTCGATCAGCGTGCGCCCGTCCTTGCGGTCGCGAATCCGTTCGTAGAAAGGTGTATCGACCTGCAACGCCGAGCCTTTGCTGACCTGATAGGCGGCCGGGTAGTCTTTGTACATGATTCTCCTGCTCCTCAAGCGATGGCAACTTTGCAAGCTGCAACCACTATCCGTGCCAACCGTTGGCGGCTGTTACGAACATATCGGAGTCACCGACAGTTTTTTTAGAAGTAGAAGTACAGTCACCATTCAATTTGCATTGGTTAAGATGGCGGTCTTGTTGCGGAGAGTTTAAATGCGTTACTCGCAGGATCATAAAGCCCAGACCCATCAGCGCATCATCAAGGAAGCGTCCGAGCGGTTTCGCAAGGACGGTATTGGTGCAACCGGTCTGCAACCATTGATGAAGGCGCTGGGCCTGACCCATGGCGGCTTTTATTCGCATTTCAAATCGAAGGACGAGTTGGTTGAAAAAGCCCTGCAAGCGGCTGGCGATCAGGTTGCGGGCTTGTGCGAGGAGCTGTTCGCCCAGGAAAAACCACTGGAAGCCTTCATCGAGACGTACCTCTCCGAATGGCACCTGACCTCACCTCATGAAGGTTGCCCGCTATTGACCATTTCGTCGGAACTTGGACTGCGTGGCCAGCCGAGCCCGACCAGCGATGAAGTGCTCAAGGCGCGCCTGGACCAGGTCGAAGGCGCCCTTGAAGGCGAGAACGCCGCCGAGCGCAGCATCGTCATCATGGCGACGTTGGCCGGGGCGCTCCTGCTGTCACGCAGTGTCGCGAATCCTGAATTTGCGCAGCAGATCCTTGATGTCACCCGCGAACACCTCAAACGCTCGGAAGACTAAGCCTGCCAGCGCTTGAATAGCACACTGGCATTTACCCCGCCGAAGCCGAACCCGTTGGACAACGCATACTCGATCGGCATCGACCGCGCCTGACTGTGGACGATGTCCACGCCTTCGCTTGCCGGATCGGGATTTTCCAGGTTGAGAGTCGGCGGAACGATCTGATCGCGGATCGCCAACAGCGTGAAGATCGCCTCCAGACCTCCCGCCGCACCGAGCAGATGCCCCGTCGCGGATTTGGTCGAGGTCACGGCGATGGAGTTTTGCGTGCCAAACACCGACTTGATCGCCGCCAGTTCACCGAGGTCGCCCACCGGCGTCGAAGTCGCATGGGCGTTCAGATGCTGCACCTGATCCGGCGTGATGCCGGCCTGGGCCAGCGCCAGTTGCATCGCTCGCCGTGCACCGCTGCCGTCCTCCGGCCCGGCGGTCAGGTGATAGGCATCGGCGCTGGTGCCATAGCCGACCAGTTCGACCAACGGCTGTGCGCCGCGCGCCAGTGCGTGCTCCAGCGACTCGATCACCAGCAGCCCGGCCCCCTCGCCCATCACGAAACCATCCCTGCCGCTGTCGAACGGGCGTGAAGCGCGTTCAGGCGTGTCGTTGTAGCCGCTTGACAAGGCCCGCGCCGCCGCAAATCCGGCAAGACTCACGCGATCGATACAGGCTTCCGCACCGCCGCACACTGCAATGTCGGCCTCACCGGCACGAATCAGCCGCGCCGCGTCACCAATCGCCTGCACGCCGGCGGCACACGCGGTGACCGGTGCACCAAGCGGCCCCTTGAGACCGTGCTGGATCGAAACATGCCCCGCCGCCAGGTTGACCAGAAACGAGGGAATGGTGAACGGCGACAAGCGTCGCGGGCCTCGGCTGTCAGTGGTGCGCACCGCATCGGCGATCGCGCCGAAGCCGCCGACACCGGAGCCGATGATGGTGGCCGTGCGCTCCTGAGCGTGGGGCTCGGTCGGGTGCCAGCCGGCCTGTTCAAGCGCCTGCCGGGCAGCCTCCATCGCGAACAGAATGAAACGGTCCATTTTCTTCTGCTCTTTGGGCGGCGTGGCGCGATCCGGATCGAAACCTGCTTCGGCGTCCTCCTCCATCGTCGGCACCACGCCGCCGACCCGGGTCGGCAGATCGGCAATCACCGCTTCCGGCAGGTTCCGCAATCCCGAACGCCCGGCCAGCAAGCGCTGCCAGACGACTTCGACGCCGCTTCCCAAGGGCGATACCAGGCCCATACCCGTGACAACTACTCGACGCTGATCCATATCGGGTTGACCTCTCGTGACTCAAAAGACCTTTACTTGTAACGGCTGGCCGCTGAACTGTGGGACAGATTGGGCGCCATCACATGACGGGCGGCAACGAAGGCTTGCCACTCGCCCGCATCGGGCAACGAAGGAATCGTGACGAGCTCGCCCTGATCCAGACCGGACAGCGCAGCATCGACCATCTCGCCCGCCTCCATGACCATTTCCGCCGGAATGCCGCTGGCATCGAATCCGGAGCGTTCCCAGATTTCGGTGCGGGTCACACCGGGCAATACCGCTTGCACCTTGACCCCGGTGCCTTCCAGTTCCGCATTAAGCGTTTGGGTGAGGCTCATCACATAAGCCTTGCTGGCACTGTAGGTGGCATTGAAACGCTCAGGAAACAGGGCAACCACCGACGCAATGTTGATGATCGTGCCGCGCCCGGCGCGGGTGAACGCCGAGGCGGCTGCGGCTGCCAGCCGGGTCAGGGTCGTCACGTTCAACTGAATCAGTTTTTCCAGCTCGTCCGGGTCGGCGTTCGCCAGCAATCCGTTGACCGCTACCCCCGCATTGTTGACCAGCAGACTAATGCTGGAGTCGCTGCGCAGGCGCTGCTCGAGCTTGAGCACTTCATCCTTTTGCGTCAGATCGGCCTTCAGGACTTCGACCTGAACGCCATGGGCGTCTCGCAGTTTGCTGGCCGCGGACTCCAGGCGCTCCTGATCGCGAGCCACCAGCAACAGATCAAAACCACGTGCCGCCAACCGCTCGGCATACACCGCACCAATGCCGGAAGAAGCGCCAGTGACCAGCGCCGTACCTTGGGATTTCGGGGAATTCATGACGATACTCCTGGAATGCGTGAGGAATGAGCGACCGCTGAAAAGCAGATGGCTTCAGTGGCTACTGAAATTATTATAGGCATAATCTGAAACCAATATGATAGCCGTAATTTTCTATTTTCCGACGGAAAGGCTGTCGCCCTCTTGGGACGCTTGAAGGAAGCGGGAAGCAAAAAGGGCCGGTCAATGACCGGCCCCTTGGCGTTGAACAATCAGCTTAGTTCACTTCCAGCTTGTCGCGATTGCGATCCAGGATCGCCTTGCCGATCCCCTTCACTTCCAGCAATTCATCCACGGACGCGAACGGCCCGTTTGTTTCACGATAAGCAACAATCGCTTTCGCCTTGGCCTCGCCCACGCCTGCCAGTTCCTTCTGCAGAGTGGCCGCATCGGCGTTGTTGAGATCGACTTTCAGGTTTTGCGACGTAGCATTGACGTCGATGACCGGCGGTGTTCCATCCACGTTCGGAGTTACTGCTGGCGCAGCAATTACGGCGATCGAGGTGCTGGTGAGAAGGGCAAATACCAGGGAGTAGAAAAAGCCGGTACGCATAGGTGACGCTCCATGAGATCAAGTTGGGAAAGCAGCTTTTCCGTAGCTGCTCTCCAAACCTAGGTCATCCCGGGCGCCTGTCAAAAATGCGTTCGTTACCAGATGTGAAACAATCAGGGTTCCAGACGGCGCTGCTGATAAATCCAATCGACGATTTCACCATCCGGAGAATAGCCACTGACCGTCTCACGCAGGAGCTGACGGACTCGCGAGTAGTCGTCCCGCTCGATCGCAACCAGCAACTGATTCAGTTTTTCCTTGAGCAGATCCCAGTCCAGATAGTCTTCGTTGGCAGTCATGATCATTGGATGAGAGGTCGCTGACACGTTGTCGCCGATCAGCAATTCTTCGTAGAGCTTTTCTCCCGGACGCAGGCCGGAAAACTCGATATCGATATCACCGTGCGGGTTTCTTTCCGAACGCACGCTGAGACCAGACAGGTGAATCATCTTCTCCGCCAGCTCAACGATCTTCACCGGCTCTCCCATGTCAAGGACGAAGACATCCCCCCCTTGCCCCATCGAACCCGCCTGGATGACCAATTGGGCAGCTTCAGGGATTGTCATGAAGTAGCGTGTGATCTTCGGGTGCGTAACGGTGAGCGGCCCACCCGACTTGATCTGCTTGTGAAAAAGCGGGATCACCGAACCGGAGGAGCCCAGTACGTTACCGAATCTCACCATGGTGAAACGGGTCTTGTTGACTTGAGACACGCACGCCTCATCACCGAACAGCACCGGGGCTTTCTCACGACTGAGTGCCTGCAGCGTCAGTTCCGCAAGGCGCTTGGTGCTCCCCATCACGTTGGTTGGGCGTACGGCCTTGTCTGTAGAGATGAGCACGAAATTGGCAACACCCGCCTGCAAGGCAGCCTGCGCGGTGTTCAGGGTGCCAATGGCGTTGTTCAACACGCCCTCGGCGATGTTGTGTTCGACCATCGGTACATGTTTGTAGGCTGCGGCATGGTAAACCGTATCGACATGCCAGGTTTTCATCACGTCGAGCAGCTTGTTTTCATCCCGGACGGAACCGAGGATCGGAAGCAGTTTCACAGACAGGGATTCGCGAGAGATCCTCTGCTCCAGCTCGGAAAGAATACTGTAGAGATTGAACTCGCTGTGTTCGAACAACAAAAGAGTGGTCGGCTGCAACTCAAGAATCTGACGGCACAGTTCAGAGCCGATTGATCCACCGGCGCCCGTTACCATGACGACCTGGCGAGTGATGCAGTGCTCCAGCAGATCATCCTGGGCGGGCACGGTATCGCGCCCCAGCAGATCCGCGATATCCACCTCCTGGATATCATCGACCTTGACGCGTCCGCTGGCCAAATCCATGAATCCCGGAACACTGCGAACGTGCAGGGGAAACTTTTCAAGATAACTGAGAATCTCACGACGCCGGCCGCGGTTGGCGGAAGGGATCGCCAACAGAATTTCCTGAGCGCCAGTCGTATCGATCATTTGCTGAATATGCTTGGGCTTGAAAACCTGCAAGCCTGCAATCACACGGCTGGCAATACTGCCATCGTCATCGATGAACGCTACCGGACGCATCGCACGCCCCATGCGCAAGGCAGCGACCAACTGGTTGCCTGCTGCGCCGGCGCCATAGACAGCGACCCGTGGCAAGCCATCGTCGATATTGGCAAATGGAACGTGTTGAGCCGCGACAAACCAGTCGCCGGAAAAATACTGTCGCATCGCAACGCGCAGGCCGCCGATCATCACAAGACTGAGCCACCAGTAATTGAAAATGATGGATCTGGGCACGATGGTTTGATGATTGCTGTACCAGTAGACCACTACGCCGAGAATAAGCGAGGAAAGCGTCACCGCTTTAACGATAGCGATCAGTGCGTCGTTACCGACATAACGCATGACCGCGCGATACATGCCGAATCGAATGAAGAGGGGAATAGCCACTACGGGGGCGCTGAAAAACAACCAGAGGTGCTGTTGAATGGGACTGTTGAGTTCGTCTATTCCCAGACGTACGACAAACGCCATCCACAGAGAAAGCCAGACCAGAAAAACATCGGCAATTACCTGCAAGACCCGCTTGCGTCGGCGAGGAAGGGCTAACAAAACTGCTCTGATATTATCCATAAACGTATCAAACACCCCTTCAAGCTCCTGAAACCGAGAAAAACTATTGCCCATAGACTCAAAATTGAAACGCTCAGATACACAATGCTTCGACCCCGAAGCTTTTGTCCTTCGCTCCTTGTATGGGTCTTTGTGTCGGCGTCATAATACCTAGGTTCTGGCAAAAATCCCTTTAAAACCCTCTGTCTGGATAAAAATGGCCTGCCGCTGATTGCCGACAGTCATGGCAGAAAATCAAAAACCGCCAGTATTCGGCCAATGCATTGCATTGACTGCCAGAGGTACCGATCGTCAGGTCGGCATCAGCCGCATGTCACTTCAAGGACGAGAGTGATCGATACAACGTACCGAAACCGATACATTCGACGTCCCTTCATGGCTTCAGACCTCTTGAAGCCTGATGGACAGCAAAAACGAGAGACCGCGATCCGCAACGCCACAACCTTGGAAAGCGTCGCGCAAAGAAGGCTATAATCGGCGTCGCATTTACATGCGGCACGTTCGATACCGACTAACAGCGGCTTCCAGACGCGCTGATTCATTTCAATTCCCAAGACATGCACGGTTAACACAAACTGAGCGGTTGCCCCTGATGACAAAGATGTCTCTCGACAATGTCGATTACGCCAAAGGAATTACACAGGCTCCCTGCGAGCGACTATTCATGGGAAAAACGCGCTCGCGCGCTCATGAGGGCAAACTGCGCATGCTCTCGGGTCTCCTCCTGGACAAGCGTCCCGACGGTCGATCGACCACGCTGCTCAAGGCATGACTCTGCCCTGCGTGCAATAGCGGCTTCCTGGGTAACGATAAGATACGTCAGACAGTGCAAGATGCCGGAAACGAATCAATCCCGACCAGAAAGCCCATTACCCCTTGAGCGCAACATGTACAGAACATCAATAAACCCGATGAACCTATATAAGACCTGCGGGCTTCAGCATGCCGGTTGAATTACGCGTCATTAGGCTAAACCAAGGAAGAACGGCTCAGTGAGTTATCCAATCGTCCCTCTGCGGACAAGTGGTACGGCATGTACACGCGGTAAATTTCATTTATTTTCAATAGCGGTGTTGTGATGACTTTGAAAACGTTATGTGTGTTCGGCACGCGCCCTGAAGCGATCAAAATGGCTCCCCTGGCGCTGAGCCTTGCTGCCGACGAACGCTTCGAAGCCAAAGTGTGCGTGACCGGTCAGCATCGCCAGATGCTCGACCAGGTACTGGATCTGTTCGAGATCAAGCCCGACTTTGATCTGAACATCATGAAGCCGGGCCAGGATCTGACCGACGTCACCACGGCAATCCTGCAAGGCATGAAAAAGGTCTTTACCGAATACAAGCCGGATATCGTTCTGGTACATGGCGATACGGCAACCACGTTTGCAACGACACTGGCGGCCTACTACCAGCAGATCCCGGTTGCTCATGTCGAGGCGGGGTTGCGTACCGGCAATCTCTATTCGCCTTGGCCGGAAGAGGCTAACCGCAAACTTACCGGCGCACTGGCAGCGGTCCACTTCGCTCCTACCGAGACCTCCAGACAAAACCTGCTCAAGGAAGGCGTAGCGGAAGCTTCGATTCACGTGACCGGGAACACGGTCATCGACGCCCTGCTGGACGTTGTTTCACGCGTCAGCAACACAGCCTCTCTGCAACAGGCTTTCCACGAGCAGTTTTCGTTCATCGGTGAAGGCAAGCGAGTAATCCTCGTCACCGGCCACCGCCGTGAAAGCTTCGGCGACGGCTTCGAGAACATCTGCAAGGCACTGGCCACTACCGCGAAAGCCTTTCCGGACGTCGAGATTGTCTACCCTGTGCATCTGAATCCGAATGTACGGGAGCCTGTGAATCGTCTTCTGGCAGGCATCGGAAACATCCACCTGATCGAGCCTCTGGAATACTTGCCGTTTGTCTGGCTGATGAATCGCTCTTACCTGATCCTCAGCGACTCGGGCGGCATTCAAGAGGAAGCCCCCTCGCTCGGCAAGCCGGTCCTGGTGATGCGTGATACAACGGAGCGCCCGGAAGCTGTTGAGGCAGGTACCGTAAAACTTGTCGGTACTGCCGTAGACGCAATTACAAGCAACTTGAGCCGCCTGCTGACTGACTCTGATGCCTACGAGCAGATGAGCTACGCTCACAATCCCTACGGTGATGGGAAGGCTTGTGCTCGCATTCTCGAAACTCTTTCCAAAATCCAATAAGGCCAACGTATGAGCTTTGAAACTGTTTCTGTGGTCGGTCTCGGCTACATTGGACTGCCAACGGCAGCCGTTTTCGCCGCCCGCAAGAAAAAGGTGATTGGCGTCGATGTAAACCCCCGCGCTGTCGAAACGATCAATCGCGGTGAAATCCATATCGTCGAACCAGACCTGGATATCGTCGTCCACGCAGCCGTGACCGAAGGTTTCCTGCGGGCCACCACCGTCGCCGAACCGGCAGATGCGTTCATGATCGCCGTTCCTACGCCTTTCAAAGGCGACTATGAGCCCGATCTTGCCTACATCGAATCCGCCAGCAAATCCATCGCTCCGGTTCTGAAGAAAGGCGATCTGGTCATTCTCGAGTCCACTTCTCCAGTGGGTGCGACCGAACAGATGTCCGCGTGGCTGGCAGAGGCCCGCCCGGACCTGACCTTCCCGCAAACCCATGGCGAAGAGTCCGACATTCGTATCGCACACTGCCCCGAGCGCGTTCTGCCGGGTCACGTACTGCGTGAACTGATCGAGAACGATCGCATCATTGGCGGCATGACATCGAAATGCTCCGCAGCTGCCGTGCAACTGTACAAAACTTTCGTTGAAGGCGAGTGCATCATCACGGACGCCCGCACCGCCGAAATGTGCAAACTGACCGAAAACAGCTTCCGTGACGTGAATATTGCATTTGCGAACGAGCTTTCGATCATATGCGACAAGCTGGGTATCAGCGTCTGGGAATTGATCCGTCTGGCCAATCACCACCCACGAGTGAACATTCTGCAACCCGGCCCGGGTGTCGGTGGCCACTGCATCGCCGTGGACCCATGGTTCATTGTCAGCAAGACTCCGGAGCAGGCGCGCCTGATCCGCACAGCTCGTGAAGTGAACGACAGCAAGCCGCAATGGGTGATCGACCAGGTCCAGCAAGCCATCGGCAAGCACCTGCAGGCAAACCCGGACAAGACGGCCAAGGACGTTACAGTCGCCTGCTTCGGATTGGCCTTCAAACCGGATATCGACGACCTGCGTGAAAGCCCGTCCAAGGCAATCACTTTGAAAATTGCCGATGCTCATCCGGGCAAGGTACTGGCCGTCGAACCCAATATCGATCAATTGCCTGCCAACATGGAAGGCAAAGTCACTCTCTGCGATATCGACAGCGCACTGGCTCAAGCAGATGTGATTGTTCTGCTTGTCGACCACAAGCAATTCAAGTCGATCCCGCAAAGCAGCCTGGCGCGTGCAGAGCGAGTCGATACGCGCGGTATCTGGAACTGACCACTTATCGAAACTGAGCGCAGGACCAGGTGTCTCCATGAGTCACCGGGTCCTGCGCACTTCGTTGCTTCGATGAAAACTCCGATGATCATGTGCTCGAATTAGTCATGATGAGATTGAAGAAGGTTGAGACATGGTCAATCTGCTGATTCAGGCGCTGACACTGATTAGTGGCCTGGTAGTAAACTTTGTTATTCCTGGTTTATATGGACTTGAAGCCTATGGCGAGTTCATCAAAGCCAACGTGCTGGTTTTTTTATTTCAGAAACTGCTGGACATCATCAACGAACAACTTCTTGCAAGCGTTGAACCTGAACACATCCTTGTCACTTCCTTATTTATGGCAAGCCTGATCTTCCTGCTCTTCAGCGGACTAAGTCAGTTGACGGATCTGGGCAATCCCTTGCTGCTCAGCGTCATGCTGCTTAGTTCAGCCTGCCTGCTGTCACTTTTCGGACTGCGACTCTACCGCTGGATCGTCGGGTATCTGATTCTGTTTCTGGGGGTTTTCTTCGCCGCCCTGTTTGTCAGCCATCAGAACATCTGGCCGCTGAGCATCGTGGACATCCTGTGCCTGACCAACCTGATCCCTTGTCTGCTGGCACTGGTTGCGCTGTTTACTCACGGAGCAAAACTACCGCTTGGCAAGCAGCTGGGCTCAACGCTCTGGCAGGTCATTACCCTTCTGCCGCGCATGATCTCCATCACGCTGTTCTTCAACCTGTTCACCAACATACTACCTTACATACTCTCGAAGATCCTGCCGGTTCGTGAGCTGGGACTGTTTCGCGTGATTGTGTCGATCATTCAATCCGCAACCAGTCTTTTCCCCATCAACGTCAGGGCAGTATTTGTTTCGTTCATATCCGGAGGGCAGCGCCAGGAGCAATACCGGATCATCATGTCGATCGCCGTGATGTACTTCGCGCTCGTGGGGTTGTTCGGTTATTTCGTATCGTGGCTCTTTCCCAAATATTCGGGCTATCTGGCCCTGCTCCCCTGCTTGCCGGTTCTCTACTGGGCGGTGGTGACGGAGCGATATCTCATTGCCTCGGGATTTCACCGCAGGGTCATCGCGATAAACGTATCACTGGGTTGTATCGCTGTGGTCTGCATGGTCTTTTTCGTGCAGGGACTTGAGGCCGCAAAAGTATTCTATGCACTGGGGTTCTCCGCTTACCTGCTGACACTGCACCTGTTCTGTCGCCCCGGCATCCAGCTTCCGGTGATTTTCTGGGTGGCAATACTTTCCCCCCTTTCTATAGTCATGGCCAACGTCAGCCTGATCTGGGGCATTTTCTATATGTGCTCCCTGTTGATCATCGCAACCTGGACTCTCCGTCTGCGCCTGGCAGATTTCCGTAAATTGAGGTTTTGAGAATGAACGCAGTCACGCTTTATCGTATTGGACACTGGTTCTATCAACGAAAGATCCCGGTTATTCCGATGCTCATTCGAAATTTCATTTTCCTGATCTTCAATTCGTATGTCCCCGTTTCGGCAAGCATTGGCAAAGGCTCGATCTTCGCTTATGGCGCCATCGGCGTTGTGCTTCACGCAAACGCCAGGATCGGTAGCGGCTGCGTGCTGGGCCAGGGCATCACGATCGGTGCGGCGGAAGGCTTTGCATCCAGCGAAATAAACAAGTGCCCCGTGATTGGCGACAACTGCTATATCAGTGCAGGCGCAAGAATAATCGGCGACATCAAGATCGGGAACAACTGCCAGATTGGCGCGTCCGCCGTCGTACTGAAGGACGTACCAGACAACTCCGTGGTTGTTGGAATTCCCGCTCGAATTGTTGGCCAGACATCTGCTGATTTCAAAGCAATTCGTCCGCGGAAGATGGCCGGAGAATAATGATGAAAGAATCATATTTTAATAAAAACAGTTGCGCGATTGCTGCCGGCGCGGGCACTGCCATTCTTCTTTCACAAGATCCTGGCGCTGCGTTCTACATCGGTACCGCCGGCGTTCTTCTCCTTATTCTCATGGCACTGAAATCGCCTTGGCACGGTTTGCTGGCGCTCTTTCCAATGGCATTTGCCATGCGTCCGGCGCCACCCTCACTGGGCCTGCAGGAGCTATCATTTGCAGCATTGCTGGCCACCGTTTTTGCAGGCAGCCTGCTGCAGCTCCTGCGCACGTACACGTTAAAAGATGCACTGAAGGTATTCGCAGCTCCCCTGCTGGTCGGTCTCCTTATATTGGGCACCAACCTGGCAGTTGCCATGCACAATCACGTTCCCCTCGCCGACTGGGTGAGGGGCGTCATTCCCTTCCTGTTCATCTACGCATTGATCCCTGTCTGCATATTGGTCAGTCAGGATCAAACGCGTATTCGCTGGGTAGGCGGCTCAGTAGCGACGCTGGTCTTTCTGACCGCCGGATATATCGTTTTTTACTACTTCTACCAAGGCATCTGGAGACCCTACTGGATCGACCCTGCAGACGCTCAGGCCATCAAGCTTACAAAAGAAGCCGCCTTGCACAATGCCAATGCTATCGGCCCCATGCGCGACCGTATAACCATGGTTCTGGCGCAAGCGACCGACAGTCTGCTGCCCGTGGGAATGGCGGCCGGATTTGTCACTTGCATCCTGTCGCGGCAAAAGCAGATCACCGCTGTCGGTGCCTTGATGTCTCTGCTTTGCATGACCGCCGTACTGATCACTTTCACCCGCAGCATGCTGTTGAGCGCACTGCTGGTGATGATGCTGTTTTCCGCCTTCGTTTTTGTGTTTCACGCCCAACTGCGAAAAAAATTGATGGTGAGCGCCACCGCTCTGGGCATCTGCGCGCTGCTGTTCATTTTCGCTACAGGCATGCAGCAGATATGGCTCGGCAGGATGAGCCTGCTGATCGAGTCTGGCATAGAGACAATCGTTAACTGGAAGCCAAGTGAAGAATCAAAAGCCGGCGACGATGGCATGTTGCAACCCATCGCTCCAACAAAGGAAAATGCCGACTTCAACGTCTCTTCGCGCGTTGTAGAGTATGGCATTGCATGGGACATGTTTAAGTCGCACCCGGTAGCGGGTAACGGACTGGGCATCAAACACGAAATGCGCTGGGAAACATCCAGCGGGGAATCGTTTACCCAATGGGTCGCTTATATTCACAACTGGCCGCTCTATACCTTGATGGTCGGTGGCCTGCTGGGAATCATTACTTATGCGCTGGTCCTGCTGGGCCCGATTGTCCTTCGAGTGACCTCGCTCAGAGTCGAGCCAGCCCACTGGACGATACTGCGATCCGTGGTATTGACCATGGCCATCTACGGTTTGTTTTTCGCCGTTTTCCGCCTGATCACCTTCAACTTGCTGCTCGCTACAGCCTGGGGCCTGATTCTCACCCAAGCGCTCTCGCGAGCGCCGAAAGTTCAAAATGACAGGAAGAGTGTTGATACAGGCGAGGCTTCACCCTCACCGTCGTCGCCTGTGCAAAACACCGCCAATCAAGAAAATATGGAGCTCAAGGCATAATGTGCGGTTTAAGTTTCTTTTGTGTTAAGCAGTCCGCGTCCGACACCAACCTCCAGTTGGAAGCGAGTCTTGCCGTCACAAAACATCGTGGACCGGATGCCTCTGGAACATACTTCACTACCGTTGCGGACTTCCAGGTAGGACTCGGTCACAACCGACTGAGCATTCTGGATCTGACAGCCGCCGGCAGCCAGCCCATGCATGCTGGGAATGGCATCAGCATCATTTTCAACGGCGAAGTCTTCAACCATCACGAGTTGAGGGACGACCTCGTCAAGAAGGGTTATACCTTCAACGGCACGTCCGATACCGAAGTCATCCTGAAGCTGTATGTCGAATACAAGGAACAGGCATTCAAGCAACTGCAAGGAATGTTTTCGCTGGTCATTCTTGACGAGAATGCCAGGAAGTTCTTTCTGGTCAGAGATGTCGTGGGCATCAAGCCGGTTTATTACTATTCAAGCGCCAATGGTTTTTATGCCTGCTCGGAAATACGCGGTCTGAAAAGCTATCCAGAGGTTGTTGCTGAAATCGATAACGATGACGTGTTCGAGTTCTTCAACAATGGGTTCATCTACGAGCCCAACACCGGTTACAAGGCAATCAAGAAAGTACAGCCGGGAACCTATATCGAATTTGACCTGACCACCGGCGCCCGTACAATCGTACGCTACCAGGACATCATCAACTTCAATACTCAACGGTCCATTGCCGACACCATCGAGTCTGCGGTCACCCGTCAATTGGAAGCTGATGTTCCGGTAGGGGTGTTCTTCAGCGGCGGCGCCGACTCCAGCATTCTTGCGAACTACACAGGAGCTGCGGACCTGTTTTTCGCGAAATACGAAGAAACCGAAGACTCCGCGGTGGACATGAAGTTTTCTGCCGACATCGCCAAGCACTTGGGCAAAGAACTTAAAGTTACCGAAATTCTCGACGCGAACGACAATCCGTTTGAATCCATCGACTTCGTCGCCAAAAATACTGAAGAGCTAGTGTCGGATTATACGTTCTGGGCCACCTATCGACTGTCCGACGAGGCCAGGAAGAGCGGATATACCGTAATGCTCAGCGGAATGGGTGGCGACGAAGCGTTTGCCGGATACCCCCGATACAAGGTCCTCAAGCACCACAATCTGATCCGCGCTGTCTACCCGCTGCTCAAGTCGTTGCTGAAGCTCAATCTTTTCCCGAAAAAACTCGACAAGAAGTTCGAGCGACTCGTCTCGTACGCCCAGGAAAGTTATTGGCCGCTGGCGTATTCGCGGATGCTCGGCTATTTCTCAAAACAGGAACTCAGCAATTTCTTCTCCAACTACTCGACACTGGAAAACACGTACAAACAGCGCCTGGACAATGTGCTGAGCCAGTACAAAGGCGATGTGGACGATAAAGTGAAATGCGCACAGCATTTCGACATGACCGGGTTCCTGAGTCACAACCTGGGCGTTTCCGACAAGGCAAGCATGCTGGCAAGCATCGAACTCAGAGTGCCGTTGCTGGATGAGCGCGTCGTTGCCAACGGGTTCGCAACCTCCAGTGCCGATCTGTTGAAAGACGGCGCGCCTAAAGCACCGCTCAAGACGCTCTTGAAAAGCCTGCTCCCCTCCACGCTGGTCAACCGTCCGAAAACCGGGTTCAACCCTCCTCTGGACGGGATCATTCTGCGCCTGGGTGCGGAACGCCTGGCATCTGAATTCCAGCGAATCTATCAATTCCTCAATCGCGAGGAAGTTGAGCGGCTGATAAAGAGTCACTTTTCCGGTGCCGCCAATAACACCTACAAACTCTGGCAACTTCTGTATTTTGAACGCTGGCTCAAATTCAACTTCGCTTGAGTAGCTCGAAAATACATTACAACGAATCAACCATTTGAATCAGTGACTCATATGCGCAACGCACGGATAGCCCGGCTCACAAAGCTCTACCACACTGCCAAAGTGCTGCGACCGGAGCAGATTCTCTATCGAATCTACTATCGTTTTGCCAAGATCAAACCGTATGCCGCAACACCGGCGAGCAAGAACCCGTCCTTTGATCTGGCCAATCCACCTCGCTGGAATTCATCGCGCATAACCGAAGACGGGCAGTTCGACTTCATGGGCAGCAAGGCGGCCATCGAATGGCACAACGAGTCGCTGCCAAAGATCTGGCAATACAATCTGCATTATCTGGATCACCTGACCGCCCGCCAGGAACATGATTCATCCCTGTCGGAAACGGATCTGGTCAACAGCTGGATCACGGCCAACCCGCCGTTCGCCGGCTGTGGCTGGGAACCTTATACGCTGTCCCTCAGGATCGTTAACCTGGTCAAGTGGTTGCAAATGCAGCCGCATCTGGATCAGCGCTGGCTGGAAAGCCTGGCAGTGCAGACACACGCACTGTCACAACGGATTGAATATCACATCCTCGCAAATCACTTGTTCGTGAATGGCAAGGCGCTGGTTTTCGCGGGCAGCTTTCTGCAGACCGGGGAGGCCGAGAACTGGCTGAAAACCGGACTGAAGATTCTGGACAGAGAGGTGAAGGAGCAATTCCTGACAGATGGGGCGCATTTCGAACTGTCGCCCATGTACCACGCCTCGTTGCTTTGGGACATGTGCGACCTGCTCAATCTGGCACTCAATGCCAAAATCGACGCACTGAAAAGCCGTGCACCCGAGTGGCGCCGAGTGATCGAGCAAGGAATCATCTGGCTGCGCAGCATGCAGCATCCTGATGGCGAAATCCCCTTCTTCAATGATTGCGCCTTCGGCATTGCTCCTGCCCTGCGCGACATCGAAGGTTATGCCGCCTTGCTGGGTTGCCAGCCACCGGCAGACGCAGCGGACACTTCTTCGATCGGTGCCATTTGCCATGCCGAAAGCGGGTTTGCGCACATAGCGTTCGGTGAGGGCAGCAAAGCACTCTTGAACTTTGCACAAGTCGCTCCCGTTTATCAGCCCGGCCATACTCACGCAGATACGTTGAGCTTCGAGTTGAGCGTATTCGGGCAGCGAGTATTCGTTAACTCCGGCACATCGCAATACGGCGAGGACAGCGAGCGTCATCGTCAACGCAGTACCGCCGCTCATAACACCGTAGAGATCGATGGCGAAAACTCCTCGGAGGTCTGGGCCGGCTTCAGGGTCGCCCGCCGCGCCCGCGTCAGCCTGAGCACCTTCGAGAGCACCGGTGAATCCGTTCGCATCGTTTGCTCACATGACGGCTACCAGCGCCTGAAGGGCAAGAACCTTCACACGCGGGAGTGGAACGCCACCAGGAACACGCTACAGATCAACGATTCGGTAACGGGCGCCTTTGACAAGTCGATCGCAAGATTCCACCTCCACCCCGAGGCGTCAGTGACTCAGAATGACAACGGCCTGACAATCACCCTGGCTTCTGGAGAGACAGTCTCTGTCTCCATCTCGGGCGCGGCATGCATCAGCATTGCGAACACAACCTGGCACCCGGAGTTCGGCAAGTCCGTGGCGAACCAATGCATCGTTGTCGAACTATCATCAGACACACTTATTACCCGCGTAACGTGGTGAGGCTTATTTGAAACTTTTAGTCCTGAGTTTTTATTATCAGCCGGATCTGTCCGCCGGCTCATTCCGCACCACGGCACTGGTAAAGGCATTGCTGGATAAATTGCCGGCTGATGCCCATATCGAACTGATCACGACACTGCCCAATCGCTACAGCTCATTCAGCAGCGAAGCGCCCGAGCTTGAAGAACATCCGCGCCTGACCATACGCCGTATCGCCCTGCCCGCTCACAAAAGCGGGATGGTCGATCAGGCAAAAGCGTTTCTGGTCTACGCCAGACATGTGCGCAACTTCGCTCGCGGCAAGCACTACGACCTTGTTTATGCAACGTCTTCACGCCTGATGACCGCAACACTTGGAGCCGTCATTGCCCGCAGCAAGAAAACACCACTGTACCTCGACATCCGTGACATTTTCGTGGACACCATCAAGGACGTTCTATCCGGGAAGATGGTGCGGTTCATCAAACCGATCCTCTCGTTGCTCGAACGCTTCACGATAAAGTCGGCGCGCAAAGTCAACCTGGTCTCAGCAGGCTTTCTTCCTTACTTCAAATCCAGATACCCGGACCAGAAGTATTCGCTGTTTACCAACGGTATCGATGACGAATTCCTCAACCTGCCGATTGTGAACACCGAAGACAACCAGGACCGCATTCTGGATGTGGTGTACGCAGGAAACTTCGGGGAAGGTCAGGGCCTTCACAACATCATCCCTCAACTGGCAAAACGCCTTGAAGGAAAGGTGCGATTCAAGGTAATCGGTGATGGCGGCCGACTGGCTGCATTGAAAGACGCCATCAATGCGTCCAAGTGCAACAATGTCGACCTGCTGAGCCCGGTCAAACGCGACGAACTGATCGGCGTCTACCAATCAGCGGACATATTGTTTCTGCACCTGAATGACTACGATGCATTTCGTAAAGTATTGCCGTCCAAGCTGTTCGAATATGCTGCCCTGGGAAAACCGATCTGGGCGGGCATTGCAGGCTACGCGGCAGAGTTTGTGACCGAGCACATCGAAAATGCATCGGTATTTGCACCTTGTGATGTCGATGCGGCGGTCGAATCCTTCGAAAGACTGACGATCTCCACGACCCCACGCGCGGCCTTTATCGATCGGTTCTCCAGAGCGAATATCATGCGCGACATGGCTGTAGATGTAATCTCCACATCGGAAGTTTCCTGATCATGCGAATTCTACTTACAGGCGCAACGGGCTTTGTGGGACGCGGCCTGACACCTCTGCTGCTGGAGCAGGGTCATGAGGTTACCGCTGCTGTTCGCAAAAACTCGAATGAGCTCGACTCCCGTGCAACTCAGGCGCTGATCAGCGATCTGTCCAGCGAGCAGAACTGGATGTCGGTGCTGAGCGGACATGATGTCGTCATCCATTCGGCTGCCCGCGTGCATGTCATGAGCGACGAGTCATCCGACCCTCTTGCCGAATACCGCAAGACCAATGTCGAGGGCACGTTGAATCTCGCCCGGCAATCGGCTGAAGCAGGCATCCGAAGATTCATCTTCATCAGCTCAGTGAAAGTCAACGGCGAGAGCACAACCCCAGGCAACCCTTACAGCGCTGAAAGCCAACCTGTGCCTCTTGATCCCTATGGGATTTCAAAACTTGAGGCCGAACAGGGACTACGTGCGCTTTCCACAGAAACCGGGATGGAAGTAGTCATCATCCGTCCCGTACTGGTTTATGGGCCAGGCGTACAGGCCAACTTTCTCAGCATGATGCGCTGGCTCCACAAAGGCGTGCCGCTGCCATTCGGCGCACTTCACAACCGCCGCAGCCTCGTCGCACTGGACAATCTCACTGACCTGATTGCGACTTGCGTAGTCCATCCTGCTGCTGCGAACCAGACTTTCATGGTCAGCGATGGCGAAGACCTATCGACTACCATGCTTCTTCGGCGCATGGGCGCTGCGTTGGGCAAACCTGTCCGAATGCTGCCAATCCCCGGCTGGGTACTTGAAACCGGGGCATCGATGCTGGGCAAGCAAGCCCTGGCCCAACGACTTTGCGGTTCACTTCAGGTAGATATTGAAAAAACACGTACCCTTTTGAACTGGACCCCGCCCGTCTCTGTCGATGAGGCGCTGCGTAAAACGGCTAAACACTTTCTGGACCTGCGAATCAAATGAATATGTGGTGGTTATTACCGGCTTGCGCCGTCGTTGCACTGTTTCTGACCGGAGCCCTACGGCAATATGCGCTGGCTAAAAGCCTTATAGACGTGCCCAACGCCCGAAGCTCCCACGCCGTCCCCACCCCAAGAGGTGGCGGCGTTGCGATCGTTGTGAGCTTTCTGGTCGCACTGATATTGGCGACAAGCATGGGTGCCATCACCTTGCCGACGATGTGGGCATTGATGGGGGCAGGTGTCGGCATCGCAGTACTGGGCTTTCTGGATGATCACGGCCATATCATCGCCCGCTGGCGTTTGCTGGGTCATTTCATTGCAGCCATTTGGGCACTTTACTGGATAGGCGGCTTACCACCTCTGACGATCTTCGGATTCGTATTTGACCTGGGTTGGGTTGGCAATGTATTGGCCGCGTTTTATCTGGTCTGGCTGCTGAACCTGTATAACTTCATGGATGGTATTGATGGCATTGCCAGCGTCGAGGCGATTTTTGTTTGCCTGGGTGCAACGTTGCTTTATTGGCTGACGGGCAATGGTGTATTGGCCCTCCTCCCGCTTCTGCTTGCCTTCGCAGTGTCCGGTTTTTTGTATTGGAACTTCCCGACAGCTCGCATCTTCATGGGGGATGCTGGTAGCGGCTTCCTCGGGATCACTCTGGGCGTCCTCTCCCTGCAGGCTGCCTGGGCCGCACCACAATTGCTGTGGAGCTGGCTGATTCTGCTGGGCGTGTTTATCGTCGATGCAACCTGGACTTTGTTCCGCCGGCTGCTACGGGGAGAAAAAGTCTACGAAGCTCACCGTAGCCATGCTTATCAATTCGCTTCTCGAAAATACAAAAAGCACCTGCCCGTCACGCTGGGCGTTGCCGCGATCAATCTTTGCTGGCTGTTGCCGATTGCGCTATTGGTGGCTAACGGTTACCTGGACGGTCTGCTGGGGGTTCTGATTGCTTATGTGCCATTAGCAGCGCTGGCAGTGAAGTTCAATGCTGGAGGCAAGGAATAAGCCAGTGATGATTTAGTATTTTGTTGCAGAAACAATTGAGGGGAAGCCATGGCTTCCCCTCTTTATTCTGCTCAGGAAACTTAAAAAATCTAAATCGAAGGTTTGCGCCGAGCGCGTAGAGCACGACCCAATAACAGACGTAACAGAGGGCCGATGATCATACCGACCAAGAGTGCCGCCAATATTACGACAGAAGCGGGTAAATGAGGTGCTTCCCAACCGAGAAACAGCAGGGATACTGTTTGCTGATTTTCAAGTACAAATGCCAGGATTACCAGAACCAGCAGCAGTAGAAATCCTCCCAAGAGGATTCGTTTGAGATTAGTCATAAACTGCTTCCCTGGTCATATCTACTATTCATCCTCTTCCTCATTCACTCGATCCCGAAGCTCTTTGCCTGGCTTGAAATGGGGAACGAACTTTCCGTCAAGACTGACAGACTGCCCTGTCTTCGGGTTGCGGCCGACTCGCGGCGCACGATAGTGCAAGGAGAAGCTGCCAAAGCCACGGATCTCGATACGATCACCTGTGGCAAGGCACTGGGACATTTGCTCAAGCATGGTCTTGATGGCCAGCTCAACATCCTTGGATGAGAGCAGCCCCTGATGGGTGACAATTCGTTCGATCAACTCCGACTTCGTCATATTTTTCCCTTCTTTTTCAAGCAGCTAGATCAGCGCTTGAAAGGTTTTAGCACGCCCGGAAGATTTTGAACAGCCCAGGGCTTGACATATCTTTCCGCTCGCCGAAACGCCCATTTTCAGGGCATCGGATCGCATGCACGCCAACGCTCACTCACCGACAAATCACCAGCATGGTTCGAGTGACATAGCCGGCAGGATTGAAACCAAAGGGAAACTCATCCTCATCCCGCGCATCATCAGATCGCGTGATCACCTTGTAACCCGCCCCCTTGCATTCCTTGGCTGCGCGCTTCTGACACCTCTCCCAGCCCGAACCCAAGCCGGAGCAGTCAACCTCGATACCGCTGACTCCGCGCACCGCATGAGTCTTGGCGCTAGTCGTACAGCCTGCCAACACCAACATACCCAACAGAACTATAAACTTGTTCATTCACATCCTTATGCCAGGCGCCTGCCCGACTACTGCGATCTTCAGACTAAGCCTAGACGCGAATAGACGATTGATCCGATTAAAGAAACAGACCGCCCGGCAAAGGAAATGGTTTCACCCGTATAACCAGAGAGCGAGGCTTACCAAATCGAAGGCACAAAAAAGGGCGACCGAAGTCGCCCTTTTTAATGATCAGACAGAACTCAGTTCTGTTTGGCCATTGCTTGACGCAGCAGTGCCGCCATGGTGGTGTCAGCTGCTTCGCCTTCCGGAGCGGTTTTCAGGCTCTGGATAGCTTCTTTTTCTTCAGCATCGTCTTTCGATTTGATCGACAGCTGGATTACGCGGCTCTTACGATCAACGCTGATGATCTTGGCTTCTACTTGCTGGCCTTCTTTCAGAACGTTGCGCGCGTCTTCAACGCGGTCACGGCTGATTTCGGAGGCTTTCAGAGTCGCTTCGATATCGTCGGCCAGAACGATGATGGCGCCTTTGGCGTCAACTTCTTTCACGGTGCCAGTAACGATTGCGCCTTTGTCGTTAACCGAGACGTACTCGGAGAACGGATCGCTTTCCAGTTGCTTGATACCCAGGGAGATACGCTCACGCTCCGGGTCAACCGACAGGATAACGGTGTCCAGCTCGTCGCCCTTCTTGAAACGACGTACGGCTTCTTCGCCCACTTCGTTCCAAGAGATGTCGGACAGGTGAACCAGACCGTCGATGCCGCCGTCCAGACCAATGAAGATACCGAAATCGGTGATCGACTTGATGGTGCCGGAGATCTTGTCGCCCTTGTTGAACTGGCCAGAGAAGTCTTCCCATGGGTTCGACTTGCACTGCTTGATGCCCAGGGAGATACGACGACGCTCTTCGTCGATGTCCAGAACCATGACTTCCACTTCGTCGCCGACTTGTACGACTTTCGAAGGGTGGATGTTCTTGTTGGTCCAGTCCATTTCCGAAACGTGTACCAGACCTTCAACGCCTTCTTCCAGCTCAGCGAAGCAGCCGTAGTCGGTCAGGTTGGTTACACGAGCGGTAACGCGAGTGCTTTCTGGGTAACGGGCTTTGATAGCAACCCATGGATCTTCGCCCAGTTGCTTCAGGCCCAGGGAAACACGATTGCGCTCGCGATCGTACTTCAGAACCTTGACGTCGATCTCGTCGCCAACATTGACGATTTCGGAAGGGTGCTTGATACGCTTCCACGCCATGTCGGTGATGTGCAGCAGGCCGTCCACGCCACCCAGATCGACGAATGCGCCGTAATCGGTGAGGTTTTTGACGATACCTTTGACTTGCTGGCCTTCCTGCAGGGATTCCAGCAGAGCTTCACGCTCGGCGGAGTTCTCGGCTTCCAGGACGCTGCGACGGGAAACGACAACGTTGTTGCGCTTCTGGTCCAGCTTGATGACCTTGAATTCCAGCTCTTTGCCTTCCAGGTGCGTGGTGTCGCGCACTGGACGGACGTCAACCAGGGAACCTGGCAGGAACGCACGGATGCCGTTAACGTCGACAGTGAAGCCGCCTTTAACCTTACCGTTGATAACGCCCTTGACCACTTCCTCGGCTGCGAAGGCTGCTTCCAGAACGATCCAGCATTCAGCGCGCTTGGCTTTTTCACGGGACAGCTTGGTTTCGCCGAAACCGTCTTCAACCGAGTCCAGAGCAACGTGAACTTCGTCACCGACGTTGATGTTCAGTTCGCCAGCGTCGTTGTAGAACTGCTCCAGAGGGATCAGTGCTTCGGACTTCAGGCCAGCGTGAACGGTTACCCAGCGAGCTTGGTAATCGATATCAACGATAACACCGGTGATGATGGAGCCTGCCTGAAGGTTCAGGGTCTTTAGGCTTTCTTCAAAGAGTTCCGCAAAGCTTTCGCTCATTTTAATTCCTGTTGATTAGGGCGAAAAATACGCCCGTCTCCACATCCCAGACGATGCGGGTCAGTTTCATTTAAAGGAAGCCACCGCAGGACTATGACTGGTCCCCTGCGGCCTTCCTGGTCACCCGGCGATATCGCGAATGGCGATCTCGCTCATGATGCGTTCCAGCACCTGATCGATGGACAACTCCGTGGAATCCAGCTGTATGGCGTCGGCCGCCGGCTTTAGCGGGGCCACCGCTCGCTGGGTATCACGCTCGTCGCGCGCACGGATCTCATCTAGCAGACTCGACAGACTAACACCCTCGACTTTGCCCTTCAACTGCAAATATCGACGGCGCGCCCGCTCCTCGGCACTGGCGGTCAGGAAAATCTTCAAGGGCGCATTCGGAAATACCACCGTGCCCATGTCGCGACCATCGGCCACCAGCCCCGGCGACTCCTGAAAAGCACGCTGGCGCTGCAGCAGCGCCTCGCGCACGGCCGGCAATGCAGCCACCTGAGAAGCGCCGGAACCGACGCTTTCAGTGCGGATGACATCGCTGACTTCGTCACCTTCCAGAATGATGCGTTGCAGTTGACCGTCGGTCGCCGCGATGAACTGCACATCCAGATGAGCGGCCAGTTTCTTCAGCAGCTCTTCATTGGTCAGGTCAACACCATGGTTGTGCGCAGCAAACGCCAGCAGGCGATACAGCGCACCGGAATCCAGCAGGTTCCAGCCCAGACGCTTGGCCAGAATCCCGGCTACGGTGCCTTTGCCCGAGCCGCTTGGCCCATCGATGGTGATGACCGGAGCAATATTGTTCACGACTGAGCCTCTTGCGCCACACGAATGCCGACCTGTGCGCACAGCGCCAGGAAGTTCGGGAACGATGTCGCGACGTTGGCGCAGTCATGGATGCGGATCGGTGCCGTGGCGCGCAGCGAGGCCACGCTGAAAGCCATCGCGATACGGTGATCGCCATGACCATGCACTTCGCCGCCGCCGATCTGGCCGCCGTCGATGATGATGCCGTCCGGGGTCGGTTCGCACTTGACGCCCAGCGCCAGCAGACCGTCCGCCATGACCTGGATACGGTCCGACTCCTTGACCCGCAGCTCTTCGGCGCCGGTCAGCACGGTACGCCCTTCGGCACAGGCCGCGGCCACGAACAGCACCGGGAATTCGTCGATCGCCAGTGGAACCAGCGCTTCCGGAATCTCGATACCCTTGAGTTTAGCCGCTCGCACGCGCAGGTCGGCAACCGGCTCGCCACCCACTTCACGCTGGTTTTCCAGGGTGATGTCGGCGCCCATCAGGCGCAGAATGTCGATCACACCGGTGCGGGTCGGGTTGATGCCGACGTGTTCGAGCACCAGCTCCGAACCTTCGGCGATCGACGCGGCCACCAGGAAGAATGCCGACGACGAGATATCGCCCGGCACTTCGATGTGGGTCGCGGTCAGCTTGCCGCCGGACTCAACCGATGCCGTGGCACCGTTGACGCTCACCGGGTAGCCGAAGCCGCGCAGCATGCGCTCGGTGTGGTCACGGGTCGGAGCCGGCTCGGTGACGGTGGTCTTGCCTTCGGCGTACAGACCCGCCAACAGCAGGCAGGATTTAACCTGGGCACTGGCCATCGGCATGGTGTAGGTCAGGCCTTTGAGTTTGTGACCGCCACGAATGGTCATCGGTGGACGACCCTCGGCAGCGGTTTCGATCACGGCACCCATTTCCCGGAGCGGGTTGGCGACGCGATTCATCGGACGCTTGGACAGCGAAGCATCACCAGTCAGGGTGCTGTCGAAGTCCTGCGCGGCCAGCAGGCCGGACAGCAGGCGCATCGAAGTGCCGGAGTTGCCCAGATAGATCGGGCCCGGCGCAGGCTTCAGGCCATGCAGGCCGACACCGTGGATGGTCACGCGGCCGTGATGCGGGCCTTCGATGACCACGCCCATGTCGCGGAACGCCTGCAAGGTCGCCAGGGCGTCTTCGCCCTCGAGGAAGCCTTCGACTTCGGTGACGCCTTCAGCCAGAGAACCGAGCATGATCGAACGGTGGGAAATCGATTTGTCACCCGGTACGCGAATCCGACCGGACAGGCGGCCACCAGGTTGAGCCAGGAAAATCAGATCGTTGGAATTCATAGCGTCCACATAGGCCCTGCGGGCCAGGATTTTACTGAAATGCTCGCGGGCAACCCGGGCGCGCGTGAAGACGCCCAACAATTGGTGCCCATCCCCTGCATCGACCGCGTCGCGCAAGGCGTCGAGGTCGCTGCGAAATGTATCGAGTGTGCGCAGGACAGCCTCGCGATTGGCGAGAAAGATGTCATGCCACATGACCGGGTCGCTTCCGGCGATTCTTGTGAAATCACGGAAACCGCCCGCAGCGTAACGGAAGATCTCAAGGTTTTCATTGCGTTTGGCCAGCGAATCGACCAGACCGAAGGCCAGCAGGTGCGGCAGATGACTGGTCGCAGCCAGCACTTCATCGTGACGCTCGACCTGCATGTGCTCAACGTCGGCACCCAGCTCGCGCCACAAGCGATCAACCACCGCCAGGGCAGCCGGATCGGTCTGCTCCAGCGGGGTCAGAATGACTTTATGACGGCGGAACAGTTCCGAGTTGGAGGCTTCCACCCCGCTCTGCTCGGAACCGGCAATCGGATGGCCCGGCACGAAACGCGCCGGCATGCCGCCGAACGCTTCGGTCGCCGCGCGCACCACATTGCCCTTGGCGCTGCCGACATCCGTCAGGATCGCCTGCCCCAGATCCATACTGGCCAGACGGGCCAGCACTTTTTCCATGGCCAGGATCGGTACCGCCAACTGGATCACGTCCGCGCCCTGGCAAGCCGCTGCCAGATCATCTTCGCAGCGATCCACCACGCCCAACTCGACCGCCAGCTTGCGCGATTGCGGATCGAGATCGACCCCGACCACTTCGCGGCACACGCCGCTTTCACGCAAACCTTTGGCAAACGAACCACCGATCAACCCCAGACCGACCACCACCAGGCGCCCGATCATAGGTGCAGCAGATTGCAGCGCAGTGACATCACCCACGAGCCAGAACCTTGCGCAGCGCTTCGAGGAAGCGGCTGTTTTCCGCCGGCAGACCGATGGTCACCCGCAGATGGTTCGGCATGCCGTAGTTGGCGACCGGACGCACGATCACGCCTTCGCGCAGCAGGCCCTGGAACACCGGAGCCGCCACCTGACCAAGGTCGACGCAGATAAAGTTGCCCTTGGACGGAATCCAGCTCAGGCCCAGCTCGCGGAAACCCGCTTCCAGCTGTTGCATGCCGGATTCATTGAGCTGACGGCTCTGCGCCAGATACTCCTCGTCCTTCAGCGCCGCACACGCCGCGGCCAAAGCCAGGCTGTTGACGTTGAATGGCTGACGTACGCGATTCAGCACGTCTGCCACCACGGGTGTGGACAAGCCGTAACCAACGCGCAGCGCCGCCAGACCGTAGGCCTTGGAGAACGTACGCGAGACCAGCAGGTTCGGATAAGCCGCGAGGAAATCCAGACCGTCCGGCAGATCGCTGCCTTCGGCGTATTCGATGTAGGCCTCGTCCAGCACCACCAGCACATGTTCCGGCACGTCCTGCAGGAACTCGTCCAGCGCTTCGGCGCCGAACCAGGTGCCGGTCGGGTTGTTCGGGTTGGCGATGAACACGACGCGGGTGCTGGCGTCGATGGCCGCCAGCATCGCTGGCAGGTCATGACCCCAGTCCTTGGCCGGAACGACCTTGGCCTGAGCGCCGACCGCCTGGGTCGCGATCGGGTAGACCGCGAACGCGTGCTCGCTGAACACGGCATTCAGGCCCGGCGCCAGATAGGCGCGCGCCACCAGTTCAAGAATGTCGTTGGAGCCGTTGCCCAGGGTCACCTGGTTCAGCTCGACACGGCACTGCTCGGCCAGCAGGGATTTCAGGGCAAAACCGTTGCCGTCCGGATAACGAGTCAGCTCGTCCAGCGCTTCGCGGATCGCGGCCAGCGCTTTCGGGCTGGCGCCCAACGGGTTTTCGTTGCTCGCCAGTTTGACGATGCTTGCCGGATCCAGATCCAGCTCGCGCGCCAGTTCGTCCACGGGCTTGCCCGGTACGTAGGGCGAAAGTTGTTGCACGCCCGGCTGTGCCAGAGCGAGGAAGTTGCCACTCATTGCTACCACCCCTTAAAGAACTGCTTTCGGGTAGGAACCCAGCACCTTGAGTGCTACTGCTTCCTGACTGATCTTTTCCAGTACACCTTTGATCAGCGGATCACGGTGATGACCAACGAAGTCGATGAAGAACACGTAGGTCCATTTGCCGCTGCGCGACGGACGGGTTTCGATCCGGGTCAGGTCGATCCCGTTGTCATGGAACGGCACCAGCAGCTCATGGAGCGCGCCGGGCTTGTTGCTCATGGACACGATGATCGAAGTCTTGTCGTCGCCGGTCGGTGGCACTTCCTGGTTACCGATCATCAGGAAGCGCGTGGAGTTGTCCGGGCGATCTTCGATCTTCTCGGCCAGACGGGTCAGGCCGTACAGCCCGGCCGCCATGTCGCCGGCGATCGCCGCCGAGTTCCACTCGCCTTTGACCCGCTTGGCCGCTTCGGCGTTGCTGGACACCGCCACGCGCTCGACATTCGGGTAATGGGCGTCCAGCCACTTGCGGCACTGGGCCAGCGACTGAGCGTGGGAATAGATGCGGCTGATGCTGTCGGTCTTGGTGTTTTCACCAACCAGCAGATGATGGTGAATCCGCAGCTCGACTTCGCCGCAGATGACCATGTCGTGTTCGAGGAAGCTGTCGAGGGTATGGTTGACCGCGCCTTCGGTGGAGTTCTCCACCGGCACCACGCCGAAATTCACCGCACCGGCTGCCACTTCACGGAACACTTCGTCGATCGCCGCCATCGGCTTGCTGATCACCGCGTGACCGAAGTGCTTCATGGCCGCCGCTTGGGTGAAGGTGCCTTCCGGACCGAGATAAGCCACTTTCAGCGGGTTCTCGAGAGCCAGGCACGAAGACATGATTTCGCGGAACAAGCGCGCCATCTCTTCGTTGCCCAGCGGCCCCTTGTTGCGTTCCATCACACGCTTGAGGACCTGCGCCTCACGCTCGGGACGGTAGAACACCGGCTGCTCGCCTTCGGCCAGACTGGCCATCTTGACCCGGGCAACTTCTTCGGCGCAGCGCGCGCGATCGCTGATCAGCTGGAGGATCTTCTCATCCAGGTTATCGATGCGAACGCGCAGCGCCTTGAGCTCCTGCTCGGACATCAGGAATGCTCCTTCTCGAATTCAGCCATGTAGCCGACCAACGCTTCGACGGCGTCCAGACCCAGGGCGTTGTAGATCGAGGCACGCATGCCGCCAACCGAACGATGGCCCTTGAGGTTGAGCAGGCCACGGGCGTCGGCGCCGGCCAGGAACGCCTTGTCCAGACGCTCGTCAGCCAGACGGAACGGCACGTTCATCCACGACCGGGCGTTGACGCTGATCGGGTTGGTATAGAAGTCGCTGTTGTCGATGAAGCCGTACAGGCGATCTTTCTTCGCCTTGTTGCGCTGCTCCATCGCGGCGACGCCACCCTGCTCCTTCAGCCACTCGAAGACGAGGCCCGAGAGGTACCAGGAATAGGTGGCCGGGGTGTTGTACATCGAGCCGTTATCGGCCGAGACCTTGTAGTCGAGCATGGTCGGGCACGAACTGCGGGCGCGGCCCAGCAGGTCTTCACGAACGATCACCACGACCAGACCGCTCGGGCCGATGTTCTTCTGCGCGCCGGCGTAGATCAGGCCGTACTGCGACACATCGATCGGGCGCGAGAGGATATCGGAGGACATGTCGACCACCAGCGGAACGTCACCAGCCTCGGGAACCCAGTCGAACTGCAGGCCGCCGATGGTTTCGTTGGACGCATAGTGCAGATAGGCCGCACCCGGGGTCAGCTTCCACTCGTTCTGACCAGGGATGGCCAGATAGTCATAAGGCTTGGCACTGGCGGCAACATTGACGTTGCCGAAGCGACGCGCTTCCTCGATGGCTTTCTTCGACCAGATGCCGGTTTCGACATAGTCGGCAGTGCCGTTCTCGGGCAGCAGGTTCAGCGGAATCTCGGCGAACTGTTGGCTCGCACCGCCCTGCAGGAACAGCACTTTGTAATTGGAGGGGATGGACAGCAGGTCGCGCAGGTCTTGTTCGGCCTTCTCGGCGATGGCCACGTAGTCATCGCTGCGATGGCTCATTTCCATGACCGACAGACCCTTGCCGTGCCAGTCGAGCATCTCGGACTGGGCACGCAACAGGACAGCTTCAGGCAGCGCAGCGGGACCTGCGCAGAAGTTATAGGCTCGTTTGCTCACATCCACTCTCGCTATGCAATCACGGTAGCGGACAGAGCAAACACTCTGCCCTGCTACGATTTGGTTAGTCTTGCGACTCTTCTTCGTCTGCGGCGTCCGCCTGCAGGTTGTCGACCGCATCGTCCGGTTCGGCGCCGATCACGCCCTCTTCCAGTTCGACACCTTCTTCACCTTGAAGCTCTTCACCCTCGACTTCCGACGGCTCCTGGACCCGCTCCAGACCGACCAGGGTTTCATCCTTGGCCAGCTTGATCAGGGTCACGCCCTGGGTGTTACGACCCAGGCTGGAAACTTCGTCGACACGGGTACGCACCAGCGTGCCCTGGTCGGAAATCAGCATGATCTCCTCGCCATCGAGCACCTGAACCGCACCGACCAGACGGCCGTTACGCTCGTTGCTGACCATGGCGATCACGCCCTGGCCGCCACGTTTGTACTCAGGGAACTCGGTGATCGCGGTGCGTTTGCCGTAGCCACGCTCGGAAGCGGTGAGGATCTGGCTGCCTTCTTCCGGGATCAGCATCGAAATCAGCTTCTGCCCTTCCGGCAAACGCATGCCGCGCACACCGCGGGCGGTACGGCCCATGGCACGCACGTCGGATTCCTTGAAGCGGGTGACCTTGCCGCCGTCGGAGAACAGCATTACTTCACGCTCGCCATCGGTGATGGCCGCGGAGATCAGCACGTCACCTTCGTCCAGTTCCAGCGCGATCAGACCGACGCTGCGCTGACGGCTGAAGGATTCCAGCGGGGTCTTCTTCACGGTGCCGTTGGCGGTGGCCATGAAGATGTAGTGACCTTCGGTGTATTCCTCGACCGGCAGCATGGTGGTGATGTATTCACCGTCATCCAGCGGCAGCAGGTTGACCAACGGACGACCACGGGCGGCGCGGGACGCTTCAGGGATTTCGTAGGTTTTCAGCCAGTACACCTTGCCCTTGCTGGAGAACAGCAGCAGGGTGGTGTGGCTGTTGGCGACCAGCAGGTGAGCGATGTAGTCCTCATCCTTCACGCCAGTAGCCGATTTGCCTTTACCGCCACGACGCTGGGCCTGGTACGCAGCCAGCGGCTGGGTCTTGGCATAGCCACCGTGGGAGATGGTCACGACGCGCTCTTCTTCCGGGATCATGTCGCCCAGGGTCAGGTCGAGACGGGCATCGAGAATTTCGGTGCGGCGCACGTCGCCGTATTCGGCACGGATCACTTCCAGTTCTTCGCGGATCACTTCCATCAGGCGCACGGCGCTGTTGAGGATGCGGATCAGCTCGCCGATCTGGTTGAGGATCTCTTGATACTCGGCCAGCAGCTTTTCGTGCTCCAGACCGGTCAGACGGTGCAGACGCAGCTCCAGAATGGCTTGCGCCTGTTCCGGCGACAGGAAGTACTTGCCGTCGCGCAGCCCGTATTGCGGATCGAGGTTTTCCGGACGGCACGAATCGGCACCGGCACGTTCCACCATCGCCACCACAGCCGAGGATTCCCACGGCGTGCTGACCAGCGCTTCCTTGGCTTCCGACGGCGTCGGCGAAGCCTTGATCAGGGCGATCACCGGGTCGATGTTCGACAGGGCAACGGCCTGACCTTCGAGGATGTGACCGCGCTCGCGCGCCTTGCGCAGTTCGAACACGGTACGGCGGGTAACCACTTCGCGACGGTGACGGACGAAGGCTTCCAGCAGGTCCTTGAGGTTCAGGATCCGCGGACGGCCGTCGATCAGCGCAACGATGTTGATGCCGAATACCGATTGCAGCTGGGTCTGGGCGTAGAGGTTGTTGAGGATCACCTCAGGCACTTCGCCGCGACGCAGTTCGATCACGACGCGCATACCGTCCTTGTCGGACTCGTCGCGCAGTTCGGTGATGCCTTCGAGTTTCTTCTCTTTTACCAGCTCGGCGATCTTCTCGATCAGGCGTGCCTTGTTCAGCTGGTAAGGGAGTTCGGTGATGACGATCTGCTGACGGCCACCGACCTTGTCGATGTCTTCGATGATCGAACGGGCGCGCATGTAAATGCGGCCACGGCCGGTGCGGTAGGCTTCGATGATGCCGGCGCGACCGTTGATGATCGCGGCAGTCGGGAAGTCCGGACCGGGAATGTATTGCATCAGCTCATCGACGGTCAGCTCGGGGTTGTCGATGAGGGCCAGGCAACCGTCGATAACTTCACCGAGGTTGTGCGGCGGAATATTGGTCGCCATGCCCACGGCGATACCGCTGGAACCGTTGACCAGCAGGTTGGGTACGCGGGTCGGCATGACCGCCGGGATCAGTTCGGTGCCGTCGTAGTTCGGCACCCAGTCCACGGTTTCCTTGTGCAGGTCGGCCAGCAGCTCGTGCGCCAGCTTGGTCATGCGCACTTCGGTGTATCGCATGGCCGCGGCGTTGTCGCCGTCCACCGAACCGAAGTTGCCCTGGCCGTCGACCAGCAGGTAACGCAGGGAGAAAGGCTGCGCCATGCGGACGATGGTGTCGTACACCGCGGTATCACCGTGCGGGTGATACTTACCGATCACGTCACCGACGACACGGGCAGATTTCTTGTACGGCTTGTTGAAGTCATTGCCCAGCTCGCTCATCGCGAACAGCACGCGACGGTGCACGGGCTTCAAGCCATCGCGCGCATCCGGCAGTGCACGGCCGACGATCACGCTCATCGCGTAGTCGAGATAGGACTGTTTCAGCTCGTCTTCGATATTGACCGGGAGGATTTCTTTGGCCAGTTCGCCCATGAGAAGCCTGATTCCTTTTTCTGGTGAAACTTCGCCATATCCATAGGGGACGCACGAAGCTCGTCGATGCAGGCCGAGTGCCATGCGCCGACTTACGACAAATCGACAAGTTGACCCTGGATTTGCGCAGTGAAGACAACCCCGTGGGACTGCCTCGGAAAACGCCGGATGTTATCACAAGAGCCGCCACGCACCTATCCCCCAGATGCGCATGGAGCATAGTTAGATGACCGATGACAGGCTTAACGGGGACGAGAGAGGCTCAGAGCTTCCCTGAATGCAAATTTCGGGGCGAAATTGCGGATGTTTATTGACTTTCAAGGCCCCATCGCGAGCAGGCTCGCTCCCGCAAGGTTCTGTGGCGATCACAAAACCTGTGGGAGCGAGCCTGCTGCGAAGAGGACAACGCGGACATCAAGCCAATCAATGCAGGCGCTTGCGGCACATCAACTGCGCCATTTTCGCGGTGTCCGGGCGCTCGACGATGCCTTTTTCGGTGACGATCGCATCGATCAGATCCGCCGGGGTCACGTCAAACACCGGGTTGAACGCTTCGACGTCAGCCCCGACACGTTTGCCGCCAACCTCCAGCAACTCGGCGCCGTCGCGCTCCTCGATCGGGATGTCGTCACCGCTGGCCAGATTCATGTCGATGGTCGAACTCGGCGCCACCACCATGAAACGCACGCCGTGGTGCATGGCGTTGACCGCCAGTTGATAGGTGCCGATCTTGTTCGCCACATCGCCGTTGGCGGTGATCCGGTCGGCGCCGACGATCACCCAGGTCACGCCTTTGGTTTTCATGATATGCGCGGCGGCAGAGTCAGCGTTCAGGGTCACCGGAATGCCTTCGTTGGCCAGCTCCCACGCGGTCAGACGCGAGCCTTGAAGCCACGGCCGGGTTTCGTCGGCGTAGACGCGCTCGACCATGCCCTCGATGAACGCCGCGCGAATCACCCCGAGCGCCGTCCCGAAACCGCCGGTGGCCAGGGCGCCGGTGTTGCAGTGAGTGAGAATTGCCTGAGCATTGCCCTGATGCTTGCGGATCAGGTCGACGCCGAGCTGGGCCATGGTCAGGTTGGCTTCACGATCGCTTTCATGAATCGCAATGGCTTCGGCTTCCAGCGCCGCCAGCGGATCGGCGTTTTCCTTCAAGCGGTCCAGCCGGTCGTGCATGCGGTTCAACGCCCAGAACAGGTTGACCGCTGTCGGACGGGAATCGGCCAGCAACATGAAATCCTCTTCCAGCGACGCATACCAGTCGCCACCTTCGGCAATCCGGGCACGGGCCGCCAACACGATGCCGTACGCGGCACTGATGCCGATGGCCGGCGCACCGCGCACCACCATCGAACGAATTGCCTCGGCCACGCCGGCGGCGCTGGTGTAGGCGATCCAGTTTTCCTCGAACGGCAAAACGCGCTGATCCAGCAGGTGGAGCGCGCCATCACGCCAATCGATGGCCTTTACTTTCTCCGCAGCCAACAGTCGATCGCGCATCCCTCACCCCGCACTCATGAACAAAAGCCGCCGATTATAGCGATCCCCCCGCGAAGACGCTCGGGTATACTTCGCCATCCTTTACAAAAGCACTGGAACCGACCCTCGATGCCGAAACCTGCCATTGCGCTCGACTTATTATTGCTGCCGACCTGGCTGGTACCCGTCGAACCTGCAGGCGTTGTGCTCAAGGAGCATGGCCTGGGCATCCGCGACGGTCGCATCGTGTTTATCGGCCCGCGTGCCGAAGCGCTGAAGTGTAACGCCGCCGAAGTCCGCGAACTGCCGGACGTTTTGCTCAGCCCCGGCCTGATCAACGCCCACGGCCACGCCGCGATGACGCTGTTCCGTGGGCTGGCCGACGATCTGCCGCTGATGACCTGGCTGGAAAACCACATCTGGCCGGCCGAAGGCAAATGGGTCGATGAAGATTTTGTGCGTGACGGCACCGACCTGGCCATCGCCGAGCAGATAAAAGGTGGCATCACCTGTTTCTCGGACATGTACTTCTTCCCGAAGGTTGCCAGCGAGCGCGTGCACAACAGCGGAATCCGCGCGCAGATCGCGATTCCGATCCTCGACTTCCCGATTCCGGGTGCCGCCAGCGCCGATGAAGCCATTCGTCAGGGCGTCGAACTGTTCGGCGACCTGAAGCATCACGAGCGCATCAAGATCACCTTCGGCCCTCATGCACCCTACACCGTGGGCGACGAGAACCTGGAAAAAATCCGCGTGATCGCCGAAGAGCTGGACGCCTCGATACACATGCACGTCCACGAAACCGCGTTCGAAGTGCAGCAAGCGGTCGAACAGCGCGGCGAACGCCCGCTGGCCCGCCTTGGCCGACTGGGCTTGCTCGGCCCGCGCTTCCAGGCCGTGCACATGACCCAGATCAGCGATGACGACCTGGCGTTGCTGGTAGAAAGCAACACCAGCGTGATCCACTGCCCGGAGTCGAACCTGAAACTGGCCAGCGGCTTCTGCCCGGTGGAGCGCCTGTGGCAGGCCGGAGTCAACGTG
Source organism: Pseudomonas sp. CH235 (assembly GCF_004368175.1). NCBI lineage: Bacteria > Pseudomonadati > Pseudomonadota > Gammaproteobacteria > Pseudomonadales > Pseudomonadaceae > Pseudomonas > Pseudomonas sp. CH235. The sequence continues at coordinate 178,602 of NZ_RRZJ01000005.1, forward strand.
GCGGTCGGCACCGATGGCGCCGCGAGCAACAATGACCTGGACCTGCTGGGTGAAACCCGCACTGCCGCTCTGTTGGCCAAAGCCGTCGCCGGCTCGGCCACCGCGCTGGACGCCCACCGGGCGCTGCGCATGGCCACGCTGAACGGCGCGCGAGCCTTGGGGATCGAAGCCGAGACCGGCTCGCTGGAGCTCGGCAAGGCGGCCGACATCGTCGCCTTCGACCTGTCCGGCCTGGCGCAACAACCGGTCTATGACCCGGTCTCGCAGCTTATATACGCCACCGGTCGCGACTGCGTGAAACACCTGTGGGTTGCCGGCAAGCAGTTGCTCGACGACCGGCGCCTGACCCGACTGGACGAACAACAGCTCGGCGAAACCGCCCGGGCCTGGGGCCGACGCATCAGCGGCCACACCGAATCGTAAACACCCCGGGGCAAACTCCGGGGCTACAGCCCTTTTCAAGTTTTAGAGGATTGAAATCATGAGCAACGTCGACCACGCCGAAATCGCCAAATTCGAAGCCCTGGCCCATCGCTGGTGGGACCGCGAGAGCGAGTTCAAACCGCTGCACGACATCAACCCGCTGCGGGTCAACTGGATTGACGAACGCGTCAATCTGGCCGGCAAGAAGGTCCTCGACGTCGGTTGCGGCGGCGGCATCCTCAGTGAAGCCATGGCTCAGCGCGGCGCGACCGTGACCGGCATCGACATGGGCGAAGCGCCACTGGCGGTCGCGCAACTGCATCAGCTGGAATCCGGCGTGAACGTCGAATACCGGCAGATCACCGCCGAAGCCCTGGCCGAAGAAATGCCCGAGCAGTTCGACGTCGTCACCTGCCTGGAAATGCTCGAGCACGTACCGGACCCTTCCTCGGTGATCCGCGCCTGCTTCCGCATGGTCAAGCCCGGCGGCCAGGTGTTCTTCTCCACCATCAACCGCAACCCGAAGGCGTACCTGTTCGCCATCGTCGGCGCCGAATACATCATGAAGCTGCTGCCGCGCGGCACCCACGACTTCAAGAAATTCATCCGCCCGTCCGAGCTGGGTGCCTGGAGCCGCATGGCCGGCCTGACCGTCAAGGACATCATCGGCCTGACCTACAACCCGCTGACCAAGCACTACAAGCTGGCGGCGGACGTTGACGTCAACTACATGATCCAGACCCTGCGCGAGGAGTAAGCCGATGGCCATCAGAGCAGTCCTTTTCGACATGGACGGCACTCTGCTCGACACCGCGCCGGACTTCATCGCCATTTGCCAGGCGATGCGCGCGGATCGCGGCTTGCCGCCAATGAACGACAAACACATCCGCGATGAAATCTCCGGCGGCGCCAAGGCCATGGTCGCGGTGACGTTCTCGATGGATCCGGAGTCGCCGGGCTTCGAGGAGTTGCGTCTGGAGTTCCTCGAGCGTTACCTCGTCGGTTGCGCCGTACACAGCAAGCTGTTCGACGGCATGGGCGAATTGCTGGCCGACATCGAGAAAGCCCATCTGGTCTGGGGCGTGGTCACCAACAAGCCGCTGCGCTTCGCCGAGCCGATCATGCAGCAACTGGGGCTGGCCGAGCGCTCGGCCCTGCTGATCTGCCCGGATCACGTGAAGAACAGCAAGCCGGATCCCGAGATGCTGACCCTGGCCTGCAAGATGCTTGATCTGGATCCGTCGACCGTTCTGTTTATCGGCGATGATCTGCGCGATATCGAATCCGGCCGTGACGCCGGCACCAAAACCGCTGCCGTGACCTATGGCTACATCCACCCCGACGACAACCCTCGGCACTGGGGCGCGGACGTGGTGGTGGATCATCCGCTGGAGTTGCGCAAGGTGCTCGACAACGCGCTCTGCAGTTGCTGAGTGGTGCGGCAAAGCGACCATCGCTGAATTCCCGCGCATGACGCGGGAACGATCAGAAGTTAATGGATTAGAGGTTTCTTATGTTTGATTACTCCGCTCGCCCCGAATTGCTCAAGGATCGGGTCATTCTGGTCACCGGTGCCGGTCGTGGCATCGGCGCGGCTGCCGCCAAGGCCTACGCCGCCCACGGTGCAACCGTGCTGCTATTGGGCAAGACCGAAGCCAACCTGACCCAGGTCTACGACGAGATCGAAGCAGCCGGGCATCCGCAGCCGGCCGTGATCCCGTTCAACCTCGAAACCGCCCTGCCCCATCAATACGATGAGCTGGCGGCGATGATCGAGACCGAGTTCGGCCACCTCGACGGCCTGCTGCATAACGCCTCGATCATCGGCCCGCGCACGCCGATCGAGCAGTTGTCCGGTGAAAACTTCATGCGCGTCATGCAGGTCAACGTCAACGCGATGTTCATGCTGACCAGCACGCTGCTGCCGCTGCTCAAACTGTCGCAGGACGCCTCGGTGGTCTTCACCTCCAGCAGCGTCGGGCGCAAGGGCCGTGCTTACTGGGGCGCCTATGGCGTGTCGAAGTTCGCCACCGAAGGCCTGATGCAAACCCTGGCCGACGAAGTCGAAAACGTCGCCCCGGTACGCTCCAACAGCATCAACCCGGGCGCCACTCGCACCAGCATGCGCGCTCAGGCTTACCCGGGGGAAAACCCGCTGAACAACCCGACTCCAGAAGAGATCATGCCGGTCTATCTGTACCTGATGGGCCCGGACAGCACCGGTATCAATGGCCAGGCCTTCAACGCCCAGTAATGCCATACGTCGCATTTGTTGCCGTGGCGGAATACCGTCGCGGCATGCAATTGCCGCTTTGAGCGCGGCAGCTTCAGTCAAATAACCACCACCCCTTCTTCCGCAAAAATCTCAAGCCATTGATCCACAACGGTTTTAATAAAATATGAACCGTATGGCACGACTTTCGCTCTACATTTCCTCAAAGCACGCCGAGTGAAGGCAGTCGGGCAAGGCCTGATTCGATAGCTGACTAATCGTCATCGGGCAGACTAAACTTACGCCAAATGTCCTACGGGACTGATGGATCAGTATGACGCGCAGCCCATAGCCGCTCTCACCCAGCCTGTAAGACAGACTTACTGCTTAGGGGCTCACGCCATATGAAATCACCCTCCCAGACCACTGCAATTGACTTCGACAATGCCAAATTGCAACGCCTGGGCTTTGGTCAGCAGCCACCTCTTCTGGCGCGACCTGCCAGCCTGGCACAATTGCGCCAGCAAATGAGCCTGCAACTGCAAACCAGCCTTGAGCCTCAACGCATCCTCGGTCTGTTTTTCCGCGAGGTTCAGCGCCTGGTGCCGCTGGACGCCTTGACCTACGTGCACAATGGCAGTGACCTGCGACTGGAGTTCGGTGCCCGCGGTCACCACTCGGCCAGCTACAGCCTCAGCCACGAAGGCGAGCACATGGGTGAGCTGGTGTTCCGCCGCAACCAGCGCTTCAGCGAACAGGAACTGGGCAATCTCGAATCGTTGCTGTCTGCGCTGCTGTATCCGATGCGCAATGCCCTGCTGTACCGCGCCGCCACGCAAAGCGCCCTGCGTGATCCGCTGACCGGTGCCGGCAACCGCATTGCCATGGAACAGACGCTGCACCGCGAAATCGAGATGTCCCGCCGGCACCTGCAACCGCTGTCGTTGCTGATGCTGGACATCGACCACTTCAAGCAGGTCAACGACCTCCATGGTCACAGCGCCGGCGACGACGTGCTCAAAGCCGTGGCCGCATCGATCAAGGGCCAGTTGCGCAACGTCGACATGGTGTTCCGTTATGGCGGGGAAGAGTTTCTGATCCTGTTGTCCAACACCGGTCGCGACGCGGCCGCCATGGTCGGTGAGCGCCTGCGTCAGGCAGCCCAGGCCCAGGATTACTACGCCAATAACCAATTGATCGAACTGACCGTGAGCCTCGGCTGCTCGACTCTGTTGCCGGGCGAATCCGCCGACAGCCTGCTGCGCCGCGCCGACAGCGCGCTGTATGTCGCCAAGCGCGAGGGGCGAAATCGCCTGACCATGGCGGGCTGATTATTCGCCGCCAACAAAAAACGGGAGCCAAGGCTCCCGTTTTTTTTATGGATGTTGCCGAAATCAGCTCTCGACCAGTGCCCGACGCTCACGCCCGACTAACACCCGCTCCGACAGTTCGAGCTGCATGCAGCGCTCGAGGAACAGGTACATGTAGTCGTAGCTCTTGCAGATGGCCTGTCGCAGCTCCGCCTGCAAGGCTTTGCTCGGGTTCATCCCGGCCAGGGTGCAGATGATCTCCAGTGCCTCCCACGGATGGGCATCATCGTACTGGGCGTGCATCTTCAGCCACTTCATGGCCCGCTTGCGATCCTCTTCAGGGAAGGCCGCAGCATAGACACCCGTCGAACAGACCAGCGCCGACCACTCCCCGGTCGCGCCTTCGATGGCGTAGTTGGTGGCCGCGATGGCCACGATCAGTGAATCCGCCGAACTGGTGTGCCAGCACCAGTGGCTCAGGGCGTGCAATTCCGGTGGCACTTGCTGCGCCTGCAGGTCTTCCAGGCTCACCCCATGGGCCCGGCTCCAGTGCAGCCAGTAATCGGCATGGTTGAGTTCGACGCGAATGTTGCGCATCAACCAGCGCCGCGCCATGTCTTCACCCGGATGACGGGCGAATTTGGTCTTGGTGAGGTTCTGCGCCATGTACAACGCGAATTGCTCAACGACGGGCCAGCCCCCGATCAGGTACTGGCGCATGGTTTTGGCGCTGAGCTTGTTATCACGCATGCGCAGATAAAGTTCATGTTCGACAACCCGGCGTTTGCTCTCGCTGCAATCCTGGATCAACTGTTGCGCCCAGGCGGGATAACTTGCAGCTTCCATGAGTGGTCCGGTTCGGTTGAATGTGTCGATCACTGTTCGGCTCCTTTTGATTTGTGATTGTACGGATCGGCAAGAGACTTCAACGGAACGTGCCAGGCGCCTTGAATAACAACGGCTGCGGTCTGGCGGGCCGACTTTGCAAACTGTCACAGGTAAACAACTGCGGGCGTTCGATGACATAACCCTGAGCGTAATCCACGCCGATTTCAAGCAATGCCTGCTCGATCTGCGCTGTTTCGACAAACTCGGCAATTGTCTGCTTACCCATGACATGCCCGATGTGATTGATCACTTCGACCATTGCACGGTTAATCGGGTCGTCCAGCATATCCTTTACGAAACTCCCGTCGATCTTCAGGAAGTCTACAGGCAAATGTTTCAGATAAGCGAATGAAGACATTCCGGCACAAAAGTCATCGAGTGAGAAATAGCAACCCAAGCCTTTGAGTTCATTAATAAATCTGATTGCACTCCCGAGATTTGCAATGGCACTGGTTTCTGTAATTTCAAAACAAATCATTTCAGGCGGTACGCCGTAGTTATCAAACTGCTCGCGTAGAAAGTGCAAGAACGCGTCATCTCCGATAGTAATGCCTGAAAGATTAATCGCACACATTGCCAGAGGGCCTTCGCACTCTTCGTTAATACATTGAGCAATAACCTTAAATACATTCTGCACAACCCAGCGATCCAGCGACGTCATCAAACCGTAACGTTCCGCCGCGGGTATGAAACTGTCCGGCAGGATCATCCGGCCTGCCTCATCGTGCAGACGCAACAGGATTTCGATGTGCCCGCGGGTGCCACCGGCAACCGAACCCAGTGGTGCGATTTCCTGGGCGTAGAGACAGAAGCGGTTTTCCTCCAAAGCCATATGCAGGCGTTGCACCCAAGCCATCTCGCCAAAACGCAGGGACAGTTCCGAGTCGTCGGCGTGGTAGACCTGCACCCGGTTGCGGCCCTTTTCCTTGGCCATGTAGCAAGCCATGTCGGCGGCCCGCAACGAGGCCTCGAGGGTGGTCGGGTTCTGTGCGACGTGCACCAGACCAATGCTGACGGTGGTCAGGAACGGCCGCCCCTTCCAGACGAAATGCAGGTTTTGCACGGTCTGACGCAGGCTCTCGGCGATCTTCTCGGCCGCCTCCGGTGCGCAGTTCTCCAGCAGGATGCCGAACTCGTCGCCGCCCAGCCGCGCCAGGGTGTCGCCCTCACGCAAGCCCGATTGCAGCAACGCGCAGATATGGCGCAGCAACTCATCGCCTGCCGCGTGCCCGCAGGTGTCGTTGACCAGCTTGAACTGATCGAGATCGAGGAACATCAGCGCATGTCGCCCGGCCTGCCGCGTCAGGTTGTGCAGGGCCTGTTCGAGCCGGTATTCGAACTCGCGACGGTTGGCCAGGCCGGTCAGCGCATCGTGGGTGGCCTGCCACGACAGATTGGCGATGTATTGCCGCTCCTGAGTCATGTCATGCAGCACCAGCACCGTACCGCTGACCTTGCCGGCATTGCGGATCGGCGCACCGACCAGCGTCACCGACACGGTGCTGCCGTCCAGCCGCTGGATCAGCTTCGAATGCTCGCTGCCGCCGGTGAGCTGGCCACTGAGAATGTGCTCGATCAGGGTCAAGCCCTCGCTCTGGGCATTGTCATCCAGCAGGTTGAACAGCGCCGCCAAGGGCAGACCGGCAGCCTGCTCGGCCTTCCAGTGAGTCAACGCCTCGGCGGCCGGGTTCATGTAATCGATCGCCCCGCTGACGTCGGTGGTGATCACCCCGTCGCCGATCGAGTGCAGGGTCACATGGGCCCGGTCCTTTTCCAGTTGCAGCGCTTCGGCGAAGGCATGGCGCTGCTTGAGCAGTTTGCGGGTGCGCAGCAGCGCCAGCACGATCAGGCCCAGCGCAGTGGCGAGGTTGGTGAACAGCAGCAGGCGCAGGATCATCCGCGAGCCTTCACCCAAGGCATCGCTGAACGCCTTGGCGGCCGGGGTCACGCCGTCATTGATCGCAAAGATCCGGTCTTTCCAGCGGCGGATATCGGCTTCGGTGGCGGCATTGGCGGTGATGCGCTGATGCATCTCCTGCGCCACGCCGTCGAGTTCCACCAGATAGGCGTCGCCCAGCGTCCAGCGGTCGATGGCGGTTTCCAGATAACTGAAGTGACGAAAGTTCAGGTACAGCCAGATCAGACTGGAAACGTCGTCCGGGTGGTTGCCGCCCTTGAGAATGCCCTCACGCGCCGCTTGCAGGTCGGGCGGTTGCTTGTCCAGCGCCAGGCGCAATTGATGGCCGCCCTGAGGCACGGCAATGGCGTTCTGGTATTTAAGGTAAATTGCCTCGTCGCGACTGTCCGCGTACAGGTTGAGGTAATAGATAGCGTCTTTCTGGCCCTTGGACCAAAGGCTTTCACCAGCGACATAGCCGCGAACGGCCGACAGGACGTAAAGACTCACGCCCCCCAACAAGGCTTGAAACAACACGACGGCGATAAATGGCCAGACGATGCCCAGCAACCGAGGCGTTCCGAGAGTCCGCTTTTGCTTCATGGAGTTCCTTGCGTGGTCACTGCCTGATTGTCCGTCTCTATCAGACCAACCCCCAAAGACTAGGAGGCGTTCGGGGTTCCGGCAAGCGGCGGATCCGCCTCAGTTCAGGACAAACGCCGGATAGACATATGTACAGCCACGGTCGCTGGCGGCATCGATCTACTGGGCACTTCAGGCATCCAACCCTCTGTAACGGGAATGCCTTCACAAGGAGTGTGATATGCCCTCGACGTTTTCAGCTTCAACCGACTTATCGACAACCGCAGAAACCAGCGCCATCGAGGCGCTTGGACTGGCTACCGGCCCGGATATCGAATCCCTGATTCCCCAACCGACCGGCCGGGACCGCAAAAGGTTCAAGGCAGCCCGAGTCGCAACACCGGCTATTGCACCCGCCATGACCCTCGAACAGTACATGGCACAACGCATCAATGAACGAATGCTCGACACGGTCAAAACCTTTTTGATCGGCAAACCTTCGCTGATCCGTCATTTGAGTGGCGATATCCTGCGGCTCGCCGACACGGACGAACTGCGCGCGACCCCTTCGGTTTTCCTCCAGCGAGTACTGAATTCCCCCGAATCACTGGACCTGACAGAAAGGCTGCTGAAAAGGCTCAAATGGTTCGGTGCATCCCCCGGCGAACAGACGCCGCCGTCCGTGCGCTATCAGTTGTCATGCAAAGCCATCTGCCTGCATTTGCATGCGCCGTCTCCCGACGAGTCGCAGGAGCTCGCCGGATTCCACTGGCAAGACCCTGCTCACTGGGGCAAAAGCTACCAGACCCTGCGCCGCGATTTCGAACAGCATTTGCTGCGTACCCGACGAGTTGCCACTACCAAAGAGGCGATCCTGCTGGCCCAGATGTTTCAACATCGCCTGTCGAAAGACTTTGCCGTGCGCGATATCCCGCCCGAGCTTCATTACAAGACGTCGATCGTGTGGGTGAACTTCATGCACGGCGTGCTGCTGGCCGAGGTGCTTGGCCTGGATCAGTCGCAACCCTTGTCTTTCCAGCAACTGGTCAGTTTGCCTCTGGAACGCAGTACTGGCGCCTCCCCCGCAGAGCTGGAAACAATTGCACGACTGCGAATAGGCCCCGCCCTTGAATGGGCGGTGTGCACTGGCGTCATCCCGGCGCGAGCGGCATCCGGTCACGATCAGGAAGACATCAAGCGAGCGCTGACTGCGCTGGAAGAACAAAGCGAAAACCTGAACAAGGCCGTGATGACGCTGGATTCAACCCCGCCTGACCGGATACAGATGGCCAGGGAGGTGCTGGCTGACCGGTTCAGTGGTTTTACATTCAACAAGGACGGACGCAAGTTGATGTCTGCCGATCCGAGCCATAGTCATTCAAGAGCACCACTGGACCAGAAGAATCAGCAGGGCCACGACTTTCTGGATGTCTATGCAGACGGCCAACTCGATGGCGAAAAGCGATGGATTGTCTCCATGCCCGACGGCAAAACGCGATCCACCACAGCACTCCGGCTGGATGAGCAGCGCGTCCTCTACGCCGAGCGTGAAAACTCGCGGGGTGGTTATGAACGGGTAAATGCAGATGACTACAGCTGGGCCGGCAAATCCTTGCCGGATATCAATGCGCAGTTTGAAAGCGCCTTCAACCAATATCTGGCGACGATCAGGCCGCCCTATCAGACCTTGATCGCCAGCTTGCTGACTTCACTGCCAGCGAGCGAACGCCAGGCATTGGCAATGGGTGAAATCGAGTTGTTGGGGATGCGTCGAAAATCAGTACCCAACGAACCGCCGGATCTGACCCGGGCCAGGAAGGGCTTCGTTATAAAAGTGACCCACCAGGGAAATATTGCCTACTACGAGCTGATCCCGAGTGCCGGTGTCATTCGCCTTCGACCCACCTTGAGGTTTTCAACCGTCAATGGCGTTCGGACCGAGTTTGCCTTGCACGCCACCATCCCCGGGCAAACCTATTCACCCGAGCGTGACATCAGTACTTCGTTGCTGCTCGACTGGTCGGCCCATCTCCACGGCAGGACACCTGCCGCCCGGGGGGCCTACATCGGCTACCTCGACACCGTGGGCACTATAGCCGCAGCCTCCATGGGTACCGGGACCGATGCTGCGACGCTGACATCACGACTGGACGCACTGGCCAACTACATCGCGACAAACTACCTCTACGTCGATGAAGAACACCTGCGCCAGCAAGCCCGAGGCATGACAATCTTCGACAGCCACAGGGCGAAGATCGAGAAACGGCTGGAAGTATTCGTGACGATCGTCAAAGGGTTCGTTCCTTTCTGGGGCAGCATCGAGGACCTGCTCTCCGACGATGTCAAAAGCAAAGCCCTGGGCGGGATCGGACTCCTGTTCGACCTGGCTTCGTTCCTTTGCCCGATCGGCAAATTCATCTCGGGTTCGGTGCGCCTGCTCCGCGCCGCTGCCGGCACCACTCGCATGGTCGTCAATGCAACGCTGCCGCCGTTTTCGACATTGGCCCGCCAACTCCTCACCCGCTCACTGGCAAACCTCAACCCACTGGACGGTATTCCCTCGCTGCTCAAGGGTCTGGGAAGCGGTGCCGGAAAAGGGCTGCTCTTCATCGGCGGAGTGAGCGTTGTCGGCATCAGAAAACTGACGGGAAAGGCCGATGGCTTCCGCCTGGTCCAGAATCTGCCACAAGCCATCGATCCCGGGGACTGGAAGCCGCTGACGAACGGTGATCAGCTCGCGACGGTCAACGGTATTGATGATGTACTCCTGCGCCATACAGATTCTTCGGGACTGGAACGCTTTCATCTGGTCGACCCGATGACCTCCCTGCCCTACGGCCCGCGCCTGCGCAACAACGGCAAAAATCTCACGCAAGGTCGATCCGGCTTCAAGACATTGCCCCCGAGCGAAACCCACGTCGTTGCGCAAGTTCCAGAACACGCCCATGTTCGTGAAGTGCTTGAGGTCGATGGTCGAACCACGCTGCTGATTGATGACATCCCTTATCGACCGGACGGCAACCAACTGCGCCGCGCCGACCTGATCGATGATCAGTCGCTACTCAAAGCCCTGCCCTGCAGAGTGCGGCGCATGCCGGGGTCGGACGCCTGTAAAACGAGCTATGTCACCCGCAATCCGGCCCCCACGCCAGCCAACGGCACTTACGACACGGATAAAGGCTGGGCACCCTGGTTCGGGGACAGCATTTACACCCCGGCCACAGCGGGTCGAGCGATGCTGCTCGAGTTCCTGAAAAAGAAAAGCAGACACCCGGCGGTGATAGCGTTTCAAAAAGGGATTTACGGGAGGATCAAAGTGGATATCCCCTTCGGCACCCGGAATCAGTTCGACACCTTCGAGGCCGGCGCCATCATCGTCCCCGCTATCGACGACTCAAGGCACTATGTGTTCACCCGACTGGACGCCGGATCCTTCTACATCGCCGAACTGCCCAAAGGTCAGAGCCTCACCACTCCGTTGACGCTGCGCAAGGCCAATACCCTGCCTGCCAATCTGAAGGGTGAGCTGATGACGGTGTACACCGGGTCTCTCAATGCCAACAACATGGCGAGAATCTACGGTATTCCAGCCGTAGAACGCGCCCTCGAAACCATGGAGAAAATTGCCATTCGCATTGGTGGTCATGCGAACCCGCCCGACACGCTCAAACTGCTTAAAGTCGATACCAGCCCCGGTGAAGCGGTTTTGTTCGATCATTCCACACGCATGATCGTCAACCGGCTGCCGGACGGTGCAGCATCCTGGTCACGTAGCAGGGATGCTTCAGACAGCTTTCGCCAACGAACCGCCGATATCTTCGATACGCTGTTTTGCGAGAAAACCATCAATATCCAACAAAGCGCCGACCTGAAAATCAATCGGACAATGGACAAGTTGCAGGCGCTGCTCCCGTCTCGTTTACAGGGACAGAATCCGAGAAACATCGCCTACGCCGACATCCTGACTTCGACAGGCAAGCGCGAGGTGTATGTCAGCGTTTCCGGAGCGCAAGGACTGACCGGGGAACTGCCTTTGTTCAAGCCTCCATTCGCGCCGGACAAAGTGATCATCGGCGACACCACCTACTTCAATATCGACTTCGACCAGACCTTCAACAGAACCTCACTGGAAGTCTCGAGCAAAGGGCAATTGGTGGCGATTCCCCATACGATAAAGGACATCGACACCTACACGCCTGCGCTAACCCGTCGGCCGACCTCTCTGGACAGCGAGGCCAAACTGATCAGTGTGCTTCGCAAGAAATACCCCGAAAACCACATGATCGCTTCGGTCGACGTGGCTACAACCATGCCTCCATGCACCAGTTGTTCAGTGATCGTCAAAGAGTTTGGCTACGACGGCACGGCCAACGCACTGGAGGTGCTATGGAAATGATCTACAACCTCTGCAAATGCCCATAAAGCTTGGCGTACAACCCGCCATCGGCAATCAGTTGCTGGTGGTCGCCGTCTTCGGCCACTTGCCCGCCGTCGAACACCAGCACCCGATCCGCCTGCTTCACCGCTGACAGGCGGTGGGCGATGATCAGCGTGGTGCGGCCATGGAGAAAGCGCGCCATGGCCTGGTGCAGGTTGTATTCGGTGGCGGCGTCGAGGGCTGACGTCGCTTCGTCGAGGATCACCACTTTGGGTTCGGCGAGGATCATCCGCGCGATGGCCAGACGCTGGCGCTGACCGCCGGACAGACGCACGCCGGCGCGGCCGACGATGCTGTCCAGCCCGTCCGGCAAGGCGCGGATGGTGGGTTCGAGCTGGGCGATTTCCAGTGCCTGCCAGCAGGCTTCATCGCTGCGGGTGCGGCCCATGGTCAGGTTGGCGCGTACGGTGTCGTTGAACAGCGCCGGATGTTGCAACACCACAGCCACGTTTTCCCGGACCGTTTCCAGGCCGATTTCCTGCTGGGTCGATCCGCCGAAACGGATCGTCCCGGCCAGTGGCGTGTAAAGGCCCAGCAGCAATTGCACCAAGGTACTTTTGCCGCCGCCACTGGCGCCGACAATCGCCACTTTCTCGCCCGGCGCGATGGACAGGTTCAACTGATCCAGCACCAGTTCGTCGCCGTAACCGAAGCTCAGACCCTGCACCTGAATCCCGACGGTATCGCGGCCCTTGAACGGGTCGACGCCGCCGGGGTATTGCGGCTCGTCGGCGCGGGCCAGCAGTTCGTTGATCCGCGACAGCGCACCGCCCGCCGCGTAATAGGCGTACTGCAGGTTCAGCAGTTGTTCGACCGGGCCGATCATGAACCACAGGTAGCTGAACACCGCGAGCATCTGGCCGATCGACAGGTCGGAGAACAACACCGTCAACATGGCCGCCGCGCGGAAAATATCGATGCCGAACTGGAACAGCAGACCACTGGCGCGGTTCGACGCATCGGTCTTCCACTGCGAGTTAACCGCGTAGTTGCGCACTTCCTGCGCACGCAGACCCAACCGTCCGAGGAAGAAGCCCTGCCGGTTGCCGGCGCGCACTTCCTGGATCGCATCGAGGGTTTCGCTCAGCGCCTGGGTGAAGCGCGAGGTGCTGTCGTTCTCCAGTTTCTTCAGGTGCTTGACCCGTTTGCCCAACTGCACGGTGGCGTAGATCACCAGCGGGTTGAACAGCAGGATCAGCAGCGCCAGCTTCCAGTGCATCCACATCAGGATGCTGGCGGTACCGACCAGCGTCAGCATCGCCACCAGGAAACGGCTGAGGGTTTCGCCGACAAACTTGTCGAGGGTATCGAGATCGGTGACCAAGTGCGTGGTAACCGTGCCGCTGCCCAGGCTTTCGTATTCGCCGAGGGAGATCCGTTTGAGTCGTTCAATCAAACGCACGCGAATGCGATAAACGATGTCCTTGGCCAGCCGCGCAAACAACCGCGCCTGCAACACGCCAAAACACAGGGCGCTGCAGCGCAGGGTCAGCGTCACCACCAGCATCAGGCCGATGTAGCCCGCCGCTTGCTGCCACATTGAGGGCAGCACGTGGTTCATGACTTTCAGCGCGGCATCGCCGTGGCCGAGCAGGACTTCGTCCACCAGCAACGGCAACAGCAGAGGAATCGGCACGCTGCACAGCGTCGCCAGTACGGCCACGCCGTTGGCGATCCACAGGGATTTTTTGTGATGAAGTGCCAGTCGCCGGACTTCAGCCCAGCTCAGCCGGTCGACACGCTTGACGGCTGGCGTGTCATCGGCCGGGTCAGACACAGGCCGCGCGCTCCAGCCATCGACCGAGCAACGGCGACAGTTCACTGAGCGGCTGGTAGCCGTTGGTCAGCAACGCCAGTTGGCCGTTGCGTTCGGCGAGCAGGGTCGGGAATCCGGCGATGCCCAGATCCTGCACCCAACTGAAATCGGCCTGGGTTGCCTTGTGCTGATCGGCATGATCGAACAGCGCAGCAAATTCGATGCGCGGGACGCCGGCCTGCTCCGCCAGCTCCACCAGAACGCTGGCCTGGGTGACATCGCGACCTTCAGCGTAAAACGCGTGCTGGATCAGCCCGACCAGTTTCCACGCGCAATCCGGCGCCAGGCTGCGCGCGGTGACGATGGCCCGGCAGGCAGGTTCGGTGTCGTAGACAAAGCCGTCCGGCAACGCGCCTTCCAGCTTGAACGGCTGGCCGGTGGCCTCGGTGACCGCCTGCCAGTGTTCGAGAATGTAGCGCCGGGTGGTGGGTTCAAGTGCTGCACCGCTGCCGGTGCGCAACCCGCCGACCACCAGGTGCAGTTCCACCCCGGCTGCCTGCGCCTGCTCCACCAATGCCTTGGCGACCGGGGCAAATCCCCAGCACCACGAACACATCGGATCCATCACATAGAGCAGGCGTGCAGACATGATTAAGCCTCGGTGGATGCTTGCTTATAGTTGTAGCCGATCGGGTGCGGCATGTTGCGCGCTTTTGCCAGTTCGATCTGTTTCTGGCGGTCGATCGCACTGCGGCGAGTCTTCTCGCTCAGGGTGTCCCAGCAGTGCGGGCAGCTGATGCCGGCCACGTAATGCTCGGAGGCGCGATCTTCAACGCTGACCGGGGTGCGGCAGGCATGGCACTGATCGTAGTCGCCTTCGCTCAGGTCATGGCGCACGGTCACGCGGTTGTCGAAGACGAAGCAGTCGCCCTGCCATTTGGTTTCTTCCTGCGGCACCTCTTCGAGGTACTTCAGGATACCGCCCTTAAGGTGGTAAACCTCTTCGAAGCCTTCGCCAAGCATGTAGCTCGAAGCTTTTTCGCAGCGAATGCCGCCGGTGCAGAACATCGCGACCTTCTTGTGCACGGCCGGGTCGAAGTGTTCTTTGATGTAGTCGGGGAATTCGCGAAAACTGGTGGTTTTCGGATCGATGGCGCCTTCGAAGGTGCCGATCGAGACTTCGTAATCGTTGCGGGTGTCGATCAGCAGCACTTCCGGATCGCTGATCAGCGCGTTCCAGTCCTTGGGCTCGACGTAGGTGCCGACCTTCTTGTTCGGGTCGACGCCTTCGACGCCCAGGGTCACGATCTCTTTCTTGAGCTTGACCTTGGTGCGATAGAACGGCTGCTCGTCGCAGTACGATTCCTTGTGATCGATATCGACCATGCGCGGATCGTTGCGCAGCCAGGCCAGCAGGCCGTCGATGCCTTCGCGGCTGCCGGACACCGTGCCGTTGATGCCTTCTTCGGCGATCAGCAGGGTGCCTTTGATGCCGTTGTCGACCATCGCTTGCAGCAGAGGCTCGCGCAGGTTGACGTAATCTTCGAGGGTGACGAACTTGTACAGTGCCGCCACGACAATCGGTTGTGTCATGGGTATTTCTCCAGGTGGCTACCCTCGTAAAGGGTGAACCGGATGCGAAAAAAAACGCGCCGGGTGAGCGGCGCGTTGCGGATTCTAGCAAAAAACCTCAGTTCATTGCTGCAAGGCTCAATGCTTGCTGCCGCCGGCACAGGTCGGCGACGCCGGAGCGACGCCTGTCTCTGCCCATTCCTGCGGGGTGTAGGTATGCAGCGCCAACGCATGGAACTCGCCCATCAGCTCGCCGAGCGTGCCGTAGACTTTCTGGTGGCGCTTGACCCGGTTCAGGCCTTCGAACTGCGCACTGACCACCACTGCCTTGAAGTGGGTCTGCAACCCGCGACTGTGCATGTGGCTTTCGTCCAGCACTTGCAGATGCTCAGGCTGAAGCAGCGCCAGCGTCGATTCGATGCGTTGTTGCATGGTCATCACGAACTCCGCTTACTTCTTCTTGGCCGGAGCCGCGCCTTTCGGTGCCAGCTCGTTGGTCATGTCGTCCAGCAGCTTGTTGACCACCGGTACGGCGCTTTCCAGTTTGGCCTGGGTCATCTGGGCCGATTGCTGGGTCAGCTGCGGCATTTTTTCCAGAACTTTCTTGCCCAGTGGCGACTGGTAGAACGCAACCAGGTCTTTCAGCTCGGATTCGCTGAAGTTGCTGGTGTAGAGCTTGACCATGTCCGGTTTCAGCTTGTTCCAGCCAATGGCCTGATCCAGAGCGGCATTGGCCTTGGCCTGATAGGTATCCAGAACGGCTTTCTTGGATTCCGGCGCCTTGGTCTGTTCAAAACGCTGGGCGAACATTTGCTGAACCTGCATGTACACCGGAGTGCCCAGCTTGTCAGCGTGCGCCAGGGTCAGGAAAGCTTCGGCACTGGCGTTGTGGCTGGCGGTATCGGCAAGCACCTGGCCGCTGGCGCAAACCAGGGCAACCGCGGTGCAGATGGCACGAAGACGAGTCATCGAGTTTCCTTTTCAGCTAGGCGAGGTAAAACCCCAAGGGCGACCATTCTGCGCCTGAATAACGCTGCGGCTCAACCCCCGGGCCTTGCCGTGCTTGATTGGCGGGGATTTGCCGGTCAACAATCGACCGGATGGAACCACCCGGGCCGACACCGGCCTAAACTGCGCAAACAGACCAACAGGAGTGTGCACGATGAGCCGTATCGAAACCGACAGCCTGGGCCAGATCGAGGTCCCGGACGACGCTTACTGGGGCGCTCAGACGCAACGCTCGCTGATCAACTTCGCCATCGGCCAGGAACGCATGCCCTTGCCGGTACTGCACGCACTGGCCCTGATCAAGAAAGCCGCGGCCCGGGTCAACGACCGCAACGGCGATCTGCCTGCCGACATCGCCCGCCTGATCGAACAGGCCGCCGACGAAGTGCTCGACGGCCAGCATGACGACCAGTTCCCGCTGGTGGTCTGGCAGACCGGCAGCGGCACCCAAAGCAACATGAACGCCAACGAAGTGATTGCCGGCCGCGCCAACGAACTGGCCGGTAACCCGCGCGGCGGCAAGACGCCGGTGCACCCCAACGATCACGTCAACCGCTCGCAGAGCTCCAACGACTGCTTCCCCACCGCCATGAGCATCGCCACTGCGCAAGCGGTGCAGACCCAACTGTTGCCGGCGATCGCCGAGCTGTCGGGCGGCCTGGCCGAACTGTCGGCGCGACACATGAAACTGGTGAAAACCGGTCGCACCCACATGATGGACGCCACGCCGATCACCTTCGGCCAGGAGATTTCCGGTTTCATAGCGCAGCTGGATTACGCCGAACGGGCAATTCGCGCGGCGCTGCCGGCAGTTTGCGAGCTGGCGCAGGGCGGCACCGCGGTCGGCACCGGGCTCAACTCGCCGCACGGTTTCGGCGAAGCGATTGCCGCTGAACTGGCGGCGTTGTCCGGCCTGCCGTTCGTCACCGCACCGAACAAGTTCGCCGCCCTCGCCGGCCATGAGCCACTGACTACGCTGTCCGGTGCCCTGAAAACCCTCGCCGTGGCGCTGATGAAAATCGCCAACGACCTGCGTCTGCTGGGTTCCGGTCCGCGTGCCGGTTTTGCCGAAGTGCGCCTGCCGGCCAACGAACCGGGCAGTTCGATCATGCCCGGCAAGGTCAACCCGACCCAGTGCGAGGCGTTGTCGATGCTCGCCTGTCAGGTGCTGGGCAACGATGTGGCGATCGGCATCGCCGCCAGTCAGGGTCACCTGCAACTGAACGTGTTCAAACCGGTGATCATCCATAACCTGCTGCAATCGATCCGCCTGCTGGCCGATGGCTGCAGCAATTTCCAGCAGCATTGCATCGCCGGGCTTGAGCCGGACGCCGAAGTCATGGCGAAACATCTGGAACGCGGCCTGATGCTGGTAACGGCGCTGAACCCGCACATCGGCTACGACAAGTCGGCGGAAATCGCCAAGAAGGCCTACAGCGAAGGCAAGACTCTGCGTGAAGCGGCGCTGGAGCTGGGTTATCTGACCGATGAAGAGTTCGATGCCTGGGTGCGGCCGGAGAACATGATCGAGGCCGGGGCCAAGGGCTGAGTCATCCCGATCCTTCCCGTGCCCGGCACGGGAAGGTCATCCGACCAACAGTTTCGCCCGCCGGGCCTTGAGCCCGGCAATCAGCGAAGGCCCGAGCGCCACCAGCGCCGAACCCAGCACCACCAGCACCGCCCCGCCATACCCCAGCAGATTGATCTGCTCGGCATGCACATACTCCGGCCACACCCCCGCCGCCACTGCCACCGCACCGAACGTCACCAACGGCGTGATCGCCAGCGTCGCGCTGACCCGCGAAGCTTCCCAATGCGCCAGCGCCTCGGCAAATGCGCCGTAGGCGATCAGGGTGTTCATGCAGCACGCCAGCAGCAGCCAACCCTGCAACGGGTTCAGCGACAGCGCTTCGAGCGGATGCACCCAAGGTGTCAGCAACAGGGCGCAGAACAGGTAGATCACCATCATCACCTGCAGCGAATTCCATACTGTCAGCAGTTGCTTCTGCCCCAGTGCGTAAAAGGTCCAGACCGTCGACGCCAGCAGCACCAACAACACACCGGCGGTGTAGTCAGACAAAGAGGTGAGCAATTCCGCCAGACGCTGATTGAAGAACAGCGTAAACCCGATCAACAGCACCGCCAGGCCAATGCCCTGACCGATACTGAAGCGTTCCTTGAACACGAACAGACTGGCGATCAGCAACATGATCGGCCCCATCTGCACCACGAGTTGCGCAGTGCCGGGGCTGAGCAGGTTCAAGCCCATCAGGTACAGCACGTAGTTACCCACCAGCCCGAGCACCGCCATCAGCACCAGCCAGCCGCCCTTCGGCCCGAGCACTTTGCGACTCGGCAACCTTTTGGTCGCCGCCAGATAAAGGAACAGACAGCCGCCGGACACCAGCAGGCGAAACCAGGTCACCGTGACCGGGTCCATCACCACCAGCACCTGCTTGAGCTTGATCGGCAGGATTCCCCACAGAAACGCCGTCAACAACGCCAGGAACATGCCGTACACCCAACGACCCGATGAAACGTGCATGAGAACCCCAAGCGCCAGAGACAGGAGCGCTCATTCTAGGCGCACAGTCCCTGCCCGACACAGGGACAGTTGCGCTCCAGCCGCAAATGAAACTGTGCAGGTCGCAGCAGAAAATTGACGATGGGCCGTTGATCGGCCGGCCGGGCAAGGTAAGTGGTTCAGGCATAAGCTTCTTGGATCCAGCCCGGGACATCACTCACCAAGGAGACCCCGTCATGTTAGGCATGCGCGCCCAGGACACCGCCCCCGCCACGCACTTTCGCAGCGACCGCGTGTGCCGGGTCAACGGCGAACTGTATTTCAGCACCCGGGAAAACACCCTCGAAGGGCCGTTCGACAGCCACGAGAAAGCCGAGCAGGAAATCCGCGCGTACATCGCGCGGATGCAGTTGATGGATTCTGGCAGGTCGAACTAGCGTACGGCCTCAAACAACCCGGTCGCGCCCATCCCGCCGCCCACGCACATGGTCACGATCCCGTAACGCAGATTGCGCCGCTGCAACTCGCGCACCAGATGCCCGACCTGCCGTGATCCGGTCATGCCGAACGGGTGGCCGATGGAAATCGAGCCGCCGTTGACGTTGTACTTCTCGTTGTCGATTTCCAGCCTGTCACGGGCGTACAGGCACTGCGAGGCGAACGCTTCGTTCAATTCCCACAGATCGATATCCGCCACCTGCAAGCCTTTGGCCTTGAGCAGCTTCGGCACCGAGAACACCGGGCCGATGCCCATTTCATCCGGCTCGCAACCGGCCACGGTGAACCCACGGAAAAACGCCTTAGGCTTGAGCCCCAGTTGCAGGGCCTTTTCCAGGCTCATCACCAGCGTCATCGAGGCGCCGTCGGACAACTGCGACGAGTTGCCGGCAGTCACCGAACCGTCCTCGGCGAACACCGGTTTCAACCCGGCGAGGCTTTCATAGGTGGTGTCCGGGCGATTGCAGTCGTCGCGATCGACGAGGCCGTCGAGGATCTGCACCACCCCACTGTTCTTGTCTTCAACACGGTACTTCACCGCCATCGGCACGATTTCATCGTTGAACAGGCCGGCAGCCTGCGCCTGGGCGGTACGGATCTGACTTTGCAGCGAGTAGCGATCCTGCGCCTCGCGACTGACGCCATAACGGCGCGCCACCACTTCGGCGGTCTGGCCCATGGTGTAGTAGATGCCCGGCGTCTGTTGCTTGAGCAGCGGGTTGATCAGGTGATCGGTGTTGACACTTTTCAGCGTCAGGCTGATCGACTCGACGCCGCCGGCGACGATGATGTCGCTGCAACCCGACGCGATCTGGTTGGCGGCAATCGCAATCGCCTGCAAGCCTGAGGAACAAAAACGGTTGAGGGTCATGCCCGCGGTGCCGGTGCCCAATTGCGAGAGCACCGCCACGTTGCGGCCGATGTTGTAGCCCTGGGCGCCTTCGTTGGAACCGGCGCCGACGATGCAATCCTCGACGCTGGCCGGGTCGATGTCGTTGCGTGAGAGCAACGCATTGACGCAATGGGCCGCCATGTCATCGGGACGGGTCTGGTTGAACTTGCCGCGAAAGGACTTGGCCAGGCCGGTCCGTACGCTGTCGACGATCACCACTTCACGCATGGCATACCTCATTGTTGCAGTCGGTTGAGAGTGGACCGAGCATAAGTCCACCCAATCGCCGACCGCGACAATCATTCACCTCGCGTATGCGGGCCCATCGGTTCAGTCCTTGTGCTTCTTGGCTCGCTTGTCGGACTTCTCGAACGCTTCTTCCAGCGCCCGGTTGATCGTGCGCAGCACCTTGACCCGGGCCCAGCGCTTGTCATTGGCCTCGACCAGGGTCCACGGCGCAATTTCGGTGCTGGTGCGGTCGACCATGTCGCCCACGGCGGCGCGATAGGCGTCCCACTTGTCGCGGTTGCGCCAGTCGTCTTCGGTGATCTTGAAGCGCTTGAACGGGATTTCTTCGCGCTCCTGGAAGCGTTCCATCTGCGTGTCCTTGTCGATGGCCAGCCAGAACTTGACCACGATCACCCCGGCGTCGGCCAGTTGCTCTTCGAAATCATTGATTTCGCCATAGGCACGCATCCAGTCGGCGGTACTGCAAAAGCCTTCGACCCGCTCCACCAGCACCCGGCCGTACCACGAGCGATCAAATACGGTGAATTTGCCCCGCGCCGGAATGTGCCGCCAGAACCGCCACAGATACGGCTGCGCCCGCTCCTCTTCGGTGGGCGCGGCAATCGGCACGATGTTGTACTGACGCGGATCGAGCGCCGCCGCGACCCGGCGAATCGAACCGCCCTTGCCCGCCGCATCGTTGCCTTCGAACACCGCCACCAGCGCGTGACGACGCATGCGTTTGTCACGCATCAGCCCCGACAGTCGCGCCTGCTCGGTGATCAGTTGTTCTTCGTAGTCTTTTTTGTCCAGACGCTGGGTCAGGTCGAGGCTGTCGAGCAGGTTCAACTGATCGACGGAAGTCCCCAACGGTGCAGCGTTGACCTCATGGGGATGCACATCGGGACGCTTCAAGGCGTTTTGCAGCCCTTCGAGCAGAATCTTGCCGACCGTCAGGCTGCGGTAGTACGGGTCGACACCCTCGATGACATGCCATGGCGCGTAATCGCGACTGGTACGGCGCAACACGCGCTCGCCGTATTTGACGAACTTGTCGTAGGTCTGCGATTGCTGCCAGTCCAGCGGGCTGATGCGCCAACTGTGCAGCGGGTCATCGGCCAGGGCCTTGAGCCGCGCCTTCATCTGTTTCTTGGACAGGTGGAACCAGAACTTGAAGATCAGCGCGCCTTCATCGCAGAACATCTTTTCCATGCGCTCGGCGCCGGCAATCGCCTGATCCAGACGTGGATCCTTGAACAAGCCGTGGACCCGGCCCTGCAGCATCTGGCTGTACCAGTTGCCGAAGAAAATCCCCATCCGCCCCTTGGCCGGCAGCATCCGCCAGTAACGCCAGGCCGGTGGCCGCGCCAGCTCTTCGTCGGTCTGCTGGTCGAAGGTGCGCACTTCGATCAGGCGCGGATCCATCCATTCGTTGAGCAGCTTCACCGTCTCGCCCTTGCCGGCGCCTTCGATGCCGTTGATCAAAATGATCACCGGGAAACGCTTCTGCTGCTGCAACTCGAACTGGGCTTCGAGCAAGGCTTCACGCAGGGCGGGCACGGCGGCTTCGTAGGTGTCTTTGTCGATGGCGTGACCGATTTCAGCGGATTCGAACATAGGGACGGCTCCTTCCAGGATTCAGCAAGACTAGCGGATTGGGCTCTGGCGCGGCACAGAAATTCCCGCCGGCGGCGGATTGTCCTTGAGTGATCGTCAGCAAGGCTTGCCATGGATCAAGCGCCGCGTGCGTGATCGGCTAGAATGGCCGCCTTGTCGTTGCCGAGCCTGCCATGAAACCTGTAATGCCCCACGCCCAACTCGACTGGGATGACCAGGGACGCCCGCGTTCGCGAGTGTTCGACGATGTGTATTTTTCCGACCAGTCGGGGCTCGATGAAACCCGCTACGTGTTCCTTGAACAGAACCGTCTGGCCGAGCGTTTTGCCGCGCTGTCGGCGGGTGGGCGACTGGTGATCGGTGAAACCGGCTTCGGTACCGGGCTGAATTTTCTCTGCGCCTGGCAGTTGTTCGAACAGCAGGCGGTGGCCGGTGCGCGGCTGCATTTTGTCAGCGTCGAAAAGTTTCCGTTGAGCCCTGCCGACCTGCAACGGGCGCTGGCGTTGTGGCCTGACCTGAAGCCATTCTCCGATCAGTTGCTCAAGCATTACGTGGCAATTCATCAAGGTTTCCAGCGCATTGTTCTGGATAACGGTCGTGTGACCCTGACGCTGTTGATTGGCGATGCACTGGAGCAGTTGCCGCAACTGGATGGCCAGATCGACGCGTGGTTTCTCGACGGTTTCGCCCCGGCGAAAAACCCGGAAATGTGGACCGCCGAACTGTTCGCCGAACTGGCGCGATTGGCGGCGCCGGGCTCGACCATCAGCACGTTTACCAGCACCGGTTGGGTGCGGCGCTTGCTCAACGCCGCCGGCTTCAAGATGAAACGCACGCCGGGCATCGGCCACAAATGGGAAATCCTGCGCGGCGAATTTCTCGGCTGGCCCGAGGGTGTTGCGCCACCTGCGGCGGCAAAACCGTGGTTCGCCCGCCCAACAGCGTTGACAGGTGACCGTCGAGCCCTGGTGATCGGCGCCGGTCTGGCCGGTTGTGCCACGGCAGCCAGCCTTGCAGCACGGGGCTGGCAGGTCAGTCTGCTGGAACGGCATGACGCGGTTGCACAAGAAGCGTCGGGTAACCCGCAAGGCGTTCTGTATCTGAAACTGTCCGCCCACGGCACCGCACTGTCGCAGTTGATTGTCAGCGGTTTCGGCTACACCCGTCGCCTGCTGGAAACCCTGCAACGCGGTACCGACTGGGATGACTGCGGCGTGCTGCAACTGGCGTTCAATGAAAAGGAACGCGAGCGTCAGGCGCAACTGGCGGCGGCGTTTCCCGAAGACCTTCTGCAATGGCTCGATCAACCCGACGCTCAGGCCCGCGCCGGGATCGGTCTGGCCCATGGCGGTTTGTATTATCCCGAAGGCGGCTGGGTGCATCCGCCCGCATTGTGTCAGGCGCAAGCCGCACAACCGGGCGTCACGCTGCTCACCCATCAGGAAGCCATTGAGCTGCGCAAGCTTGACGGTCAGTGGCAGGCCTTCGACGGTGAACGACTGATCGCAACAGCCCCCGTCGTGGTGCTGGCCGGTGCTGCCGAAATCAAGCGTTTTGCCCAGAGCGCCGACCTGCCCCTCAAGCGCATTCGCGGGCAGATCACTTGCTTGGCGCAGACCACACAAAGTCAGGCGCTGAGCACGGTGGTCTGCGC
The DNA here is from genome assembly GCF_004368175.1 of Pseudomonas sp. CH235. NCBI lineage: Bacteria > Pseudomonadati > Pseudomonadota > Gammaproteobacteria > Pseudomonadales > Pseudomonadaceae > Pseudomonas > Pseudomonas sp. CH235. The sequence goes on from NZ_RRZJ01000005.1 coordinate 202,101, forward strand.
CGAAGGTTACGTAGCACCGGCACGCTTTGGCGAACACACCCTCGGCGCCAGCTTCGATTTCAATAACGATGACCTGACCCCGACCACCGCCGAACACCTGGGCAATCTGGCGATGCTCGAAGAGATCTCCACGGATCTGGTGGCGCGCCTGCACATCGGCGAACCCGACGCCGACAGCCTTCAGGGTCGCGCAGCGTTCCGTTGCACCAGCCCCGACTACCTGCCGATTGTCGGCCCGCTCTCCGATCGCGAGGCCTTCACCGCGGCCTATCGCGCCTTGAGCAAGGATGCCCGGCAAGTGCCGGACACTCCGTGCCCGTGGCTGGACGGTCTGTACGTCAACAGTGGCCACGGCTCACGCGGGTTGATCACTGCACCACTGTCTGGCGAATTGCTGGCGGCGTGGCTGGACAAGGAACCGCTGCCGCTGCCAAGAGCGGTGGCCGAAGCGTGTCATCCCAACCGTTTTGCCTTGCGTGAACTGATTCGCGGGAAGGCCTGAGGGACGCCGGCCTGCACTCTGCAGGTTCGGCAAATCCCGTGATGACTGACCGCTGTTCGAGCAGCCCTACCCAAGCAGCACAACACCCTCCAACTCCTCCCTTCTGCGCCTCGCTCCCTTGCCTGCCATCGGTCGGCACATCGCGCCTTATAACTCATTGTTCTAAAACTCCGACGTCCGCGCCGGGGTCAGTCTCTGAGTACCCACCCTTTTTGGCGGGTCCCGATTGCCCCTCCCCAACGGAAAAACCGGTAAGGACTTTATGTGCGGATTAGCTGGCGAGTTACGTTTTGATCAACAACCTGCAAACCTTGCAGCCATTGAGCAAATCACCCATCACCTGGCCCCTCGCGGCCCCGACGCGTGGGGCTTCCATGCCCAGGGGCCGATTGCCCTGGGCCATCGACGCCTGAAAATCATGGACCTGTCGGACGGCTCGGCGCAGCCGATGATCGACAGCCAACTGGGCCTGTCCCTGGCCTTCAACGGCGCGATCTACAACTTCCCGGAACTGCGTGCAGAACTCGAAGCGCTCGGTTATGCGTTCTACTCCGGCGGCGACACCGAAGTGCTGCTCAAGGGTTACCACGCCTGGGGCGAAGCGCTGCTGCCGAAACTCAACGGCATGTTTGCTTTCGCCATCTGGGAGCGCGATGCCCAGCGCCTGTTCATCGCCCGCGACCGTCTCGGTGTGAAGCCGCTGTACCTGTCGCGCACCGGCCAGCGCCTGCGTTTTGCTTCGGCTCTGCCGGCGCTGCTCAAGGGCGGTGACATCAACCCGATCCTCGACCCGGTGGCGCTCAACCATTACCTGAATTTCCACGCCGTGGTGCCTGCGCCGCGCACCTTGCTGGCCGGCATCGAAAAGCTGCCGCCAGCGAGCTGGATGCGCATTGAAGCGGACGGCAGCACCGAGCAGAAAACCTGGTGGACCCTGCCCTACGGCCCACACGACGACGAGAAAAACCTGACCCTGGAAGACTGGCGCGACCGCGTGCTCGACAGCACCCGCGAAGCCGTGGCAATCCGCCAACGGGCGGCAGTGGATGTCGGCGTGCTGCTTTCCGGCGGCGTCGATTCGAGCATGCTCGTCGGCCTGCTGCGCGAAGTCGGCGTAGAGAACCTTTCGACCTTTTCCATCGGTTTCCAGGATGCCGGTGGCGAACGCGGTGACGAGTTTCAGTATTCCGATCTGATCGCCAAGCACTACGGCACTCAGCACCATCAATTGCGCATCGACGAAAGGGAAATTATCGAACAACTGCCCGCTGCGTTCCGCGCCATGAGCGAGCCGATGGTGAGCCACGACTGCATCGCCTTCTATCTGCTGTCCCGCGAAGTGGCCAAGCACTGCAAGGTTGTACAGAGCGGCCAGGGCGCCGACGAGTTGTTCGCCGGTTATCACTGGTACCCGCAAGTCGACGGCGCGGCCGATCCGTATGCGGCCTATCGCGAAGCGTTTTTCGACCGCAGCTACGACGATTACGCCGCCACGGTGCAGCCGAAATGGCTGACCGCCAATGACGCTGCCGGTGACTTCGTGAAGGAACATTTCGCACAGCCGGGCGCCGATGCGGCGGTCGACAAGGCCCTGCGCCTGGACAGCACGGTGATGCTGGTGGACGACCCGGTCAAACGCGTCGACAACATGACCATGGCCTGGGGCCTGGAAGCGCGTACGCCGTTTCTCGACTATCGACTGGTGGAATTGTCGGCCCGTGTTCCGGGCAAATTCAAACTGCCGGACGGCGGCAAGCAAGTGTTGAAAGAAGCCGCGCGACTGGTCATCCCGAGCGAAGTGATCGACCGCAAGAAAGGTTACTTCCCGGTGCCCGGCCTCAAACACTTGCAGGGCGATACCCTCAACTGGGTGCGCGAACTGCTGCTCGATCCGAGTCAGAATCGCGGCCTGTTCAACCCCGCCATGCTCGACAAACTGCTGACCGATCCACAAGGCCAGTTGACCCCGTTGCGCGGCTCCAAGCTGTGGCAACTGGCGGCTTTGAACCTGTGGCTCAGCGAACAAGGAATCTGATCGATGAAACCTCACGCCACGGCTTACAGCCAACGGCTACTACGCGGTCAGACACCGTCCTACGAACGCTTGCAGGCGCGTCTGGCCGAGGACGGCAGCGAGCCGGCCGCCGAGCCGATTGCGGTGCATTGCGGCTGGGGCCGGTTGCTGATCGGCCACACTTTTCCCGATCCGGCGAGCCTTGCCCGGGAACTGCTCAACGAACAGCCGGGCGAGCGCGATATTGCGTTGTACGTTGCTGCACCGCAGCAGATTCTCGGCCTCGAGCCGACCCAACTGTTTCTCGACCCGTCCGACACCCTGCGCTTGTGGTTCAGCGATTACCGTCAGGCGACCCGCGTATTTCGCGGCTTCCGCATCCGCCGTGCGCAAAGTGACGCGGACTGGCAGGCGATCAATCAGCTGTATCAGGCGCGCGGCATGTTGCCGATCGATGCCACCCTGCTCACCCCGCACCATCAGGGCGGCCCGGTGTACTGGCTGGCGGAAGACGACGACAGCGGCGCGGTGATCGGCAGCGTCATGGGCCTCAATCACCAGAAGGCCTACAACGACCCGGAAAACGGCAGCAGCCTGTGGTGCCTGGCGGTCGACCCGCAGTGCTCGCGTCCCGGTGTCGGTGAAGTATTGGTGCGCCATCTGATCGAGCATTTCATGAGTCGCGGTCTGAGCTACCTCGATCTGTCGGTGCTGCATGACAACCGGCAGGCGAAAAATCTCTACGCCAAACTCGGTTTTCGCAACCTGCCGACGTTCGCCATCAAGCGCAAGAACGGCATCAACCAGCCGCTGTTCCTCGGTCCGGGGCCGGAGGCGCAGTTCAACCCTTACGCGCGAATCATCGTCGAGGAAGCCCATCGACGCGGCATCGATGTGCAGGTGGATGACGCCGACGCCGGACTGTTCACCCTCAGTCATGGTGGGCGCCGGGTGCGTTGCCGTGAATCCCTGAGCGATCTGACCAGCGCCATCAGCATGAACCTGTGCCAGGACAAAAGCCTGACCCACAAAGTATTGAAAGCCGCCGGACTGAATGTGCCGTCGCAGCAGTTGGCGGGGAATGCGGACGACAATCTGGCGTTTCTCGATGAGCACCAGCGAGTGGTGGTCAAACCGCTGGATGGCGAACAGGGCCGAGGCGTGGCGGTGGATCTGCAGACCATAGAGGACGTGCAGAAGGCCATCGAAGCGGCCAGGCAGTTCGACACTCGCGTGCTGCTGGAAAGCTTTCACGAAGGCTTCGACCTGCGGATTCTGGTGATCGGTTTCGAGGTGGTTGCAGCGGCGATCCGCAGGCCGGCGGAAGTGGTCGGCGACGGTCATCATTCCATCGGCGCGTTGATTGAAGCGCAGAGCCGACGCAGACAAGCAGCCACCAGCGGCGAAAGCAAAATCCCGCTGGACCACGAAACCCAGCGAACCCTGCATGCGGCCGGTTACGACTACAGCAGCATCCTGCCGGCCGGTGAGCATCTGTTCGTGCGGCGCACGGCGAACCTGCATACCGGCGGCACGCTGGAAGACGTCACGGCGATTCTGCACCCGACCCTGGCCGAGGCTGCCGTGCGCGCGGCTCGGGCGCTGGAGATCCCGATGGTCGGCCTCGACCTGATGGTGCCGGCGGCGGATCAACCGACGTACGTGTTCATCGAAGCCAACGAACGGGCAGGGCTCGCCAACCATGAGCCGCAGCCGACGGCGGAGCGGTTTGTCGATCTGCTGTTTCCGCACAGTCAGCCGGCCGTTTGATCTCTCTTCAGCGTCATTCCCGCGTTCAACGCGCGAATGACGCCCCGCAACAGGAGTCTCCATGACCACCCAAATTCCCGAACCGGACCTGAACTACCTGCAGAAAGTCCTGTTGGAAATGCTCGCCATCCCGAGCCCGACCGGGTTCACCGACACCATCGTGCGCTACGTCGCCGAGCGTCTGGAAGAACTCGGCATTCCCTTCGAGATGACCCGTCGCGGCACGATCCGCGCCACCCTTAAAGGCAAGAAAAACAGCCCCGACCGTGCGGTCTCGGCGCACCTGGACACCATCGGCGCCGCCGTGCGCGCGGTGAAAGACAACGGGCGTCTGACCCTGGCGCCGGTGGGTTGCTGGTCGAGCCGGTTCGCCGAGGGCAGCCGCGTCAGCCTGTTCACCGACAACGGCGTGATTCGCGGCAGCGTGTTGCCGTTGATGGCGTCCGGGCATGCCTTCAATACGGCCGTGGATGAGATGCCGATCAGCTGGGATCACGTCGAGCTGCGTCTGGACGCCTACTGCGCGACCCGCGCCGATTGCGATTCGCTGGGCATCAGCGTCGGCGATGTGGTGGCCTTTGACCCACTGCCGGAGTTCACCGAAAGCGGTCACATCAGCGCCCGACATCTGGACGACAAAGCCGGTGTCGCCGCGCTGCTGGCAGCACTGAAAGCCATCGTCGACAGCGGTCAGGAACTGATGATCGACTGTCATCCGCTGTTCACCATCACCGAGGAAACCGGCAGCGGCGCAGCAGCAGCGTTGCCGTGGGACGTCAGCGAATTCGTCGGCATCGACATCGCCCCGGTCGCGCCGGGCCAACACTCCAGCGAACACGCGGTGAGCGTGGCGATGCAGGATTCCGGCGGGCCGTACGACTATCACCTGTCGCGGCACCTGTTGCGTCTGGCCGGCGAGCACGAACTGCCGGTGCGCCGCGACCTGTTCCGCTATTACTTCAGCGACGCCCATTCGGCGGTCACTGCCGGCCACGACATCCGCACCGCCCTGCTCGCCTTCGGCTGCGACGCAACCCACGGCTACGAACGCACACACATCGACAGCCTGGCGGCGCTCAGTCGCCTGCTGGGGGCGTACATTTTGAGTCCACCGGTGTTCGCCAGCGATGCGCAACCGGCCACCGGGTCACTGGATCGCTTCAGTCACCAAATCGAGCACGAAACGCAGATGGAGAGCGACACCCGTGTGCCGTCGGTGGACAGCCTGGTGGGGCAACGCTCGGACGGTTGAGTCTGGCCCTCGGCGATCATTCGCCGTAGCATCCCGACATTGATTTAGCCGAGGTGCCCATGCTGATTCCCCACGACGCGCTCGAAGTCGACACCCTCACCCGCCTGATCGAGGATTTCGTCACCCGCGACGGTACCGACAACGGTGACGACACGCCGCTGGAAACCCGCGTATTGCGGGTTCGCCAGGCGCTGACCAAAGGCCAGGCGTTGATTGTTTTCGATCCGGAAAGCGAGCAATGCCAGTTGATGCTCAAGCACGACGTGCCCAAGCACCTGTTCGACTGAAAACAGTCAGCGGCCCTTGCCGCTGGCCTGTTTGCGCTGGATCCGTTCGTAGACCTCGGCGCGATGCACGCCGATCTGCTCCGGCGCTTCGACGCCGAACCGCACGCTGGAGCCGTTGACCGCCAGAACGCGCAGAGTGATGTTGTCGCCGATGGAAATCAGTTCACCGACAACACGGCTGAGTACAAGCATGGGGGTTGTCCTTCAAGGTTTGCGAGCCTCGAAGATGCGCGGGTTTCGACCGCCCTACAATGCACGCCGGGCAATTCAGTCATTCCCTACGCATCAGGTCGCGCAAGCCTTCAGACGTTTCCTTCAAGGCTGCAAGATTCAGCTCGCGGAAAACCGTGGTCCGAACAGGATCACACTGGCCCCGATCACACACAGCGCCACCCCGATCCAGTCCGACCCCAACGGGCGGATGCGCTCGACCACCGCCAGCCAGCCAATCGAAGCAATGATGTAGATGCCGCCATAAGCGGCGTAGGCGCGACCGGCGTAAGTCGCTTCGACGCGCGTCAATAGCAGCGCGAACAGGGTCAGGCTGATCAGCGCCGGGATCACCCACAAGGCGCTCTTGCCCTGGCGCAGCCACATCCAGAACGCGAAACAGCCGGCGATTTCGAACAGCGCGGCGAGGAAGAACCACAGGTAATTGAGCATGCAAAACATCTCGTCAGGGTGACTGTTGCGGCCACCCTAACGATGCGGTGAACCCCGGGCAAGTTCAGCCGTTATTCTGTTTGGCCTTGGCGCGCATCTTTTCGGCCATCGCGGTCATTTCGTTGTACAGCAGCTGCGGATTCTTCTGTTTGAGCGCCCAGGCCATACGCCCTTGTTCGTGAGGCAGGATCATGAACTCGCCGGCCGCGACTTGCTGGTAGATGTAGTCGGCAATATCGCTGGCGGTGATTGGCGAACTTTCCAGCAACTTGCCGACCTGGGCTTTCATCGCCGGCGTCGGGCCACGGAAGGAATCCAGCAGATTGGTCTGGAAGAATGACGGGCAGACCACATGAACCCCGACTTCCTGTTGGGCCAGTTCGATCAACAGACTTTCCGACAGCGCCACTACCCCGGCCTTCGCCACGTTGTAGTTGCTCATCGCCGGCCCCTGCATCAGCGCGGCCATCGAGGCGATGTTGATGATCTTGCCCTTGCTCAGTTCCAGCAGCGGCAGGAACGCCTTGCAGCCCTTGACCACGCCCATCAGGTTGATCGCGATCTGCCAGTCCCAGTCCTCCAGCGACAGTTCGCTGAAGAAACCGCCCGAGGCCACACCGGCGTTGTTGACGATGATGTCGATGCCGCCCAGTTTCACTTCGCAGGCCTGGGCGAACGCCGTTAGCTGGCTGTAATCGCGCACGTCGCAGCGCTGGATGAAGCCGTCGCCGCCAGCCTCGCGAACCAGTTTCAGGGTCTCTTGCAAACCGGGTTCGCTGACGTCGGACAAGGCCAGTTGCCAGCCTTCACGCGCCCAGCGCAGCGCGATTTCGCGACCCAGGCCTGAGCCCGCGCCAGTGATCATCATGCGATTTTGCATAGCAGACAGCCTTGTTGTTCCGGGGAAGATGCGCGGAGTGTAGCGAAGGATCCGCAGCGACCCACGCTCCATCAGATTGCTGAATGGCGAGGGCAAACCGCAACAACAAACGAAATAAGCAGGCGAGCCAAATACCTTAAAAAAACATTGAATTTTCTTTCATGTGCACCAGTCGGAATTTATAAGCCGGCTGGATTTAATTCAACTTCCAGCCGCCCTTGAACACCAAGACTTCACAGACACTATCAACAAGGAAATAGACATGGGCACAATTCTAATCATTATCCTGATCCTGTTGCTGATCGGTGGTCTGCCGGTCTTCCCGCACTCCAGAAGTTGGGGTTATGGCCCATCGGGCATTATCGGCGTAGTGCTGGTAGTCCTGTTGGTGCTGTTGTTACTCGGTCGGATATGACTGTTTGACCGACAAAAAAAGAGGCCCTTCAAGGGCCTCTTTTTTATGGTGCCGACTGATCAGTCCGGCTTGCCGTTAATCACACCGGCGGTGTTGTCCATCAGGCTCTTGGTCGCCGTTTGCAGGAACGCTTCGAGCTTGAGTTTCAGCTCGGCTGTGCGCGGAGCATCCGGTACCACTTCAGCGTGCGGGTTGGCACCCAGCTCGTACTGATAGATCTTCGGTGCCATTTCCTTCTCTTTCGGCAGCACCAGGATCTGGTCGGCGGTGACGATGGCGGTGGTCTGCTCGCTGCCCGACGGCTTGATCACACCGAAACCGGTGTCACCCTGCGGCAGGTTCAGCAGATCGCGGCCCCAGCACTGATGGCGCACTTCGCCACCGAGGCGACCCATGATGGTCGGCACGATGTCGATCTGAGTGCCCACGGTGTGGTCACGGGTACCGAATTTTTCCTGGATGCCCGGTGCGATCATCAGCATCGGCACGTTGAAGCGGCCCAGGTCCATTTCGGTGATCTGACGCTCGTTGCCGAAGCCGTGGTCGCCGACGATGACGAACAGGGTTTCCTTGAAGTACGGCTCCTTGCGGGCTTTCTCGAAGAACTGGCCCAGCGCCCAGTCCGCGTAACGCATGGCGGTCAAGTGCTCGTTGAGCGTGCCACGATCCGTCACGCGCTCGACCGGCAGCGGCGTCGGCAAGGCGTACGGCGTGTGGTTGGACAGGGTCTGCAGCAGCGCGTAGAACGGCTTGCCGTTTTCCCGGGCCTTGAGCTCCACCAGACCGCGGTCGAACATGTCCTGGTCGGACACGCCCCAAGTCGGATCGGAGAACACCGGGTTCACGAAGTCGTTGCGGCCGACGAAGTTGGTCATGCCCTGGTTGCTGAAGAAACCGGACTGGTTATCCCAGGCAAAATCACCGTTGTAGACGTAGACATCGTCATAGTCACGAGCGCTGAGCAACTGCGGCAGGCCGGACAGCTTGTGGCTGCCTTCCGGGGTCTGCATCAGGTATTCGAAACCCGGCAGGTTCGGGAAACATGCCATGGTGGCGAACATGCCCTGGTGGGTGTGGGTGCCGTTGGAGAAGAAACGGTCGAACAGCAGGCCTTCCTTCGACAGCTTGTCGAGGTACGGCGTGATGTTGCCCGGCGCGCCCAGAGCACCGACCGAGTGACCGGCCATGCTTTCCATGAGGATCACGACGACGTTCTTGATCGGCAGGGTCTTGTCGGCAGGCGGCGTGTATTCACGACGCACGGCGGCGATATCGGCATCCACCAGTTTGTCGTCCGGCATCACCAGCATCTCGCGGACCACTTTCTGCGCCTGATCCTGCGGCAGCGTGGCTTTCCAGATGTTGTCGCGATCCTCGCCCATCCGGTCCTTGGCCGCCGCGATCAGCGACAGCGTGCCGTTGAGGCCGAGCTGATTGGCGAAGTTCGATTCGGTGGTATACACGTCCCCCCAACGCAGCGGCGGGCCTTGACGCAGGGTGCCGCGAGCGGCCACCACGCAGACCAGCAGGCATACTACGAAGACAACCAGACGCGCATACCATGGCGCCACTTGACGGGTGCCGACGTTGCCACCGCTGAACGGACCACGCGGACGGGTCAGACGGTCGGCGCCCTTGAACGCCAGGGTCAGGATCAGCGTGCCCACGGCCCAGGCCAGCAGATAACGCACCACCGGGAAACCGTACCAGAGCATGCTCATCACGGTTTTCGGGTCTTCCTTCACGTACTGGAACACCAGGCCGTTGAGGCGCTGGTGGAACTCGCGATAGAAGTCCATCTCCATCAGACCGAGGAACAGTGCAATGCTCGAAGCAACGGTCAGCCACAGACGGAAGAAACCGCGGGCCGCCATGGCCCGGGCACTGAACAGCGCCAGCACCAGCGGAATGCACAGGTACACCACCAGACGCACATCGAAGCGCAGGCCGTTGGCGAAGGCTTCGAGGAAGGTCGAGGCCGGGGTGTCGAGGATCATCTCGCGGTTGTAGACCAGCAGCGCGAGGCGCAGCACGGAAAACATCACCATCATGACCAGCGCGCACAGGAGCGTGTAGGCCAGATGCGATTTGACGGTCGGTTGCAGCAGGCGACTGGAAGATCGCTGCTGACTCAGGGCGTCCGGGTTTGCCATGTCGTTTTAGGACCCATTGGAAGTTGAAGTTGCAAAAATTCAGCTGCGCCCTGCCCTCTGTTGGCCATTCCAGGCCCCGGGGCTTGCGCGGAGCGCAAATGTTGCACGATCACCGGCGGCATTGCCATTGATTAGTGCCCGTTGCCGGACGCTTTCATTCAAGGCACGGCGCACCGGGACAGGTGCAGACAGCGCGGGCGAATTGTCTTGGAGACTTTGTGAAAATTTCGTCCAACGCATATCTGGAAACACAATAAACCCGGAAAACAAAACGCCCCGAGTTCTTCGGGGCGTTTACAGATGAACGCGACAGTTACTTCTCGGCGCGTTCTTTCAAGGCTTTGAGGGTGTTGAACGGTGCATCGACCACAAACTTGTTGGCGATCATCGACGGCACGCTGCCGCCCGGCTCGGTGTGAACCTGATAGGTCACTTCAACCTGGTCGCCTTTTGGTACGAACTTCCAGAAGCCTTTGACTTGAGCAACCCGCACAAAGCCCTTTTCTTCAGGCAGGTACTTCGGCACGCCTTCCAGATTACGGGTCAGGCTGCCATCGGCGCCTTCAACAGTGGTGACATGCAGAATCGAATCGCGCGGAGTCACCGGCCATGGCGTGTTGAACTGAGTGTAGGTCCAGCTCTGGTCGCCTTCGTGCTTGAGCAGTTTCTGGGTCTTGCATTCGTGAATCCAGGCGCAGGCACCGGAAACGTCTTCCTGCAAGGCGCGCAGTTTGGCGATGGTGGTCTTCATCACGGTCACGCCCTGATAAGACTTGTAGTCCGAACCCGGCACTTCGCTCAGGGAGACCTTGATGCCGTCCTCGTTCTTGGCGACTTTCCAGTCTTCAGCCTGGGCGGCCGAGGTGGCCAGCACGGCCGTCAAACCACACAACACAGCGATACGATGCAGCGAACCCATAGTCTTATTCCTTATTGTTGAAGTTCCGTTCGTTTGACACATCACGCCGCCGTCATCTGCTCCCACCAGCCGAGCAGTCTGATCGCGTCGTCCTGGCTGCTGCCGCAGACTTCGGGATCGGCCTTGAATCCTGAACAGACCGCTGGACGTTCCGGTCGGCCGAAAATGTTGCACAGGTTATCGACCGACAACTGAACGCAGCGTTCACCGGCAGGTTTGCCATCGGGCATGCCTGGAATCGGCGAACTGATGGAAGGGGCAATGCAGCAGGCGCCACAGCCTTCACGGCATTTCATGACGACGCATTCCTCGCAGCGGGCAATGTGTTAAAGGGACGCGGAACAGGGTAACCGCTTAAACGGCTGTTTTAAATTGCCTGAACCGGGGTTTTTACGCAGAAACGAAAGTGACTGACCAGTCTCCGACAAAGCGTCTGGTCTGCGGGTCACCGATGGGGACGATTTATTGCTTGAACTCGAAATCCAGCGCCGCGCCTTCGACTTCTCGACGCTCCTCATTGCGCAGTTGCAGCTGCATTTCGTTGCTGAGCAGACGGCCGTTGAGCTGAAACCCGTTGTTCTTGTCACCGAACATTTGCGGCAGAATCGGTTCGCGTTTGGGCAGCGTCACGGAGCCAGGTGGTTTCAATTCCTGAACCATATCTTTGGGCAGGCTCAAATCGAGTTTCGCGGACGGCAACGGCGTCTTGGCCACTTCTTTTGCCGACTTCGACTTGGAAGCGACCGGTGCGCGCTTCTTGGCTGGAGCAGCCTTTTTCTGCGGTGTTTTTTTCGCTGGAACGGTTTTCTTGGCCGTGACCGGTTTTTTCGCGGTAGCGGTGGCCGGCGTCTTTTCCTGCGCCGCAGCCGCCAAAGCGCCGGGCACATGACCCATCAACAGCAAGCAGAACACGACCCAGGCGGCAGAAAATTTCGCTTTCATGAACCCAACGAAGCTAACGGCAGATAGCCATATGCTCGCCTGTTGGACGTCACATGACAAGCGCCCTCAATGTTTCAAAACCCGCCGGCCATCTCCTGGCAGAGCTGGGTCGCCAGCATCCCGAGGGTCATCAGCGCCCGTTCCGCCTCGCGATTCCACGGGATGCCGCAGTTCAACCGGATGCAGTGGTTGAACTGTTCGGTGTTGCTGAAGATCAGGCCTGGCGCAATGCTGATGCCCTGTTGCAGCGCTCGCACGTGCAATTCCTGGGTGTTGACCCGCCCTGGCAGACTGACCCATAGAATGAATCCACCGGTCGGCCGGGTCATCTGAGTGCCTTCCGGAAAATACTGCTGAACCGCCAGCTGGAATGCGCTGAGATTTTTTCGGTATTCCTGGCGGATGTACCTTAAATGCCGGTCATAGCCGCCGTTTTCCAGGTACGCCGCGATGGCCATTTGCGTGACGCTGCACGCCGAATGGGTGCTGAAAGTCTGCAAGCGCTGGATTTCCTGCTGGTACTTGCCGGCGATCATCCAGCCGATGCGCACACCGGGCGATAATGTCTTGGAAAAACTCGAGCAGTAGATCACCCGATCGAGCCGGTCGTAGGCTTTGAGTGATTTTGTGCGACCCTGTTCGAACATCAACTCGCCATAGATGTCGTCTTCGACGATCTGGATGTCGAAGTCCGAGGCCAGTCTCAGCAATTGCTTCTGCCGTTCTTCCGGCATGGTGCCGCCGAGTGGATTGCTCAGACGCGTGGTCAGCACCAGCGCCTTGATCGACCATTGGTTGGCCGCCAGTTGCAGGGCTTCGAGGCTCATGCCGGTGGCAGGATCGCTGGGAATCTCGATGACTTTCAGGCCCAGCAGGTCAGCCAGTTGCAGCAACCCGTAATACGTCGGTGATTCGGCGGCGATCAGGTCACCGGGGCGAGTCAGCACCCGCAACGACATCTGCAAGGCGTCGACGCAACCGTGGGTGATCACCACTTCCGAAGGGTCGACGACAACGCCTGCATCACGCATGCGAATCGCCACCTGGCGGCGCAGCGGCTCGAAACCCGGGCTGAACATGTAGCTGAACGCCCGAGGGCTGTGAAAGCGGGTGACTTTGGCCAGTTGCTGATGCAGGGCGCGCACCGGCAGGTAATCGACACTCGGCACCGCCGCACCCAGCGGGAACACGCCTTCACGACGGGATTCGACCAGCACTTGCTGAATGATGCTGCTGCGGGTGACCAGGCCTGGCCGTTCGACCCGGGCGATGTCCGGCGTGGGCGCCGTCAGTGCGGGAGTCTGGTGCACGTAGTAACCGGACTGCGGCCGCGCGCGGATCAGGCCCTGATCCTCGAGGTTGGCGTAAGCCTGCAATACGGTGGCATGGCTGACGTTGAGCTGCGAACTCATCTTGCGCACCGAAGGCACGCGCTCGCCCGGTTGATAGACGCCACGGCGGATATCTTCGGCCAGCTGTTGAGCAATACGTTGGTAGAGCAAGAGATTGGTCATGACGCAGCACTCGATTTCACGGGCGTTTTATTCTTGTGTGAAACAATACCGGAACAGTTTGGAAGTGTACTGGGACAGTTGCCATATTAGTCAACCATACAGTGCTGTGTCGGTTAAATCTGTACTGCTTTGTGAGGTAATCGACAGACGTAAAAAAGCCCGGCGCTGCCTGACAGCCCGGGCTTTCCAGTAACGCCACCCTCAGCGGGTGGCGCCGAGCTGGCCTTTTTCGTCGGAGAACACGATTTCCACCCGACGGTTCTGCGCACGCCCACGCTCGGAAGCGTTTGCGTCCACCGGGTATTCGTCGCCGTAGCCTTCGACCTGAATGCGTTTTTCGTCGATGCCCAGATCCGTCAGCACGTCCGCTACCGACTGCGCGCGATCGCGGGACAGCTTGAGATTTTCCTGCTTGCCGCCGGTGCTATCGGTGTAGCCCTCGATGCGCACGACGCGTTTCGGGTTGAGTTGCAGAAATTGCACGATCTTCAGCACCACGCGGTTGGCCGAATTTTTCAGTTCGGCTTCGCCGGTATCGAACAGCACGTCACCCAGGGTCATCACCAGGCCACGGTCGGTCTGGGTGGTGGCCAGCGCAACGATCTGCTCTTCCAGCCATTTGCCCTGCTGTTGCACGCTCAGCAGTTTCGACTCGCGCAGGGCCAGTTGCAGGCGCTGGCGTTCAAGTTCCAGTTTCGCTGCGCGTTCTTCGTTGAGCACCTGATTGGTGTGCTCACGGGCGATTTCGCTGTAGCGCTGACTCAGGTAGGCGTAATGCACCACGTCCGAGCCGCTGCCCCAGTACGTCGACAGACGATCGGCACGGGCCAGGGACTCACCGGCGCGAATCACGTCTTTCGGCGCGATACGCAGCACGTTGGAATCTTCCTTGACCTTCTGGAAGTCGGTGCTGGCCTGCTGCAATGCGGATTCACTGTGCTGACCGGCGCAGCCGTACAGGCTGGCGCAACCGGTGAGGATCAGAGCGCCGAGGGTTTTGGACTTCAGGCTCATTGGGCATCCCCCAGTTGCTTGCGCAGTCGGACGATGCGGGTGTTGAGCACATTCACTTGCTCTTCGCTCTTCTGGGTCAACACTTTGGCTTCCGCCAGACGGGCGTCGAGTTCGGCCTGTTCGAGGCGCATCCGCGCATTCTTGTACGATTCGCCGGCCATGCTGCCCTTGGCCCGGTTGAACTTGTCTTCTGCCAGTTTCATTTCCGGCACGTCTTCAGCGGTGGCGCCCACGGCTTTGGCTTGCTCAAGGGCCTGCTCGGTCAGGCGCATTTGTTCGTTGGGTGCCGGATCGCTGGCGCAACCGGCCAGGGCCAGAACGGCCATGGCCGCGAAAAGAAGTCGATTACTCACTAAGAATCCCTACTGTTTTGGGGCGCTGACAGGTGGTTGCGGCGGCTGTTGCTGCTGCGCCTTCCAGCGCTCGATGTTGCGTTGCAGCGCGGCTTCCGTCAGGCCGGACGCGGGCAATTCTGTCATCTTTTTGGCCAGCTGTCCGCGCAACCACGGATCGTTGCAGGCCGAGTTGTGCGAAACCGCGAGGAACAGACCGGGCCGGTCGATGGGTTGTTCAAAAGCCAGCAGATCATTGGCCATGCCCAGTGCCTGCGCGGCTGCCATGCCCGAGTAGCGACCGGCGAGTACATATTCCACCTCGCCCAGCAGAAGTTTCTGAAACGCCTGGGTCAGGTTTGCCGTACGGGTCAGGGTCAATTGCTGCTCGGCGAAAGTGCCGAATGCCGGGGTCATTCGAGACTTTTCCGACAAGCCTCCGGTATGCCCGTGCAGGTCTTTGGCTTCGCTATAGACGAGGGTCGAGCCCTTGCGCGTCCACACCAGGTAATCGTTTTCCAGCAACGGCGGGTGAATGTAGTCGAGGTTTTCCAGCTCATTGAAGGTCAGCGGCGCGTCAGCCAGCATGTCCATGCGCCCGCTGCGCACCTCGTCGAGGGCCTGGGAACGCTTGCCGGCGTACAGCAGATCGACTTTGATCCCGAGCTCTTTCGCCACCTGTTGCAACAGGTCGGCGCTGGCACCGATCAGTTGTTTGGGGTTCTGCGGATCCTGCCAGAGATACGGCGGTGCATCCGGGCTGCCGGTGACGACCAGCCGCTCGCACTTGCCCGCCGCCACCGACAGGCCCGGCAACAATGCCAGCCCCAGTAACCACGAGCAGCCCAACCGACGATGCAGATCCATGGCGAAACGCTCCCACTCAAATCCGAGACAAAAAAAAGCCCGACCAAAAGGTCGGGCTCTTTATAAGTGAAGCGGCCGGATTAGACCAGCTTCTCCAACTCAGGTACGGCTTCGAACAGATCCGCCACCAGGCCGTAATCGGCCACCTGGAAGATCGGTGCTTCTTCGTCCTTGTTGATCGCAACGATCACTTTGGAGTCTTTCATGCCTGCCAGGTGCTGGATCGCGCCGGAGATACCGACGGCGATGTACAGCTGTGGCGCAACGATCTTGCCGGTCTGGCCGACCTGCATGTCGTTCGGTACGAAACCTGCGTCGACCGCGGCGCGGGAAGCACCAACGGCAGCGCCCAGCTTGTCGGCCAGAGCGTACAGGTGTTTGAAGTTGTCGCCGTTCTGCATGCCGCGGCCGCCGGAAACGACGATCTTGGCAGCGGTCAGTTCAGGACGATCGGACTTGGCCAGCTCTTCGCTGACGAAGCTGGAAGTGCCGGCGTTGTGAGCAGCAGCAACGGATTCAACCGAAGCGGAACCGCCTTCAGCGGCAACCGGGTCGAAACCGGTGGCACGCACGGTGATTACTTTGATCGCAGCGGTCGATTGCACGGTAGCGATGGCGTTACCGGCGTAGATCGGACGCTTGAAAGTGTCAGCGCTTTCTACCGAGATGATCTCGGAGATCTGGTCAACGTCCAGCTGGGCAGCAACGCGCGGCAGGATGTTTTTGCCGTTGGAAGTAGCGGCAGCCAGGATGTGGCTGTAGCCAGCGCCCAGTTCGGCTACCAGCGGAGCAACGTTTTCCGGCAGCTGATGCGCGTAGGCAGCATTGTCAGCGTTCAGGACTTTGCTCACACCCGCGATTTTCGCGGCGGCTTCAGCCACGGCGCCAGCGCCCTGGCCTGCAACCAGAACGTGAATGTCGCCGCCGATTTTGGCAGCGGCAGCCACGGTGTTCAGGGTGGCCGGAGCCAGCACCTTGTTGTCGTGTTCGGCGATTACCAAGATAGTCATGATCAGATTACCTTCGCTTCGTTTTTCAGTTTCTCGACCAGTTCAGCCACCGACTTGACCTTGATGCCCGCGCTACGTGCAGCCGGCGCTTCGACTTTCAGGGTCTTGTTGGTGGAGGCGGTGGAAACGCCCAAAGCGTCCGGAGTCAGCACTTCGAGAGGCTTCTTCTTGGCTTTCATGATGTTTGGCAGGGACGCGTAGCGCGGCTCGTTCAAACGCAGGTCGGTGGTGACGATCGCTGGCAGTTTCAGGGAAACGGTCTGCGCGCCGCCGTCGATTTCGCGGGTCACGGCAACGCTGTCGCCGGAAACTTCGACTTTCGAGGCAAAAGTGCCCTGACCGTAGCCGCTCAGTGCAGCGAGCATCTGGCCGGTCTGGTTGTTGTCGCTGTCGATGGCCTGTTTGCCCAGGATCACCAGCTGAGGCTGTTCCTTGTCGACCACGGCCTTGAGCAGCTTGACCACGGCCAGGGAAGTCAGGTCTTCAGCGGATTCGACGAGGATGGCGCGGTCGGCACCCAGAGCCAGTGCGGTACGCAGCTGTTCCTGAGCGGTGGACGGGCCGATGGAGACGACGACGATTTCAGTCGCAACGCCTTTTTCTTTCAGGCGTACGGCTTCTTCCACTGCGATTTCGCAGAACGGGTTCATCGACATCTTGACGTTGGCGAGGTCTACGCCGGAATTGTCCGCCTTGACGCGAACCTTGACGTTGTAATCCACAACGCGTTTGACAGCTACAAGAACCTTCATGGATTCCTCGTTACTCTCCGGTGAAAAGAAAGTCGCCTAGGCGAACCTGGCGGTTGATGCTCATCGGGCACAAGGGCACCTCTAAAAACGCCGGCTGAGCGGGATGACCGTTCGTCAGTCGTGACCGACGAGTCATGCCGCTTTGCGGTGTGTAAACTGCGCGCCGAACCTGCGCTGCGCATCACCGGTTACCGCCTACGCCCTGTCTTTAGAGGTGCTCTTGAAACCACCATTCAGCCTACGGCGAGCGCAAAACCGCCCGTATCTTGACCGGAACGCCCATTCTGGTCAATACGCCAAAATGCCCTGTCATAAGCCGCGCTTCTTTGATTTCTCTGGGCTGGAGCCGATTCAAACAAACGTTTGTATTGGACGCTAAGAGTGGTGTAGATATAATGCGCCGCCTAGAGAGAAAGGTGGTTTGCCCATTATTAGCCTTGACGTTAACGTAAAGGCAATAACGGATACGACACCGAACCTCCAAATTAGAAAAAAAACTGTTGAGCCTTGAGTAGGAGATAGCCTGTGGAACGCGAATACATGGAATTCGACGTGGTCATCGTCGGTGCCGGCCCCGCTGGCCTGTCCGCCGCCTGCCGTCTGAAGCAGAAGGCCGCCGAAGCCGGTAAGGAAATCAGCGTCTGCGTGGTCGAAAAAGGCTCCGAAGTCGGCGCACACATCCTGTCCGGTGCCGTGTTCGAACCGCGCGCTCTGAACGAACTGTTCCCGGACTGGAAAGAACTCGGCGCCCCGCTGAACACGCCCGTCACCCGCGATGACATCTTCGTGCTGAAAAACGCCGAAAGCGCGCAAAAAATTCCTGACTTCTTTGTGCCCAAGACCATGCACAACGAAGGCAACTACATTATCTCCCTCGGCAACCTGTGCCGCTGGCTCGCTCAGCAGGCCGAAAACCTGGGCGTGGAAATCTACCCGGGCTTCGCCGCTCAGGAAGCGTTGATCGATGAAAACGGCGTGGTACGCGGGATCATCACCGGCGACCTCGGCGTCGACCGCGAAGGTCATCCGAAAGAAGGTCTGTACACCCCGGGCATGGAACTGCGTGGCAAATACACACTGTTCGCCGAAGGCTGCCGTGGCCACATCGGCAAGCAACTGATCAAGCGCTACAACCTCGACAGCGATGCCGACGCCCAGCACTACGGCATCGGCCTGAAGGAAATCTGGGAAATCGACCCGGCCAAACACCAGCCGGGCCTGGTGGTGCACACCGCCGGTTGGCCGATGGACATCATGGGCACCGAGAACACCGGCGGCTCCTTCCTCTATCACCTGGAAAACAATCAGGTGGTAGTCGGTCTGATCGTCGATCTTTCCTACAGCAACACCTACCTGTCGCCGTTCGACGAATTCCAGCGCCTCAAGCATCACCCGGTGCTCAAGCAATATCTGGAAGGCGGCAAGCGCATCAGCTACGGCGCTCGCGCAATCTGCAAGGGTGGCCTGAACTCGCTGCCGAAAATGGTCTTCAAGGGCGGCGCGCTGATCGGTTGCGATCTCGGCACCCTGAACTTCGCCAAGATCAAGGGCAGCCACACCGCGATGAAGTCCGGCATGCTCGCCGCCGAGTCCGTGGCCGACGCGCTGTTCGCTGAAAAGGACGGCACCGAAGAGCTGACCACCTACGTCGACGCGTTCAAGAAGAGCTGGCTCTACGAAGAACTGTTCGCCAGCCGCAACTTCGGCCCGGCGATCCACAAGTTCGGCGCTATCGTCGGCGGCGGTTTCAACTGGCTGGATCAGAACATCTTCGGCGGCAAACTGCCGTTCACCCTGCACGACACCAAGCCGGACTACGCCTGCCTCAAGCTCGCGGCCGACTGCAAGAAGATCGACTACCCGAAACCCGACGGCAAGATCAGTTTCGACAAGCTGAGCTCGGTGTTCATCTCCGGTACCAACCATGAAGAAGAACAGCCGTGCCACCTGAAACTGACCGACCCGACCATCCCGCTGAGCAAGAACCTGCCGCTGTATGACGAGCCGGCACAGCGCTATTGCCCGGCCGGCGTGTATGAAGTGATCACCAAGGAAGACGGCGAGAAACGCTTCCAGATCAACGCCCAGAACTGCGTGCACTGCAAGACCTGTGACATCAAGGATCCTTCGCAGAACATCACCTGGGTGACGCCGGAAGGCGCCGGCGGCCCGACCTACCCGAACATGTAAGTCGAATTGCTGAACATCAAGGCTCCCTTTATGGGGGCCTTTTTGTTGCCCGCGATTTGTACAGGATCAAGCCGCGCGCTCATCCCCCGGACTGCGCTCGAAATAGCGTTTGTACTCGCGACTGAACTGCGACGTGCTCTGATACCCCACCCGATGCGCCACCTGCGCCACTCCCAGTCCTTCGGCGATCAACAACGTCTGCGCCTTCAACAAACGTAAACGCTTCAGATACTGCACTGGCGACAGCAACGTGCTGCGTTTGAAATGCTCATGAAAGGTCGAAACGCTCATGTTCGCGCAACTGGCCAGCGTCTCGACGTTCAACGGTTCGGTGTAGTGCGAGTGCAAATGGCTGATCGAAGCCGCCACCCGGGCAAACTGCCCCTGCTGCTCCACCAATGCCCGCAACACATCAGCCTGAGGTCCGCGCAACGCCACGAACAATAACTCTCGTACACGCGCCGGCCCGAGAATCTGGCATTCCAGCGGATCGTGCAGACAGCGCAACAAGCGCTCGACGCATCCGCGCATGTCATCGTCGAGCACCACCGAGGTCATCGACTCCGGGGTCTGCGCCGGAATATGCCGCCCCGGCGCCAACCCCATGGCCAGCACCAGTTCGCCGAGCAGCACCCGGTCGATCGCCACCGACACACCGAGCAACGGCGCATCCGGCAACGCGTAGGTCTCGCACTCGAACGGCACCGGCAACGCCTGGATCAGATAATGCCCGGCGCCGTACTCCATGGTGCGCGGCCCCAGATACGCCAGTTTGCTGCCCTGGGCGATGATCATCAGGCTCGGTTCATAAATGTGCGGGCCACGGGCGACGTCGCAACTGGCGCGCAACACCTGCACGCCCGGCAGCCCGGTCTGGCTGTAACCATCGCGCAGCGCCAGCGGTTCGATCAGCGAAACCAGGGTGGCGTTGGCATCAAGGTGACGGGTCAATTGCATCGGGTGGCTCTTCAGAAAAAATCACGGAAAAAGGGATAAAAGCATCATCGCAGATCCTTTTGCCAATGCGACCGATCAACCCCGCATGCCGGAGGATTAGGCATGACACCCGGAGGAATCGCCATGGCCGGACGACCGGACGGCGCCCAGAATGCGCCGCCTCACCTGTCACTGCTTTTGCGAGGTTTCACATGTACACCGCCATCGGCTATGCCGCTCAAACGGCCACCACGCCCCTCGCCCCGATGAAGTTCGAACGCCGCAGCCCTCGAGCTGACGACGTCGCCATCGAAATCCTGTACTGCGGCGTCTGCCACTCCGACATCCACCAGGCGCGCAACGAATGGGGCATCGCCGTTTACCCGTTGATGCCCGGCCACGAGATCGTCGGAAAAGTCACCGCCGTCGGTGCGAATGTTACCAAGCACAAGGTCGGCGATCTGGTCGGCGTCGGCTGCATGGTCGACTCCTGCCGCACCTGCGAAGCCTGCCAGTCGAACCTTGAGCAATACTGCCTCGAAGGCCCGACCATGACTTATGCCACGCCCGACCGGGTCGACGGCAGCAACACCATGGGCGGTTATTCGGACAGCATCGTGGTCAACGAACACTTCGTGGTGCGCATTCCCGAGAAGCTGGATCTGGCGGCTGCCGCACCGATTCTCTGCGCCGGCATCACCACCTACTCGCCGCTCAAACACTACGGTGTAAAGGCCGGCGACAAGGTCGGGATTCTCGGCATGGGCGGCCTCGGTCACATGGGCATCAAGTTCGCCAAGGCCATGGGCGCTGAAGTGACGCTGTTCACCCGTTCGGCAAGCAAGGCTGAGGAAGGTCGTCGCCAGGGCGCCGATCACGTGATCGTCTCCACCGACGAAGAGCAGATGAAAGCTGCAGCCGGTCGTTTCGACTTCCTGCTGGACACCATTCCGGTCCAGCACGATCTCAACCCGTACCTCGACACCCTGCGCTTCGACGGCGTGCACATTCTGGTGGGTCTGATCGAACCGATCGATCCGCCGGTACACGCCGCGAAACTGGTGCTGGGTCGTCGCGTATTGGCCGGTTCGTTGATCGGTGGCGTCGCCGAAACCCAGGAAGTGCTGGATTTCTGCGCCGAACACAACATCAGCTGCGACATCGAAATGCTCGACATCCGCCAGATCAACGAAGCCTACGCGCGGATGATCGCTGGCGACGTGAAGTATCGTTTCGTCATCGACATGGCGACTCTGAAGCTCTGATTCCTCAGACCTTCAAGCCAAGTTCTGCCGAGAGCCGGGCCGTGACCCCTTTGATCAGGGGAATCAGCTCGGCCATTTTTTCCAGCGGCATGTACGGCACGGTGCTGGCGATGCTGATCGCCGCGACGATGCGCTTGCTCGCGTCGCGGATCGGCGCCGCCACGCAACGGATCGACGGTTCGTTGTCTTCCAGATCGAACGCGTAGCCGCCGGCCACGTACTCGGTCATCCGTTGCTCCAGCTGCTCCCACGATTGATGGGGATGCTGCGGCCAGAACTGACTTTTCCCACCCGCCGGCAGACTGATGTCGTACAGACGCTGCCAGTCCTGCGGCGCGTCATCCAGCATCAAGGCTTTGCCGATCCCGGTCCGCGCCAGCGGCATGCGATGGCCGACCCGCGAGCGCATTTCCGGGCCGTTGCGCCCCGGATTCTTCAACAGGTACAGCACCTCGTCGCCTTCACGAATTCCCAGGTGAACGGTGTCGCCGGTCAGCGCCGACAACTCGTCCAGATAAGGCCCGGCCAACGTCACCAGCGGCAACTCTTCACGCGCCTGGAAACCCAGTTCGATCAACTTCGGCCCCAGCAGATAACCGACTTGCGGCACGACGCGCAGGTAGCGCTCGTCCACCAGACAACTGGCCAGACGATGGGTGGTGCTGCGTGTGGTACCGATCAGGCGGGCAATCTCTTTGAGATCGCGGGCGCCACTGGCGACGGCCTGCACCACACCCAACCCGCGAAGCAGAGTCTGGGTGCCGGTTGGCGCGGCGTCCTTGGCGGTTTTTGGGGCGTCTTCCTGCATATCCAGCCTTTAGCGTTGAGCGAGGGAACGGGCGGCATTATGGTCGCCCGACATAGCCGACTACAACTCGATGCGCTCGACCTTGCCCACCAGCAGCACGTAGGACAAAGCACCGATCAATGCCAGAACCGCGATGTAGGTGATCGCCGGCGCGAACGAATCGCCACTGGCCAGGAAGCCGATGACAATCGGCGTGGCAATCGCCGACAGGTTGCCGATGAAGTTGAACACCCCGCCGGTCAAGCCCAGCAACCGCGCCGGCGCCAGTGTCGAGACCAGCGACCAGGTGATCGATGCCAAGCCGTTACCGAAAAACGCCAGCGCCAGGAAGGCAATCACCAGCGGCGTCGATTCAACGAAGTTGGCGCCGATGATCGAGGTGGAAATCAACAGCCCGCCAATGATCGGCAACTTGCGCGCAAACCCGACGGTGCAGCCACGGCGAATCAGGAAGTCGGAAAAGAACCCGGAGCACAGCACGCCGATGAACGCGGCGAGAAACGGCAGCGACGCCAGCAGACCGGACTTGATGAAGTCCATGCCGCGATATTTCACCAGGTAGGTCGGGAACCACGTCAGGAAAAACCACAGCGTCGAGTTCAGGCAGAACTGGCCGAGGTAGATCCCCCACAACTTGCGTTTGCTGAGGACGATGCCGAGATCGGTCCAGCTGAATTTCGCCTTCACTTTGGCGGTTTCGGCGGCGATATCCACCAACCCGCCGCCCTCGCGAATCAGGTCGATTTCGCCCTGGTTGGCGCCTTTGAAATCACGTGGTTCGCGATACACCGCGTACCAGATCGCCGCCCACACGATGCCCACCGCGCCGGTCACGACAAACACCATGTGCCAGCCAAATTCATGTTGCAGCCACGCCAGCACCGGGGTCAGAAACGCCAGCCCGACAAACTGCCCGGAGGTATAGAAGCCGATGGCCGTGGCCCGTTCACGCTCGGGGAACCAGGTCGTCACCACACGGCTGTTGATCGGATACGCCGGTGCTTCCAGCGCACCGACCGCCATGCGCAGCACGAACAGGGCGATAAAACTGGCCGCGAAACCGAGCATCACCGTGGCCAGCGACCACAACAGCAGCGCGACGCTATAAAGAATGCGCGGCGGCACCCGATCCACCAGCCAGCCGCCGGGGATCTGCATGGCGGCGTAGGTCCAGCCGAACGCCGAGAAGATCAGCCCGACGTGCACCGGGTCGATGCCCAGATCCGTCGTCAGCGCCGGGGCGGCAATCGACAGGTTGCTGCGGTCGAGGTAGTTGATGACCACGGTGATGAACAGCAACACCATGATGAAAAATCGCTTGCGGCTGGGCGTGACTAACGTCGCTTGCCCGGTGAGGGTTTGCGGTTGCATGGGGAGCGCCTCTTCTTATGTTTATTGAGGTCGGATTTAGCAGGCGAGATCGTTCCCACGCTCTGCGTGGGAATGCCTCTATGGACGCTCTGCGTCCGCTCTTGGGACGCAGAGCGTCCCGGGCTGCATTCCCACGCGGAGCGTGGGAACGATCTCGTAGTTCTCGTCGAGCTCACGGCAGAGAATCAGCGACTCACCACTCGGCAAAACTGCCATCGGCATGGCGCCAGATCGGGTTGCGCCAGCGGTGGCCGACCGCCGCGCGTTCGATCACGTATTCCTCGTTGATCTCGATCCCCAGGCCCGGGCCGTTGGGGATCTTCACGAAGCCTTTGTCGTAATCGAACACCCGTGGATCCTTCACATAGTCGAGCAGGTCATTGCTCTCGTTGTAATGGATGCCCAGGCTCTGCTCCTGGATAAACGCGTTGTAACAAGCGGCGTCCAGTTGCAGACACGCCGCCAGCGCGATCGGCCCCAGCGGGCAATGCAGCGCCAGTGCCACGTCGTAGGCTTCAGCCATGTTGGCGATCTTGCGGGTCTCGGTGATGCCGCCGGCGTGGGAGGCATCCGGCTGGATGATGTCGACGTAACCTTCGCTCAACACCCGTTTAAAGTCCCACCGCGAAAACAGCCGCTCACCGAGCGCAATCGGGGTGCTGGTCAGCGGTGCCAATTCTTTCAGCGCTTCGTAGTTTTCGCTGAGCACCGGCTCTTCGATGAACATCAGTTTGTACGGGTCAAGTTCCTTCATCAGCACCTTGGCCATGGGTTTGTGCACCCGGCCATGGAAGTCGACACCGATACCGACATTCGGCCCCACCGCATCACGCACGGCGGCAACGTTGGCCAGTGCCAGATCGACTTTTTCGAAGGTATCGAGGAATTGCAGCTCTTCGGTGCCGTTCATTTTCACCGCAGTGAAACCACGACCCACCGCTTCTTTCGCCGCCCGCGCAGTGTCCGCCGGACGGTCGCCGCCGATCCACGAATACACACGGATCTTGTCCCGCACCTGACCGCCGAGCAGATCGCTGACCGACACGCCCAGCGCCTTGCCCTTGATATCCCACAGCGCCTGATCGATGCCGGCCAATGCGCTCATATGGATCGCGCCGCCGCGGTAGAAGCCGCCGCGGTACAGCACGGTCCAGATGTCTTCGATATTGCGTGGGTCTTTGCCGATCAGGTAGTCGGACAATTCCTCGACCGCTGCAGCAACCGTGTGGGCCCGGCCCTCGACCACGGGCTCGCCCCAACCGGTCACGCCCTCGTCGGTTTCGACTTTCAGGAAGCACCAGCGCGGCGGGACGATGAAGGTGGTGAGTTTGGTGATTTTCATCTGCTTGTCTCTCTTGTTAGATGCAGCGCACACAGCGCCGGAAAAGTCTTAGCGAAGGGCTTTCCAGGCCGCCACGTAGGCCTTGGCATTGGCCGCCACTTGCTCAGTCGTCATGCCCGGTTTGAACAGCCCGGACCCGAGGCCGAAGCCTTTGACGCCGGCGTCGATGAAGGCCTGCATGTTGTCCGGCGTGATGCCGCCGACCGGCGCCAGAATCGTCCCGACCGGCAACACCGCCAGCCAGGCTTTCACCACTGCCGGCCCCATCTGTTCGGCCGGGAACAGCTTGAGAATGTCCGCGCCCTCCTCCAGCGCCGCGAAGGCTTCGGTCGGTGTGGCAACGCCCGGCGACAGGTACAGCCCCGCCGCTTTCGCTGCCCGCAACACCTTGGCATCGCTGTGGGGCATGACGATGACTTGGCCGCCAGCCTCCTTCACCCGTTCGACCTGTTCCGGGGTCAGCACCGTGCCGGCACCGATCAGGCAATCGGCGGGCAGGGTCTTACGCAGGATGCGAATGCTTTCGTACGGCGCAGGGGAATTGAGCGGTACTTCGATGACGCGAAATCCGGCCGCATACAGGACTTCTCCGACAGCAGCGGCTTCCTGCGGATGCAGGCCGCGCAGGATCGCGATCAGACCGTTTTGCGCCAGTGCTTGCTTGAGCATGTCAGGCCTCCAGTCAGGGTTAACGGGATGAGGAATCGATCAGTCCGGCGGCGAGCGCCAGTTGCCACAGACCACGCTCGGTGGCTTGCTCGGCCAGGGTCACCCGGGCAAAACCGCAGGCGTCGAGGGCCCGGCTGTAGCGGGCGCACAACTGCGCGTTGCCGATGAGGATGATCGAAGGAAGATGTGTGCTGTTGCGTCGGCGCCGTTGCACGGCGGCCAGCGCCGTCAGTTCATGGCCGATCAGCAGGCCGGACAGATAGTCCGGTTGAGCGGTGGCGCTGAGTTCACCGGTCAGGCCCAGGCTGCGGGCGCTGAACAGGGTCGACAGCACGCCGATGTCGCCCTCAGCCGACAACGCCACCTGCACGCCGCGATCGGAGGCCTCGGCGTCGAACGTCGCGCTGTGCTGTTGGGTACGGCCGAGAATGCTGTGTTCGCTGAGCACGGCGAACACTTCGCCGGTCATGAAGGTGTCGAAGCGGGTGATGCAGCCGTCGGCCACTTCCACCCATTTCGAATGACTGCCCGGCAGGCCGATCAGCAGATCGTTGCCCGCCTCGACCGGCAGATTCTGCAGGACGCCGAGGACCTGGGTTTCTTCGCCGCGCATCACGTTCGGCAGCGTCGAGCGCTGAATCACACCCGGCACGATGTGCACATCGACACCGCGAAGACTGCGAACGGTTTGCAGGGATTTTCCGAGATCGGCGACGTTGGCCGGCGTATCGCGGTAGGACGCTTCGCGCCAGCCCTGAGCGCTGCCGACCATGCCACAAGCGATCACCGGCAAGCCGGGTTGCGCGTCGAGCCAGTCGCCGCACGCCTCGTCGAACGCCAGTTCAAAACCCTCGGCGCATTCACGACCGTTGATGACCCGCGGCGTCTTCGGCAACTGCATGATCCCGAACGACAGCGACCGCTGCGCCAGCACCTGCCCGCCCGCCGCGAGTTTGTAAGCACGTAGTGAGGTCGTCCCCCAATCGAGCGCGATCAATTGCGCCAGCATCGCTTCACCTGTTTTGTTATTGGCAGTGAGTGAGCTGGACTATAGACCTCCCAGATGGAAAATCTCAATATGTAATTTTGCATCCCATATTTTGGGATTCGAATTCCTAAAAAATCGGACAGCTAGCTGAGCAGCAATCGCAGCCCGTTTAAAACTTATCGATCTCTCTTAACAGATCTGCCGTTGGAACCTTCATGTCCTCCGACAAATATATTTTATAGGAGTAGGAATTAATTCTGACCTTACAGACAATAGACTCTCGGCCCACTAATAAAGACCTCAACGCCTCACCTTCAATGATTTTTTCACTGGTATCGTTTTTTCTTTCGAAAAATAAAACATCCGCCCTGAAAACCGGCCCGGCACTCGAAATTTCAGGCTCGATAAAACCCTCACCATATCGACCCGCAGAGTGAGTTGCCGAAAAATCAAAATCGCCCTCAAAAGAACACATCAGCGTCTGGCTTATTTTTGATTTGAAAAGATTGACAACATCAACATCGGACGAGAAACGCACCTGATAAATGGCCCTATCCAAATAACGTTCAACACCAACGTATTGTAAATGAGCAATGGGCTTGCCATGATTTATCGCACAGGAAGTGCAAAGCAAGAAAGCCATGCATAAAATTATATTACGCACATTTCCGTCCTTTAAAATGAGTAACAACAACCTGCATCAAAGCGTCTCTGGCCGAGATGCCACTTTGCAGGACTGATGTGTAGATAACCCAGGCATCGGCGTGATTCACATTCACTCGCCCGTTCATATTGGGCCCACTTTTCATATCCCATTGCTCTCCAAAATCGGCTACGAGATCGGAAAAATTCCAGTCTTTGGCATCGGCTCTGACGTTAACCCAATATTCCGCCTTCGGCTTCGGTTCCTGACGGTAGATGCTAGAAACCCCCCACACGATTTTTCCTTCGCCAACCGGATCGAGTGTAACCAGACACGGAATTCGATACCCCTTATCAGTCAATACAGCTGACAGGTGCGCACCATTCCAACCGCCCAAGCTATGCCCAATTATATATACAGGCGTGGTCACATCAGCAATCTTCTCCAGCACATTCTTTTTTAGATCATCATCACTAATAAAATAGTTATAACCAATATGGTGGGCATCATAATTATCAGAACAAATACCCTCAGCCTCCATATCCCTAACGAACACCTTCATGACGTCAGCAACGTTATTATTGGGGCCTGTGCCGTAATAACTTTCTTTATCACCCGCACCACCCACAAAAAACAGAACAATCTTTTTGGGAGTGATCGTGGCCTGCTTGACTGTTCCGTCCGTTTTGCAGGTCAGGTCGTGGGTCACGACCAGTCTTTTACACCCTTTCAGAGCAGGATTTTCAGCTGTCATACGTTTCCTACTCCACGAACAGCTTGATCGACTCAGGCAAATGCGAACTCACCGTATGGGTGAAGCCCGCGTCATTGGTTACGCCGTGCTCCACGCTCCCATCAGCGCGTTGAATCGCGTAAGGGTGATTTGGCATGGGCTCACCAGTAATTTCGTTAATCACCTGCATCCGATCATTGAAATGCACCGGCATCGGCAACAACCCACTAAACGCCGCCCCTCCCCCGCTCTGTCCAATAATCACCGTCCCCGACCCACCGACTACGACATTGCCATGCCCGCCGGTGCTGTCGAGCATCGCGGCATTCAGGCCGTTGATGAAGACCGTGGCGGAAACACCGCCGGTGATCGGGCTGCCGCACGCCGATTTATCGGTCATTCGCGCAGCGGGGAGTCCGTCGAAGAACACGTCCGGCGAACCGGAGACGATCGGGTTGTTGCCGTGGCCCGGCAGTGGGCAGGCGGTTGGGTCGGTGACGCGTGCAGCGGGTTTGCCACTCAATTCAAAGCTCCTTGCTTCAGAGGTTCCGGGTGAGGCTGATAGAGATCGACGTCGGTCGCGGCGAAACGCCAGCGGTTGTCGACGGAATCAAACAGCGCGTGACAATGCTCGCGGCTGTTCGGAGGTGTAAGGGTTTGCAGTTGTTGCCAGGCTTCATCGGCAAACCAGTTCAACTCGGCGGATGTAGCGTCGTCGAGTTGGTTGAGCCAGGTGTTGTAGCCGGTCAGTCGATGCTGGTCGTAGGTGGTTTGCAGCAGCTCGGCCATCTGCGGGCCGAGTTCCAGATAACGCTCGGCTGTCCAGCGGCCGGTTTGCGAGTAGACATACCAGCCCATCGGCGACAGCACGCTTTGGTGGAAAATCGATTGTCCCGCAGGCGCGACAAAACCGCAGCACACGTGCAGGGTCAGCCAGCCTTGATGTGCATCGATGAATCCGTTCGGATCGAACGTGCGCAGCGGTATCACGCGGTAGTCGTCGAAGCCCGCACTGCGTGACATCAGCTCGGCATCGAGGCGCGAGACAAACGCACGGATGGCCTTGCCCCCCAGGCGGTTGAGGGTGCAGAGGATGTCCACCGGTTGGCGGTTCGGGTTGTCGCTTGAGCCGAGGTTTTTGACCAGGCCGTACAGACGGATCGACGCCCGTAGTCCGCTCATCGCCGGTCACTCGTTGACGCAGCGAAGGCTCCACGGGCGTGGAGAAAGAGTGCCAGAGGCATTGCAGGTGTCGTCCGTGAGCGCGCAAAAATGGCGCGTAGAATGCCGGATCAGAGCGGTTTGGACAATCGAATCAGCAATCAGATTGCCACTATTTGTTCAGCCCTCGGCAAATTCGCGCAATACCTTGCCATCCATGCGATAACGCACCCACTCTTCCTGCGGCTGGGCGCCGAGGGATTTGTAGAATTCGATGGCCGGGGTGTTCCAGTCCAGCACGCTCCATTCGAACCGGCCACAGTCGTTGGCGCAGGCGATTTTCGCGAGGTGGCGCAGCAGGGTTTTGCCGGCGCCGCCGCCCCGTTGTTCCGGAGTGATGTACAGGTCTTCGAGGTACAGGCAGTTGCTGCCCAGCCAGGTCGAATAGCTGAAGAAGAACACCGCGAAACCGATCGGTACGCCATCGCGCAGGCAGATCAGACCGTGGGCCGTGGCGCCTTCGCTGAACAGGCTGCGCTCGATGTCGGCGACGCTGGCGATGACTTCGTGACGGGCCTTTTCGAAGTCTGCCAATTCGGTGATGAACGCGAGGATTTGCGGTGCATCGCTGGGGGTCGCCGGGCGGATTTCGATCGTCATGGACGGGCCTTGTCGGAAAAAGGAAAACGCCATACTAAGGCGCCGCGCGGCGCTCGTCACATGGCAATCCACAGATTAGGCTAGCGCCGCCGAACACTCGAAAGGATGCCCATGAACAACTTCGCTTTCTCGCCCCTTGTGGAACTCGCCACAGAACTGCTGCCCCACGCGCTGGAACCGTCGGAAGACGGCGCTCATGATCTGTCGCATCTGCAACGGGTCTGGCACAACGCGCGCACCTTGCAGGCCGACGAAGGCGGCGACCTTGAAGTGCTGCTCGCGGCCGTGCTGCTGCACGATTGCGTCGCGGTGGAAAAGAACTCGCCGCTGCGCTCACAGGCATCGCGTCTGGCTGCGGAAAAAGCTTCGAAGGTGCTGGCGAACATGCATTGGCCCGACGCCAAAATCGACGCTGTCACCCACGCCATCGAAGCCCACAGCTTTTCCGCCAACATCACCCCGATCACCCTCGAGGCGCGGCTGATGCAGGACGCCGACCGTCTCGACTCCCTCGGCATGCTCGGCGTCGCCCGCACCTTCTACACCGCCGGGCGCATGGGCAGCGCGCTGTACGACCCGCACGATCCCGAGGCCCGGGAAAGGGACTACGACGACAAGCGATTCTGCCTCGATCATTTCCAGACCAAACTGCTGCACCTCGCCGACGGTTTCCAGACCGACGCCGGCCAGCGTCTGGCGCAAATCCGTCATCAACGCCTGAAGGGTTTCATGGAGCAATTCAAGGAAGAGATCGGCCTCGAAAGCGCTCAGCCTTTCTGAACCGTTCGTCGATCATCAGGCACCAATCTTTCACGAGGGCAGACCAAAAGGAGGTAAGGATTTCAATCACTGGAGACACTCTATGATCTCGTCAAGGTTGACTGCGCTCGTATTCGCTACCCTCCTCAGCCCGGCGGTATTCGCCGCCTCGACTACCGCTGCCGGTACCGGGCCGACCGATCCGGTTACCCAGCCAAGAGCCCCCGCCATCAACAGCGCCCCCGGTATGAATACCGACGGCTCGGGTGTTCCGCTGATCAATCAGCCACCCGCGACGGGAACCGATCCTCGCACCCAGGGCAGCGATCCCGGTCGTCAGGGCGGGATGAACACCCCCGACGCTCCGGCCGCCCCCGACAACGCAGGCCCCGGCGTCGGCTCGAAAACCACCACGGGTGGTTCGGGCTCTGAAGGCGCAGGTCAGTAATCCGTGCTGCATCCACGCAACGTGTCTTATCCACTTCCCTGAAGAGGTAACCATGAACGTCGATAAAAACCTGGAAAAAGAAGTCCTCACCCGCCTGTTGCATGCTCACCCAAGCGGCCTCGGCAAAGAGGTGCTGGACAATTATCGCGGCGAGAAAGTCGTGGCCAGTGCCCTCGCCGCCCTGCAGGAGCGTGGACTGATTCATCACGGACACATCACTTGCAATGAAGCGGGAGAACATTCGCTGAATCTGCCGATCAAGCTCAGCGCTGCGGGTGTGGAAGCGGCGCGTAAACTCGATACCTGACGCTTGCGGTCACTGGCGCATGCAGTGTTCGAATGCATTGCCTGCGCCGGTCATTCCGAGATTTATCCAGCCACCAGGAGACTCGCCATGCCTCGTGGAAGCAAAGCCAAATACACTGAAGAACAGAAGCGCAAAGCCGAACACATCGAAGACAGCTATCAAAACAAAGGGATGTCCAAGGACGAAGCTGAAGCCCGCGCTTGGGCGACTGTGAACAAACAGTCCGGCGGCGGCGAGAAGGCCGGAGGTTCCGGGCGCCGGAAACCTGCCAGCGCCAAGGCCGAGGATCGCAAGGAATCAGCGCGGCGCGCGGCGGTGAGTCGTGAGGGACATTCGCGCGACAGCAAGGCTTCACGCGAAGTGCAGACGGTCGACAGCCTGCGCAAGGAGGCCCGGGAGCGGAAAATCCCCGGGCGTTCGTCGATGCGAAAGGATGAGTTGATTGCGGCGTTGCGCAGAGCCGGCTAGGTCCAGACTGGATGTAACGGCTGAAGGCCTTATCGATGGCAAGCCAGCGATTGCGATCGTTCAGTCAGTGCATTTTTTGCTGATCAGCACATCAACCTCGGCCGTGCCAGGAGCGGTCGCCGGGCCCCAGCGAGTGACCGCTAACGCAGCCGCAGCGTTGGCGCGCCTTGCGGCTTCGTGAGCTGCCAGCCCTTGCGCCAGCCCGGCCACAAATACCCCGGCGTGCGCATCGCCCGCGCCATTGCTGTCCACCGCCTGCACCTTGAAACCTGGCACATGCTGACGTTCACCGCGCTGATGAATCCAGCAACCCTGCGGGCCGTCGCGCACTACCATCAGCACATTTCGTGGCAGGTGCACGGTCAATCGGTCCAGCGCGGTTTCGATGTCCGCCGCGCCCGTGAAACGCAGCGCCTCGACACTGTTGCTGGTCCACACATCGATGCGCGGCAGCAATGCCTGCATCATCGGTGAGTCCGGCGATTCCACCAGCGGGCCAGGATCGAACACCACGTTGATCGTCTTCGGCAGCGCCAGCGTCCAGTCCAGCAACGCCTGGGCCTTGCCGCTGTGCAGCAGGCTGTAGCCGCTGACGTAGACGTAGTCCCCCGTCTCGGCGGCGACGCTGTTCAGCTCCGCCGTCGTGACCTCGCCTTCCGCACCGATGTAGGAAATGAAACTGCGCTCGGCCGACGCATCGGTCAGCGCCACGCAGATCCCGGTGTCACGTTCTGCAGGTTGTTCGATGCCGATGCGGATGCCTTCGGCGTTCATCGCCTGCCGTGCCAGATCACCGAAACGCCCATTGCCATGACGACCTAGATAGACCACCGGCAAGCCGTTGCGCGCAGCGGCAGCCATCACATTGAAGCCGCCGCCGGCTTCGAAACTGGCGGACTGCGCCAGCACGTCACCGCCGATTTGCGGCAGCGCCTCCACGGCCATGACCAGGTCGATGATGACCTGGCCGGTGTGCAACATCTTAGGCATGAGCATTCTCGGATTGCGCAGCGCGGCGATCTCTCGCCCCGCCGAGTACGAAGTAAATGCCGCCGGCGACCACGAACGTCACGATCCAGCCGAGGCCGTTGTGGCCCAGCCAGGAGTCGGACAGGAAGCCCTTGAACCAGACGTTCTCGGCGGTGGTGCCGATGGTGGTGAAACTGAAGCCCAGCACGATCGCGATCGCCCACGCGCCGAACGCGCGCCACTCGATGCCGCCGCTGTACCAGTAGGCGCTGCTCGGGCTGACGTCGAGCAGGTCTTTGGGGCTGTAGTAGTGACGGTGAATCAGGTCGACCACGAAGATCCCGACCCACGCGGTGATCGGCACCGCCAACAGCGAAATGAAGGTAATGAACGGGCCGTAGAAGCTGTCGGCGATCAGCATGAAGTAGATCGAACCGGCGAAGATCGCAACGATGTCGACCACCACCGCGTACACGCGTTTGACCTTCAGGCCGAGGGTCAGCGTGGTCAGACCGGCGGAGTACACCGACAGGTTGTTCGACAGCAGCAGGCCTCCGAATGCGGTGATCAGGTACGGCACGGCCATCCACGTTGGCAGCATGTCGCGGATCGCCACGATCGGGTCAGTGGCCGAAGCGAGGTCGTTGTTGCCCACGGACAGCAGACCGCCGAGGGTGATCAGCAGCACAAGCGGAATCCCCGCGCCGAACGCCGCCGAAGCCACCAGGCGCACGGCCTTGACGCTGCGATGCTGATAGCGCGACATGTCGGCGCCGGCATTCGCCCAGCCGATCCCGGTGCCGGCCGCCATGGTGCCGATACCGATGATCATCGCGCTCATCGGCGCCGGCGTGGCGTTGAACACCGCGCTCCAGTCGATGGTCGCGCAGAGGAAGCCGCCGACCAGAATGTTCAGCGCACCGAACACGTAGGTCGCCCACTTCTGGATCACCAGCAAGGTGGCGTGGCCGAGGCCGGATACAGACAAGGTCAGCAGCACGAAAATCGCGATAAAGATCAGGGTCAGCACCGGCGCGCTTTTGGCTTCCACCGGCGAGCCGAACAGGATCGAGCACAACGACAGCAGCACGAACGCGGCGGTGGTGGTGTTGACGGTTTCCCAACCCAGACGCGACATCAGCGACACCAGCGTCGGGCCGATATTGCCGCGCACACCGAAGATCGCCCGCGACAGGGTCAGGCTCGGCGCACGACCGCGACGGCCGGCAATCGAGATGATCCCCACCACCGCGAACGAACCGGCAGCGCCGAGGATGGCGACGATGATCGCCTGCCAGATCGCCAGGCCGCGAAACGCAACCAGCGTGGCGCCCAGCGGCAGGCCGAGGATGGAAATGTTGGCCGCGAACCAGACCCAGAACAGTTGCAGCGGATGGCCGTTGCACTCGCCTTCCGGCACCGGTTCGATGCCCCGGGTTTCCAGTTGCCCGGCGCTTTGCCCGGCGGTCGATGAACTCATGAAAAATGCTCCTGTTTGCCTTTATTGTGGTTGTGGCAATGACGCAGAACGACAAGACATCCCGCCCCTTCCTGGGCCTGTCTGCGCGATCCATTGCGGGTGAATATTCAAGACTTGTGGTGCGGCCATCGCTGGCAAGCCAGCGATGGCGTCAGTTCAATCAGCGCAAGGCCAAAAGTCCCTGCACCAACGGTTCAAGCTCCAGACCATTGACGGCCTTCACCGTCTCGATCATCGGCGCCGGCCAGCTCTGCAGGCCCAGGCAGGCCCCGAGCATGGCGCCGAGAATCGCGGCGATGGTGTCGGTGTCGCCACCCAGGCTCGCGGCCATGCACAGCGCATCGAACGGCATCATTTCACCGACCGCGACTTGCTGCGCGAGGGCGAACGACACCACCACCGATTCCTGCGACGCAACCGAGGTTCCGATCACGTCGTACAGCAGATCCGCGAGCAACACCGGGTCGCTCTCGACACTGATGCTGCGCGCCCAACTGATCCGCGACGCAATGCGCCCGCCGGCCACCCAGTGCCCATGAGACTCCGCTTGCTGGGCGATCTGCTGGCCGAGGTTCAGCGCCTCGCCCAGATCCAGGCCGTTGATGCCGGCCGAGACCTCCGCAGCCACCGCCGCCGCGCTGGAAATCCCCAGGGTGGTGTTGTGAGTGACCTGACAGGCCTGCACCACCGCCGCGATAAAGCGCTCGGGATCGGCGACATCCGCCGCGATTCCCACCGGGGTGATGCGCATCGCTGCGCCGTTGGTAGTGCCATAACGGCCAGCCTCTTCCGGCGAATGGCCGGCAAGGATCATTTCGATCGCACGTTTGGTCGACGGGCCGAGCAAGTCCTGCGAGCCCTTGGCCTGCATCTCGGCTTCCCATTCGATCAGCCGTTGCGCGAGCACTGCCGGTTCGATCCCGCCTTTGCCTTCGACCAGCAACTCGCCGACCAGAATCGCCTGTTCGGTGTCATCGGTGATCGAGCCTTTGGGCATGTTCGCGGCAATCGGCTGCAAGGGGCCGGCGTCTTGCAGATCAGTGATCTGGCCGAAGCGCTGCTTGATGGTTTCGCGGTTCAGGGATTGGGTCGGCATGCCCAGCGCGTCGCCCAGGGCCAGGCCGTAAAACGCGCCCAAGGCACGGTCGAGGGCGGTCATTTCGATTCTCCAAATTGCAGGTGCAGACGGAAATGCACCGGGTCGAGCAGGCTTTCGACCTGCTCCATGAAGCGGTTTTGCCGATCGTAGGTGGTGCGCAGCGCCTTGAGGAACACCGTGCCTTCGGGACGACCGAGCAGTTCGGCATCCACGGCGTTGAGCGGTTCGGCACCGATCCACTGATCGCCGCGCTCGCCGATGTAACCGTAGGCGGCCAGGGTGATGGTCAGGGAGTTATCGATCAGGCCCACTCGCGGCAGGCTTTCCAGGCCTCCGCTGGCGGGCATCAGAGAGCGTTCAAGGGACACCGCCGTACCATCGTTGGAACGGCGGCGACGTTCGAGAAGAATGAATTGATCGGAGCCGAAACGCGCAAGCAGATCCGCACGAGTCACGGCCTCCAGACGCAGCACGTCGGTATTGATTATCGCCCCGCTGTCGGCCAGGGCCTGGGCCCAGCCGCTGCGCTGGTCGAGCACCACACCGTCAAACGTGACGATGGAGCCGACCCCGCTCTGCGTGGCGATGTAATTGCGCCGCTTCAGTTCGGCCAGCGCTTCGCGCAACGTGCCACGGCTGACGTTGAATTCCTGAGCCAACTGATGCTCGCCGGGCAACAGAAAGCCGTCCTCCATGAGGCCGCTTTCGATGCGTCGGACGAGCTCGTTGACCACCCGTTGTTTCTTGTCAAATCGTACCTGTCTAATCATGTACAAATTGATAACCGAAACGGGTTGAGACGGGCAAGGGAAATTTTGGGTGGGGTGACGGAAGGCGGGAAGATCAAGAGCGCCCTCATCGGAACGCCGCCCGCCTAGCCCTCTCCCGGAGGGAGAGGGAACTGAATGGGGGATATTCGGGAGGTACGTCGACCTGAAAAGGCTTTGCCGAATCCATAATCGATTGGATTCTTCAGGTCAATGTAGAGCGCAAGACACCCGGTCGGCTCCCTCTCCCTCCAGGAGAGGGCTGGGGTGAGGGAGCTTTTGATTTCAGCGCTGTTTCAGACGGTCAATGACAACAGCCAACAACAAAATCGACCCACGAATCACATACTGATAAAACGTGTCGATATTCTTCAGGTTCATCGCATTCTCGATAATCGCCAGAATCAGCACCCCGGCAATCACATGCCGAATCATCCCGATCCCGCCGCTCAACGAAACCCCGCCCAGTACGCAAGCCGAAATCACCGTCAGCTCAAACCCCTGCCCGATCATCGGCTGCCCTGAAGTCATCCGCGAAGCCAGAATCACCCCCGCCAACGCACCAATAACCCCGTGCACCGCAAAGATGATGATCTTCGTACGGTCAACATTCACCCCCGCCAGCAACGCCGCTTCCTGGTTGCCACCAATGGCCATGGTGTTGCGCCCGTAGGTCGTGTAATTCAGCAGCCAGCCGAAAAACAGGAAGCAGACGATGGTGATCAGGATCGGCACCGGCACGCCGAACAACTGGCCGTTGCCGAACACGAAGAACGATTCCTGGGACACGCCCACCGCTTTGCCGTTGGCAAAAATGTAAGCCAGGCCACGGACGATCTGCATGGTCGCCAGCGTCGTGATCAGCGCATTGACCCGCAACTTGGCGATCACGATGCCGTTGATCAAGCCGACGATCAGACCCATCACCAGCGCCGCGCTGACGCCGAGAAATACGCTGTTGGTGTCGCGCATCACCACCGCCGCCACCACACCGGCGCAGGCAATCACCGAACCCACCGACAAGTCGAAATGTCCCGATGCCAGGCAATACAACATGGTGCACGCGGCGATCCCGGTGGTGGAAATCGCCAGGCCCAGGCCACGCATGTTCAGTGGCGAGAGGAAGTTGTCGATCAGCAAGGTGCAGGCGACAAAAATACCCACCGCCGCCAGCAGCATCACCCAGTCGTCGAGGAAGCGCCGCATATCCAGAGGTTTGCGCTCGGTCGGCAGGGTTTCGTTTTGGGTTGTCATCATAGTCACCTCTCAGTTCGCCACGCCGTCAGCGCGGTGGCGCGGCAAAGCCAGTTGCAGCAGGTTGGATTCGTTGGCCTGGTCGCGGCTGACTTCGCCACGCAGGGCGCCCTCGCACAGCACCAGAATGCGGTCGGAAATGCCCATCACTTCCATCAGATCGCTGGACACCACGATCACCGAAATGCCGTCCGCGGCCAGGTTATGGATGATCTGGTAGATCTCGGCCTTGGCGCCGATGTCGATGCCCCGGGTCGGTTCGTCGAGCAGCAGGACTTTCATCGGCATCGACAGCCAGCGGCCGAGAATCGCCTTCTGCTGATTGCCGCCGGACAGGAACTTGATCTGTTGCCCGGCATGGGGCGTTTTCACTTTCAGGGCCTTGATCTGTTTCTCGGCATTGCCCTTTTCCCAGATCCCGCGCAGCAGGCAACCGAGCCCGGAATTCGCGCCCCGTGCACTGATGTTGATGTTCTCGGCGACGCTGGCGAGCGGGATGATGCCTTCCTTCTTGCGGTCTTCCGGGCACAACAGAATCCCGGCGGCAATCGCATCGCGGGGCGAACGCAGTTTCAGTTCATGACCGCGCAATTCCAGACGTCCGGCGGTGTTGCGCTCCAGACCGCTGAGCAGCCGGAACAACTCGGTGCGCCCTGCCCCGACCAGTCCGAACAGCCCCAGAATCTCGCCTTTGTGCGCATCGAAACTGATCGGCTCGCGCAGGCCCGGGCCGAGCAATCCATCGACTCTCAGCGCCACGGCACCGCGCGGGCGACCGCGATAATCGTAGATGTCCTGAATGTCGCGCCCGACCATGCAAGTCACCAGTTGATCATGGGTCAACTGGCTCATGTCGTCGAAGGTGCGCACGTAGCGGCCGTCCTTGAACACCGTCACCGCGTCGCAGATGCGGAACACTTCTTCCATGCGATGGGAGACGTAGAGCACGACTTTGCCTTCGTCGCGCAGTCGGCCGATGATCGCCATCAACCGGTCGATTTCCCGCGCCGAAAGGCTGCTGGTCGGTTCGTCAAAGGCAATCACATGCGCGCCACGGGACAGCGCCTTGGCGATTTCAACCAGTTGCCGCTGACCGAGGGACAGGCGTCCGACCTTGGTCTGCGGGTCGATTTCATCGGCCAGGCCTTTGAGGCAAGCCAAGGCTTGCTGGCGCAGCGCGCCGCGATTGATCAGGCCGAAACTGGCCGGCAGGTGACCGAGAAACAGGTTCTCGGCCACGGTCATTTCCGGCACCAGATGCAACTCCTGGTGAATCACCGCCACGCCGCTGCCGATGCTGTCGGCGGTGGACTTGAACGCCATCGTCCGCTCGCCGATCTGCAGCTCGCCGCTGCTCGGAATGTAGGCACCGCCGAGGATCTTCAGCAGGGTCGATTTGCCAGCGCCGTTCTCGCCCATCAAGGCGTGAACCTGCCCGGGGTGAGCGACGAAACTGATGCCGTCCAGCGCCTTCACGCCCGGGAAGGTCTTGCCGATCCCGTTGAAACGCAGGCTGCCGCTGGCGCTGTGTTCTTGTGTCTGTACTTGCGCGTGCATTTAAGCCACCTCATCACACCGTTCAAGCGGCCCGGCTGCCCGGGCCGCCGCTGCCGTCAGTTCCACAGGCCGATCTTCTCCAGCTCCTGCTTGAAGTTGTCGCGGGTGATCAGGGTGACGTCGTCCATCGCGGTGTACTTCGGTGGTTCTTTGCCGGTGGTGACCCACTCGTGCATCATCTCGGCGGTCTTGTAGCCTTCGATGTGCGGGCTCGGCAGCATTGAACCGTAGAAGCCGCTGTTGGGCTTTTTCAGTTCGCCGATGGCGTCGGTGCCGTTGATGCCGATGCCGATCACATTGGCCGCGGCAAACCCGGCGGCTTCAGTGGCGCGCACGCCGCCGAGCACGGTGTTGTCGTTCATGCCGCCGATGATCAGGTTCTTCGCCGCACTCGGCAGCTTGACCAGCGCCGAGTTGGTGGCGTCCATGCTGCCCGGTACGTCGAGGGTTTTCAGGGCGGCGGTCAGAATGTGATCTTTCGGCATGCCCGCGTCTTCGAGGGCCTTCATTGAGCCATCGGTGCGCTTCTTGCCGGTGTCGAGTTCGTTGTAGGTGTTGACCACCGCGTAGGTGTCTTTCCAGTCCCAGTTACGCTTTTTCGCCTCGGCGGCCATGGCGGCGCCCTGCTTCTGGCCGACTTCGAACGCGGCCATGCCGAGGTACGGCACGTCTTCCATGAACTTGCCATTGGCGTCGACGAAACGGTCGTCGACGGCGATCACTTTCAGGTCATTGAGCTTGGCCTTGGCCATGATCGCAGGGCCGAGGGACACGTCCGGCGGGCAGATGACGAAGCCCTTGGCGCCGTTGGCCGCAAGGCTGTCGATGGCCGAGAGGGTTTTCTCGCCGTCCGGCACGGCGATCTTGATCAGCTCGAAGCCTTTGTCTTTGGCAGCTTTCTCGGCGAAGGCCCATTCAGTCTGGAACCACGGTTCTTCGGCCTGCTTGACCAGAAACCCGATCTTCACCGGATCGGCGGCCAGCAGCGCACTGCTCAGGCTGAACGCAGTGACCGCCAGCGCGGTACTGCACAGGGTACGAATCCCGAAACGACGTTTCATAAGCAGACTCCTTGTTATTTTTCTTGAGCGTTATTTGAAAAACGTTAAAGCGGTCGAAGCGTTTCCTGCTAATCATGACGACAATAGTCATATCGTATGATGATTGAATTTCAGGCGGACCTTTCCACCTGAAATCCGGATTTTCAGTCGTGGTACATCACCGAGCGGCCACCATCGATGGTGATGCACGAGGCGTTGATGAACGGCGCTTCATCACTGGCCAGGAATACAGCAGTCATTGCCACTTCGATCGGTTGGCCGATGCGTTTCGGTGGGTGCAGATCGAAGGCGCGCTGACGTTCGGCGTGTGGGTCGGCGAAGCCGTTCCAGTAATCGACGTTGAGCTGGGTTTCGATGTAGCCCGGGGCGATGGCGTTGACGCGAATGCCTTTCGGCGCGTACTCGATGCCTAGCGCGCGGGTCAGCCCGAGCAAGCCGTGCTTCGCCACCGGGTACGGGAAGCAGCCGGGAATAATGTTGGTGGAATGGGTCGAGGCAATGTTGATGATGCTGCCGATGCCCTGCTCGATCATCTGCGGCAATACGGCTTTGCAGCCATACCAGGCGCCGTCGAGGTCGATGGCGAAGCAGCGTTTCCAGTCTTCTTCGGTCATTTCCAGCGGATCGCGGAACACATTGACCCCGGCGCAGTTGACCAGCACGTCGATGCGACCGTGCAGCTCGATGGCCAGTTTGGCCATGGCATGCAGATCCTGCTGACGCGAGACGTCGGCCTTGATCGCTTGCACATCGGCGCCCTGCTCGCGCCAGTGCGCGGCGACTTTCTCGACCTTTTCAGCCTGGATATCGCTGATCACTAGTTTGGCCTGCTGCGAGGCGAAGGTCGCGACGATTGCTTCGCCGATGCCTTGGGCGGCGCCGGTCAGCAGCACGACCTTGTTTTTCAGGCGCTCACCTTTCGGTGGCTCGGGCACCGGTGGCAAGGATAGTGGTTCAGCCATGAATCAGGACTCCTGTTCGAAAGCTTAAAAAAACCGGGCATCTGACGATGTCCGGTCTGGAAGGCTTGTGGAACAAGACAGGCGAGCGCACGCCGCGGCACCGAAACGGCCCGAAGCGCTGACTCCGCTATGGAGTGCGATGGAAATTCGCTGCATCACTTCACCTGTTTTGTTCTTTTTAAGTGTGAGTGCGTGTTACTGCTGGAGCCGACTATAAACCCGACCGCCGAATAATCTCAATATATAATTTTGCATCCCATATTTTGGGATCTAACCAGAAAAACGCGTACAGAGTTTTCCGGCCACATCCACCTTCAGCGACAGCACGGCGCCATCCAGCGGATGGTTCAGCGGACTTTTGGCGCTGGTGATGTACAGGGTTTTCAGGTCTACACCGCCGAATACGCAACTGGTCGGACGGCTGATCGGCAGGTCGATCTTGCGGTCGATCTGGCCATCCGGTGTCAGGCGCAGCAGGCAGCTGCCGTCCCAGCGGGCGTTCCACACGTAGCCTTCGGCGTCCATCGCCGAACCGTCCGGGCCGCCGTGCTGATCGGCGCTGTACCAAGGCTGGGCGGTGTCGAGGTTGCCGTCGGTGTGAATGAAATAGCGATACAAGGTGCTGTCGAGGCTGTCACCGAACAACAAAGTCGTGCCGTCGTCGCTCCAGAGCAGCGTATTGGGAATGCCCAGGCCGCGCAGCAATGGCGTGACCCTTTTATCCGGATCAACGCGGAACAGCCCGCCGGACCGACGCGTGATCGGCAGATCCTCGCCCTGCTCGCCGATGTTGTTTTGCATGGTGCCGAGCCACAAGCGGCCCTGGCCATCGCAACGTGCCTCGTTGGCGCGGTTGCCCGGTTGCGGATCGGCTATGCAGAACAGCGTCAGTCGCGGCTCAAGTCCGGGGGAATCGAGATCGAGCCGGTAGACGCCGCTGCTCAGGGTCACCAGCGCGTCGCCGCTGGCGCAGGGAATGAACGCCGAGACGTGCTCCGGCATCTGCCAGATCTGCACGTTCTGCCCGATCAGCCGCAGCGCCTGCTTGCCAGCAATGTCCACCCAGTACAGCGCCTGGGTAGGCGCATCCCAGAACGGGCCTTCGCCCAGTTGCGCCCGATGCTCTGTCACCGCAGTCCACGTCATGCAACCTCCTGTCTTGTTGTTTTTGTCAGCTGGCTTTTTTGTCAGCCATCACCTGCGGGTAGAACCGCTTGATGGCCAGGTCGGCATTGTCGATCAGGGTCATGCAGGCCCACACCCCGCGCGCGGCATCCCGGGCGGCGATGGCGTCGGCCATGTCTTTGTGGATGGGCAGAGTGCGGCGCAATTCATCGGGATCGGCCGCAGAAACTTCGAAGGACACGGCGAGCAATGCGCCGAGGGCCGGCACCATTTGCTCGATGAATTGATTGTGGCTGGCGGCGAGAATGCATTCGTGGAAGAACTGGTCAGCACGGTTGTAATCGATACCGCTGTCCACTGCCCGTTCCAGCGCGTTGTAAGCCTGCTGCACCGCTTGCACCTGTTCCACGGTCGCCCGCTCGCAGGCCCAGCGCACCGCCATCGGTTCGATGGTGCGGCGCAGGTCGAGCAGGTCATCGACGAAGTTTTCCGGCAGGCCGCTGCGCGACAGCCAGCCCACGACTTGCGGATCGAAAAGGTTCCAGCGTTTGATCGGCAACACCCGCGTGCCGACTTTCGGCCCGACTTCGAGCATGCCTTTGGCGACGAGGGTCTTGATGGCTTCGCGGATCACCGTGCGGCTGACACCGAGCTGCTCGCCCAGATCGGCCTCGACCTTGATCGCCTGCCCCGGCTTGACCTGGCCGGCGGCAATCCAGGCACCCAGCCAGTCAACCGTTGATGCGTGGAAACTGCTCGACATGGACACTCCGAAGCCGTTCGCTGTGGATGCCCAAGCTAATCATCATATGATTAAACGTCAATCGGGATTTTTAGGCTGGCGGACACAAGGCCTCAGGGGTACAACTCATCCCCCCCGAAGCGACCGACCTCAGGGGGCCGGAGGTGAGATCAATGGCACTGCCTGGTCAGCAAAACTTTCGGTATAAACGACGTCCTTGGTTGCCCCCGCCACTTCCGCGAAGCGACAGGCAAAGAACTGGCTTCCATGATTGGAAACACCCCCAGCGCTGGTCAAGAAGTTGAACCGCAGATCCCTGACGTGCGAATCCCTTTTTTGCGGCGGGACAATCATATTGATGACCAACCGCACGTAA
Source organism: Pseudomonas sp. CH235 (assembly GCF_004368175.1). Taxonomy (NCBI): domain Bacteria; kingdom Pseudomonadati; phylum Pseudomonadota; class Gammaproteobacteria; order Pseudomonadales; family Pseudomonadaceae; genus Pseudomonas; species Pseudomonas sp. CH235. The sequence continues at coordinate 245,527 of NZ_RRZJ01000005.1, forward strand.
GCGAGCGCTTCGCCATGTTCGAAAACGCGGTCAATTTCCAATCCATGAGTATTTTCATCGCGGGGGGGATTCTGGGTACTGAGCCAACCAGTGACAGGGGAGGAGTTGAATGCCACGACTTTTGAAACTTTGATCAGGTGCTCGCTGGATCTGGGCATTGCATAGGCCAACTGCTGCGCCAGACCGCCTCCAAGGGAATGCCCCAAAGCAACGACCTTCACATCAGGCGGCAGTCGATGCTGGCGAATGCGGGTCTGTATTTCATCCTCGAAGACCCGAGCCACAATATCTCGCGTTATATCGTATTGGTCTTCGCCACGCAGTTTTGTCGGGATGAACCAGCGAGCATTGGATTCCCAGTCCTGACGCTGATCACCCTCGGTACCACGAAAAACGATAGCGACCTCGGAAACGTCACTGCTTCCCTTGCCCGTTCGATGCTCCCATACACTGAAAAACAACTTCGCTTTCTCAGCCTTTTTGGCCAGATTGGGTCCAGGGAACTGAGTCCATGCGTACCAGCCGGGCGTGGGGATCGTCACATCACTGTGAGGTTTACACGATCGCTCGAACTGCTTGGATAAGGGCTCGGTCACTTGTTTGATATTGGCCTGCACCAGTTGTTGCTTGTAATCAGGCCATTTCAAGTGATAGGCATTCGCCGCGAGGGCTGTATAAACCCAATAATTCTTCGCGACTGTTTCAACGTCATGATGAATCGTGTAACTGCTCTGATCATGCTCTCGAATCAGTACGGTGTCCGGTTTCTGTACCCATGAGCTGCATCCCGTCTGCAAAACGATCAACGTCAGCGCACCGACTTGATGTCTGTTCATTTCCATGCCCCTTCTGGCGAGTGGCATCTTGCCACACTACAGCTATAGCAGCTGCCGGAAAGGATTCAAGCGGGCTCGATCTGCGCAGTGGCGCCAGGCGGACAACATCTCAAGGTTCAAGACCTATCGGGAAAAACTCACCGCCACTCCAAATACCCAACCATCGCTGATCGTCGATCTCACGGCTGACAGCCAGCTCCACTAACTGATAGAACACGTTGCGGTGGATCAGCGCTTCGAGGTTGGTGCGCACATGCACGTAAGGGGCAGGTTCTTGCGTCGTCGGATCGATTTCGACCCGGATCGGATGTTCGGGACCGGCCTCGGTGGTTTCATCGACGTTGGTGGTAAAGCGCAGCAGTTGCGCCTCCCCCTCGCCTTCCACCTCGACGGCAATCGCCACAAATGGCGCGTCATCGACCTTGATCCCGACCTTCTCAACCGGAGTAATCAGGAAATAATCATCGCCGTCGCGGCGGATGATGGTGGAGAACAGCTTGACCATCGGCTTGCGCCCGATCGGCGTGCCCAGGTAGTACCAGGTGCCGTCGCGGGCGATGCGCATGTCGATGTCGCCGCAGAAATCCGGGTTCCACAAGTGCACCGGCGGCAAGCCTTTGGTTTTGGGGATTTGCCCCAGCAGGTCATTGGCTTTTTGCGGGCCACTCATGGCGTACTCCTTGAATTACTGGTCCCCGACGCCCAGCAGGCTGCGCGCGTACTGCGCAAGCGGTGGGCCGATCAGGTCTTCGGGCTTGTTGTCGTGGAACGTCAGTAAACCGCCACGACTCTTGATCCGTGCAGTATCAATCAAATACTGGGTGCTGGTCTCGATCAACATGATCTGAATCACGCCGCCGTCGATACCGAGGCGATCCACGGCTTCCTGATCCAGCCACTCATCGGAGTTGCCGATGCGGTCGTCGGCCTTGGCGAAACGGGTGTACAGCAGGTAGTGGGCACCGGCGTCGCGGGCTTCGCCCATCGCCTGATCGAGGCCTTCCGGCGCACGGGCGCGGCGGACCATCGGGAAGTACTCGACGAAGCCTTTGAAGGCCTCTTCAGCCACTACGTTGGGCCGCGGGTAAGAACCACCCGGCGGCGCGAACGAGCCTTGCGCAATGTAGATGAACGAATCCGGCTGAATGCGGAAGTTGTTTACGCGACGGCTGTCGCTGTGGTCCAGCAGCCCCGCGTCGCTCATCTGGTAGCGAGTCCCTTCGGCCATGTCACTGACAGTCATACAGCCGCCCAGCGCCAAAACGGCCAGCAGCAAAACCAGGCTACGCATCCTAATCCTCCAGAAGCCGGTGACGGAAAACCGGCGAATGGCCGTAGGATGCAGCTTTTGCGCCAGTCCTTGGAAATGTGCAGGTGTCCGCTTTGAAATAAGGCGTTGTGGTTAAACCGGGCTTAGCCGCCGATGATTTTCATGACGGTCGCGCCGCCGGAGAACGCGACTTCCTGTTTGTCGCCCAGCGCCTTGACCAGCAGCCGCTGCAACGCTGGCAGCGCCTCATGACGCGGCTTGTCGAGCAGGTCACCGACGTAGTGGCGGTTGCTCGACGACAGGCAGCCATGCAGCCATCCGGTGGACGACAGACGCAGTCGCGAGCAGGTTCGGCAGAACGGCACACTTTCGTTGGCAATCACGCCGAAGTTGCCCCGACCGGGAATCGCATAGCGAACCGCCGTCGCGTCCACTGGCGCGTCTGTTTGCGCGTACTCGTAATGTTCGCCGATCAGGCTCAGCAGCTGTTGCAGGCTGACGAACTGTTGCAGGAAGGCGTTGGAATCAGTGGCCAGGTGGCCCATGCGCATCAGCTCGATGAATCGCAGCTCGAAGCCGCGCTCGAGGCAGTAATCGAGCAGCGGCATCACCTGGTCGAGGTTCTGCCCGCGCAACGGCACCATGTTGACCTTGATCTTCATCCCCGCCGCGGCCGCCTGATCCATGCCATCCAGCACGGTGGCCAGATCGCCGCCACGGGCAATGCTGCGGAACGCGCCGGCGTCCAGGGTATCGAGGGAAACGTTGAGGCGTCGCAGGCCGGCATCGACCAGCAGCGGGAGCTTTTTCGCAAGGAGCTGACCGTTGGTGGTCAGGCTGATGTCTTCCAGACCCATCTTGCCGACGGCGCTCATGAAAGATTCGAGTTTGGGGCTGACCAGCGGCTCGCCGCCGGTAATGCGCAGGCGCTCGATGCCGGCGGCTTCGATCAGATAAGCCACGCCACGTGCCATGGCCTCGGCCGACAGTTCATCCTGCGCAGCCACCAGCCGCTTGCCGTTGGGCACGCAGTAGGTACAGGCGTAATTGCAGGCTGAAGTCAGACTGATCCGCAAATTGCGAAAACGCCTGCCTTGACGGTCAACGATCATGAAGCACTCCGGCGATGGAAAATCGAGCGACTAAAACTTGACTCACAATTCAAGTTTTAGCAAGCCCTATGCCTGAGTATATTCCTGCGGTACTGCGCCATGTAGCGAAAAACACGGCGCATAAGGCAACTGAATGATTCAGCTGCTTGGCGTTTCAGGGTCGCGCTTGCGCTTGTTGCCCATGCGCACACCGATGTCCATCAGGAACTGGAAGAAACCTTCCTGATCTTCCAGCACATTGCTCCAGAACGGCGAGTGATACAGCGCCACCGCGCCGTGCACCAGCGCCCAGGATGCGCAGTAGTGGAAGTACGGCGGGACGTCTTCGAGCTTGCCTTCGCTGATGCGGCCCTTGATGAGCAGCGTCAGGCGTTCGAAGTTCGAGGCACGGATCTTGTGCAGCTCCTCGACCATCTCGGGCACCTGATTGCCCTTGACCACCTTCTCTTCCAGGCGATCGAACAGGCGATAGCGCTGCGGGTCGCGCATGCGGAATTCAAAGTAGGCACGGGACAGCGCTTCCTTGTCCTTGTCGACATCGGCCGAGTGCAACAGCTCGTTCAAGTCGCGCTCGTAATCGAGCATCAGGCGCAGATAGATTTCGGCCTTGGACTTGAAGTGCTTGTAGATCGTGCCTTTGCCGATACCCACGGCATCAGCAATCATCTCGACGGTGACACTGTCTTCACCTTGTTCGAGGAACAGCTTGAGCGCGGTATCGAGAATTTCTTGCTCGCGGCGACGAAACTCACGGACCTTACGAGGTTCTTTGTGCATAAGAAAAGGTCTGTAGGGGTCAAAATTCGAAGCCGCGTATTATGCCTAACTTGCGCAAAAATGCACGGATCATCCGACCATATCTGTGTTTCTTGTTCATTTCACGAACGTTTCGGGGGGAATGAGAACATAACCGAAGCGAACGTATTCCAAATTTGTTTAAAAACCCCGGCCGGCCAACTGGACTCGGCGCCAGACTGATCAATACTTGAACTGTCGGGCGACATCTCCCCCAAGTGTCGCGCCGGTAAAGGTACCAAGGGACCGCGTGCCTTTGTTTTACTCCTAATGGTCTTAACCCGGATTCACCCCCCAGAACCCGGGTTTTTTTTGCCTGCGATTCAGGCTTTTACATGCGCCAGCGGAAACAGTCGCTTGAAGTTCTCGGTGGTCTGCTCGGCAAAGCGCTCGTAGTTCTCGCCGCGCAGCATCGCCAGAAACTCTGCCACTTCCCGCACGTATTGCGGCAGGTTCGGTTTGCCGCGATACGGGATCGGCGCCAGATACGGCGAATCGGTTTCCACCAGCAGGCGATCGGCCGGAACCTTGCTCGCCACATCGCGCAGCGCATCGGCATTGCGGAAGGTGACGATGCCCGACAGGGAAATGTAATAACCCATGTCCAGCGCCGCCTTGGCCATGTCCCAGTCTTCGGTGAAGCAATGCAACACACCGGCCTGGGGCAGCGCGGCTTCGCGCAGCAGCTCGAGCGTATCGGCACGGGCGCCACGGGTGTGGATGATCACCGGTTTGCCAGTCTGCTGTGCTGCTTGCAGGTGCAGTCGGAACGACTCCTGCTGCAGTTCCGCCGCTTCCGGCTCGTAGTGATAGTCCAGACCGGTTTCGCCGATCGCCACCACTTTCGGGTGATTGAGCTCGTGCAGCAGCCAGTCCAGCGCCGGCGCCGCGCCCGGCTGCACATCCAGCGGATGTACGCCGACTGAGCAATCGACATCATCGTAGCGCTCGGCGAGGGCTTTGACGTCGGCCGCGTTGTCGGCGCTGACGCCGATGCACAGGAAGTGTCCGACCCCGCGCTGACGGGCCGCGTCCAGCGCGGCATCCAGGGAACCGTCGTGAACGGTGAGGTCGAGGCGATCAAGGTGACAATGGGAATCTACGAGCATAAAAAGGACTGCAACTTACATCGTATGAGTGGGACGGTCGGACTTCAGGGCTCCGGCCAGATGAGTTTCGATGCGACTGCGCGCGGTGTTGTCGCCATCGTTGAATTGCACGCCGACGCCGGCTGCGCGGTTACCCTGGGCGCCTTTGGGGGTGATCCAGGCCACTTTGCCGGCCACCGGAATCTTCTCCGCCTCGTCCATCAGGTTCAGCAGCATGAACACCTCGTCGCCCAACTTGTAGCTCTTGTTGGTCGGGATGAACAGGCCACCGTTCTTGATGAACGGCATGTAGGCGGCGTAAAGGACCGACTTGTCCTTGATGGTCAGGGACAGGATGCCGTTGCGCGGCCCCGGGCTGACAGGTTCATTCATGTTGACCTCCACTGCTGATGTTCAGAGTCTAGGTACACATTCTTATCTTTGGCCAGGCAAGCTCGCCCATTGCACCAGCAACGCTTCCAGCAGCAACGCCGCATTGAGGTTGGCCTTGCTCAGGACTTTCTGGCGCTGGGCGAGGATCCAGTCCTGAATATCCAGCACTTTAGGCTGAGCACTTTTCTGCGCCAGGTACTGCACGACCTTGCGCATATCGGTCAGGCCGAGGCCTGCTTCATCCTGGGTCAATTGATAGCGCAGGATCAGGCTCGACCAGTCGCAGAACCAGTCGAACAGCCGCAGCATCGGAATGTTTTTCCACTCCTCGGCCAGTTGCGTCGGCGATTGCTGCTGCTTGAGCAGCTTCTTCACGCCTTCGACAACCTGCGAACGCTGTTCACGCACGCCCTGCCCCTGCAACGTGACGGCGGCCAACGGCGAGCCGGCGGCCAGGGTCAACAGTTCGACCCGTTCGTCTTCGGAACATTCCGGCAATGCCTGAGCCAGCCATTGCAGGCTCATGGATTCGCTCGGCAGCGGACAGGCCTGCTGCACGCAGCGGCTCTTGATGGTCGGCAACAACCGGCTCGGCTGGTGGCTGACCAGCAGCAGCACGGTATCGCCGGACGGCTCCTCAAGGCTCTTGAGCAAGGCGTTGGCGGCGTTGATGTTCATCGACTCCACCGGTTCGATCAGCACCACCTTGCGCCCGCCCAGTTGTGCGGTCTGCACCACGAAACTGACCAGATCACGCACCTGATCGACCTTGATCGCCTTGTCCGCTTCCTCCGGTTCGAGGATGTAATTGTCCGGGTGGCTGCCGGCCTTGAGCAGCAGACAGGATTTGCACTCGCCGCAGGCTTCAGGCGTCGGACGCTGGCACAGCAGGCTGGCCATCAGTCGCTCGGCCAGCGCGCGCTTGCCGATCCCGGCCGGCCCGTGCAGCAGATACGCGTGGGCATGCTGAGTGCGACCGGCCAGTTGCTGCCAGAGGCTGTCCTGCCACGGATAGGCCTCAGCCACGGCTCAGCTCCAGCAAATTCGGAATCAGGGTATCCAGCGATTGTTGAACCTTGGCCAACGGCTGACCGGCGTCGATCCGCACGTAACGCGCCGGATCGGCTTCGGCGCGCTTGAGGAAAGCACTGCGTACGGCCTCGAAAAACTCACGGCCTTCCAGCTCGAAACGATCCAGACGTCCACGAGCACTGGCGCGGGCCAAACCGATTTCCACCGGCAGATCGAAAATCAGCGTCAGGTCGGGACGCAAGTCGCCCTGCACGAAAGTCTCCAGCGCCGCGATGCGCTCCAGCGACAAGCCACGACCGCCACCCTGATAGGCGTAAGTCGAATCGGTGAAACGGTCACACAGCACGACCGCACCACGGGCCAGTGCCGGTCGAATGACTTCAGCCAGATGCTGGGCACGGGCGGCGAACACCAGCAACAGCTCGGTGTCCGGATTCATCACTTCGTCGACCGGGGCCAGCAACACCTCACGAATGCGCTCGGCCAGCGGCGTACCGCCGGGCTCGCGGGTCAGCACCACTTCAATACCGGCGGCGCGCAGGCGCTCGGCGAGGTATTCGCGGTTGGTGCTTTTGCCGGCGCCTTCCGGGCCTTCCAGGGTAATAAACAAGCCAGTCACAGGCAGTCCTTAATCAAAGTCATTGCGTGTTTTGGGGAGCGGAGGCTTCCGGTTCCGGCGTCGGCGCAGGCTCTTGAGCAGGCGGCTGCGGCAACGACTCCGGTGCAGTGTCGGGAGAGGCGGCAGGTATAGCCTCCTCGGCTGCCGGAGCGGTTTCGGGCGCAGTCGTCGGCGCCGGGCTCGAGCGGTAATCCGCGCGCCGCTTAAGCTGGTACTCGCGCACCGCATTGTTGTGCGCGTCCAGATCATCGGAGAACACGTGACTGCCATCGCCACGGGCAACAAAGTAGAGGCTGGTGCCATCCACCGGGTTGAGTGCGGCGTGAATGGCTTCACGTCCGACCATGGCGATCGGCGTCGGCGGCAGGCCGGGAATCATGTACGTGTTGTACGGCGTGGCTTCCTTGAGATGCGCACGAGTCAGCTTGCCGTTGTAGCGGTCACCCAGGCCGTAGATCACCGTCGGATCGGTCTGCAGCTGCATGCCCAGCGCCATGCGACGTACAAAGACGCCGGCAATCTGGCCACGTTCCTGAGGCACGCCGGTTTCCTTCTCCACCAGCGACGCCATGATCAGCGCCTGATAGGGCTCGGTGTAAGGCACGTCGGCGGAGCGTTTTTCCCACTCCTTGGCCAGCACTTCGTCGAGGCGGTCGAAGGCCTTTTTCAACAGTTCGGTATCGGTCACACCGCGCACGAAGCGGTAGGTGTCGGGGAAGAAGCGGCCTTCAGGGAACAGGCCCTTGTGACCGATTTTGGCCATCACATCACTGTCGCTCAGACCGTTGAGGGTCTGCTCGATCTTTTCATCTTTGGCCAGCGCGGCGCGCACTTGATGGAAATTCCAGCCTTCGACCAGGGTCAGGCTGTACTGAACCACATCGCCGCGCTTCCACAGGTCGATCAGGCCGTTGACGGTCATGCCCGGCTGCATGCGGTATTCACCGCTGTGAATCGGCGTGCCGGCAAGGTTGAAACGCCAATAGACCCGCAGCCAGAACGCGTCCTTGATGACGCCATCGGCTTCGAGTCCAAGAAAAGTACGGGTCGGGGTGGATCCCTTGGGCACATCCAGCAGTTCTTCCTGCGTGATGTTCAGGGGCTGTTCCAGCGCCGAATGAATCTTCCAGGCGCTGGCGCCCAACAGCAGCCCTGCCAGAACCAGTCCGGTTTCCAGCAGCAGCAAAAGTTTACGTCTCACGAATCAGGCATCCAGTAGCGCGCGGGCAATGGTTTGCAGTTTACGGGTGAGCGGGCCAACCGGCCAGCTCAGAGCAGCACAGGCGCGTACCGGCCAGACGCCATACACGCTGTTGCAGACAAAGACTTCATCGGCCCATTGCAGCTGTTCGAGGGGGATGTCGGTGATTTGCACGGGGATGCCCAGGGACTCCGCCTGAAACAATATTTCTGCGCGCATCACCCCGGCCACGCCGCAGCGTTTCAGGTCCGCCGTGATCAGCACACCGTCACGCACCAGGAACAGATTGCTGAACACGCCTTCGATCACCCGACCGGCCTGGTCGAGCATCAAACCTTCGGCGTGCTCACTGTCCTGCCATTCGGCGCGGGCAATAACCTGTTCCAGTCGATTGAGGTGTTTGAGCCCGGCAAGCAACGGCTGTCTGGACAAACGCGTGCTACACGGAAACAGGCGAACGCCCTGCTCGGCGTGGGCCGCTGGATAAGCGGCGGGAGGATTGCCTTGCAGAATGCGTCGGCCCTGCGCTGAAGGATCCGGCGCATAACCGCGCAATCCGTCGCCTCGGGTGAGGATGAGTTTGAGCACGCCCTCGCCCATCGCGGCGGCATAGGATTGCAGCTCATGGCGAACCCGCTCGATGTCGGCTGCGATGGCCAGACGCGCACAGCCGTCGGCCAGACGCGTCAGATGCCGATCCAGCAGCAACGGCTGACCGCTACGCACGGCGATGGTCTCGAACAGGCCGTCGCCGTAAGCCAGGCCGCGATCTTTCAGCGACAGAGCGTCAGCCGGCAGACCGTCGACCCAGCAGTCCATCAGCCGGCGAACCGACGGAACGCCAACGTGCCGTTGGTGCCGCCAAATCCGAACGAGTTGGACAGCACGACATCGATATCCATGTTGCGCGCGGTGTGCGGCACGAAATCGAGGTCGCAGCCTTCGTCCGGCTCATCGAGGTTGATGGTTGGTGGCGCCACCTGGCTGTTGATCGCCAGCACGCTGAAGATCGCCTCGACCGCGCCCGCCGCACCCAGCAGGTGACCGGTCATGGACTTGGTGGAGCTGACCGCCAGCTTGTAGGCGTGATCACCGAACACCGACTTGATCGCGTTGGCTTCAGCGAGGTCACCGGCCGGGGTCGAAGTGCCGTGGGCGTTGATGTATTGCACTTGATCGACGTTGATCTTCGCATCGCGCAGCGCGTTGGTGATGCAGCGCGCGGCACCAGCGCCGTCGGCGGGTGGCGAAGTCATGTGGAAGGCGTCGCCACTGGTGCCGAAACCGATCAGCTCGGCGTAGATGGTCGCGCCACGGGCCTTGGCGTGCTCGAGCTCTTCGAGCACCAGGGCACCGGCGCCGTCGGACAGTACGAAGCCGTCACGGCCCTTGTCCCACGGACGGCTGGCGCGGGTCGGCTCGTCGTTGCGGGTCGACAGCGCACGGGAAGCACCAAAGCCGCCCATGCCCAGACCGCACGCGGCCATTTCGGCACCGCCGGCAATCATCACGTCGGCTTCGTCGTACATGATGTTGCGCGCCGCCATGCCGATGCAGTGCGTACCGGTGGTACACGCTGTGGCGATGGCGTAGTTAGGCCCCTGTGCACCCAGGTGGATGGACAGGAAACCGGAAATCATATTGATGATCGAGCCAGGCACAAAGAACGGAGAAATCCGGCGCGGGCCAGTCTCGTGCAGCGTGCGGCTGGTTTCTTCGATGTTGGTCAGACCGCCGATACCCGAACCCATGGCCACGCCAATGCGTTCACGGTTGGCATCGGTGACTTCCAGACCGGCATTGCGTACGGCTTGAAAGCCGGCCGCCAGACCGTACTGAATGAACAGGTCGAGCTTGCGCGCTTCCTTGACCGACAGGTATTCCTCGACATTGAAGCCCTTTACCGAGCCGCCAAAGCGGGTGGAATAGGCAGAAAGGTCGGTGTGTTCGATCAGACCAATGCCACTGCGGCCAGCCAGAATGCCCTGCCAACTGCTCGGCACATCCGTGCCCAGTGGCGACAACATACCCATACCGGTGACTACGACGCGTCTACGCGACACAGCACTCTCCTTTTTCAAATGACGACTTTGCATCAGGCCTAAAGAAAAAACCGCACGCCATGATGGCAGTGCGGTTTTTCCATGACAGCAAGCAACGATTACAAACTATTACGCCTGGTGGCTAGTAACGTAGTCGATTGCAGCTTGTACAGTAGTGATCTTCTCAGCTTCTTCGTCAGGGATTTCGGTCTCGAATTCCTCTTCCAGAGCCATCACCAGCTCAACGGTGTCAAGGGAGTCGGCACCCAGGTCTTCTACGAAGGAAGCAGTGTTGACCACTTCTTCTTCTTTAACACCCAGTTGCTCGGCAACGATTTTCTTGACGCGCTCTTCGATGGTGCTCATACCTTGTTTTCACTCCTAATGGACAAATTCAGGCAGCTGGCCAGTGGGTAAGTGTATAGAAAGACTTTTCAGCTTTTCAACTGAAAGCTTCACTCCTCAAACCCTGCGGCCCTCTGCCTATAAATAGATTGCAGCTTTATAACGGATTTTAGACAGCTCGTATGACATTTTTTTGAAGCAATCCGTCACATTTGAATTACATGTACATCCCGCCGTTAACCGGGATTGTAGCCCCGGTCACGTATGCCGCACCGTCGGATGCAAGAAAAGCGACCACGGACGCGATCTCTTGAGCTTGTCCCAGACGGCCCAGCGGAATCTGCGTCTGCAAGGCTTCACGCTGTGCTTCAGGCAGCTCGCGAGTCATATCGGTGTCGATGAACCCTGGGGTTACCGAGTTGACCGTAATCGAACGCGAACCGACTTCACGCGCCATGGCACGGCTGAAACCTTCCAGACCGGCCTTGGCGGCTGCATAGTTTACTTGGCCAGCGTTGCCCATGGCACCCACCACCGAGCCAATACTGATAATTCGGCCCCAACGCGCCTTGGTCATGCCGCGCAGAACGCCCTTGGACAGGCGATACAGACTGTTCAGGTTGGTATCGATCACGTCGTACCACTCGTCGTCTTTCATGCGCATCATCAGGTTATCGCGGGTGATGCCGGCATTGTTGACCAGAATCGCTACCGGAGCACCGAACTGCTCCTGGATGCTCGCCAGCACCTTGGTGACCGATTCGTCGCTGGTGACGTTCAGTTCGAAACCTGCGCCCTGGATGCCGTTTTCCTTCAGGGTCGCAGCAATACGCTCGGCGCCCGAAGCGGAAGTCGCGGTGCCAACAACGATGGCGCCCTGACGACCCAGTTCCAGTGCGATAGCCTGGCCGATGCCACGGCTTGCGCCGGTGACCAGTGCAACTTTACCTTGCAGACTCATGCAAGCTTCTCCTGATTCAGACAGCCGCTGCGCGAGCAGCAGCAAAAGCGTCTGGGGTATTGAGGTTGGAAGTCGAAACGCCTTCGGCGCAACGTTTGTTCAGACCGGCCAGCACCTTGCCAGGGCCGCACTCGACCAGATTGGTCGCACCTTTGGCGGCCAGGGTTTGTACGGACTCGACCCAGCGGACCGGCTTGTAGAGTTGCTCCAGCAGATCACGCTTGAGGGTTTCCAGATCCGCCGGCACCTGAGCGCTGACGTTCTGTACCACAGGGATCTGCGGTGCCTGCCAGTCGATGGCAGCGATGGACTCGGCGAAGCGCTCGGCAGCCGGACGCATCAGCTCGCAGTGCGAAGGCACGCTGACCGGCAGCGGCATGGCGCGCTTGGCACCACGGGCCTTGCAGCCTTCAATGGCGCGCTCAACGGCCGCCTTGGCACCGGCGATCACTACCTGACCCGGGGAGTTGAAGTTCACCGCGCTGACCACTTCGCCTTGCGCCGCTTCGGCACATGCAGCGAGAACGTCGGCATCTTCCAGGCCTAGGATGGCAGCCATGCCGCCCTGCCCGGCCGGAACAGCTTCCTGCATCAGCTGGCCACGGCGCTCAACGAGTTTTACCGCATCGGCAAGGCTCAGGCTGCCGGCAGCGACCAGCGCGCTGTATTCACCCAGGCTGTGACCGGCAACGAAGGCCGGACGCGCACCACCTTCCGCCAGCCACAGACGCCACAGGGCGATCGAAGCGGTCAGAATGGCCGGTTGGGTTTTATCGGTTTGATTGAGCAGCTCTTCCGGGCCCTGCTGGGTCAGCGCCCACAGGTCGTAGCCCAGAGCATCGGATGCTTCTTTGAAAGTTTCGAGGATCAACGGATGTTGCGCGCCCAGCTCGGCCAGCATGCCGAGGGACTGCGAACCCTGTCCTGGAAAGACGAATGCGAGGGAAGCAGACATGTAACAAGCCCCTAATGATCTTGTCGTCGGAAAAATGGCATCCCGCTAGAGGGACGCAAGAAACTGACAGTTGGATGGCCCTTTGAACCGGGCGGTCACATTTAAGCATTGTCCGACGAAAACGCCTAAGACAACAAATCCTCCAGACGGCCGTGCAGGCGTTCGGGAAGATTCTCCTGAATCTCGATCAGCGCTCGCTGAATGGCACTCTGAAATCCCTGAACCCCGGCCGAACCGTGACTTTTCACGACAATGCCCTGCAAACCGAGGAAGCTTGCGCCGTTATGTCGCGCCGGTGCCAGATCAGCCTGCAGACGCTTCATCAATGGCAACGCCAGAGCGCCGACAGCGCGGGAGGCGAGGTTTTTCTTGAACAAAGCCTCGATGCGCGCAGCGATCATGGTCGCCAGGCCTTCGCTGGACTTGAGCAGAATATTGCCGACAAAACCATCGCAAACCACCACGTCCGCCTCGCCGCGATACAAACCGTCACCTTCGATGAAGCCGATGTAATTGATGCCCCGGGCAGCCTGCAGCAACGTCGCAGCAAGCTTGACCTGCTGATTGCCCTTGATGTCTTCGGTGCCGATATTCAGCAGCGCGACACGCGGGCGAGCGATACCCAGCGTTTGCGCCGCCACGGAACCCATCACGGCGAACTGCAACAGATGCTCGGCACTGCAATCGACGTTGGCGCCCAGATCAAGCAACTGGCAATAGCCCTTCTGAGTAGGGATCGCGGCGACCATGGCCGGACGATCAATCCCCGGCAGGGTCTTGAGCACAAATCGCGACAGCGCCATCAAGGCACCGGTATTGCCGGCACTGACACAGGCCTGAACCTTGCCGTCACGCAGCAATTCGAGAGCGACACGCATCGACGAATCCGGCTTGCCACGCAGGGCCTGAGCAGGTTTTTCGTCCATGGTGATGACTTCGGACGCCGGAACAATCGTCAGGCGCGCGCGATCGGCAGCCGATTGGCCGGTGATCAGTTCTTCAAGAAGGGAGGGTTGACCGACGAGGGTCAGGTGCAGCGAGGGCGTAGCAGAAAGGCAAGCAAGGCTGGCCTGAACAATGCTGCGGGGACCGAAGTCCCCGCCCATTGCGTCAATCGCGATGACTTGAGCGGACAAGTGATTACTCGTCAGCGCCCTTGTCGATCACTTTACGGCCACGGTATACGCCTTCTGGCGATACGTGGTGACGCAGGTGAACTTCACCAGTGGTTTTTTCTACAGACAGGGTGCTAGCCTCGAGAGCGTCGTGCGAACGGCGCATGTCACGGGCAGAGCGGGATTTTTTGTTCTGCTGAACAGCCATAATTGATTAACTCCTAAACGTTTGGGTCACGCTTTAACTGCGCCAATACACTGAACGGGTTGGACCGCGTTACCTCGTCCTCGCTCGGTTCGGGCTCATCTGCTCCCGCCGGCTGCTGGCATTCTTCCGGATGATGAGCAGGCACAATGGGCAAGGCGAGCAGAAGCTCCTCCTCGATCAGTGACTGCAGATCCAATGGATCTTCGCCCAGTTCCAGCACGTCATAACCTTTCGGTAACGACTGGGTATTCGCACCCTCCTTCACAACAGCGTAACTGCATTCGCTGTGGATCGGCAGGGTGACCAGCTCAAGACAACGCTGGCAAACCATTTTGACTTCGGTGTCGATAAAGCTGTGGATTACCACAGATTTACGTTCATCTCGTTCAAAAACGAATTTTGCCTGCACCGTACCGACATCGTCGGAAAGCGGGTCGCAGAGTCTCTTCAAATCGGCCAGCAGCAGTTCACCTTGAAGGGTGGTGCCACGGTCAGCCAATTTGCGCGGGTCAACGTGAGGTGGAATCGGGTCATTCAACATAGGCGCAGCATTATAGGGATGCACCCACCCATGTCAAAGGAAATTGTGCCCTGTCCGTCACTTGCGCGCCTCCGCTAGAATCTGTCGCCTGCCTCTGGAGATGCGAATGCTGCCTTTATTACTCGCTTCAAGCTCGACCTATCGTCGGGAATTGCTCAGCCGCCTGCGCCTGCCGTTCGTCTGCAGCTCGCCGGATATCGATGAAAGCCATCGCCCGGACGAGTCGGCAATCGAGCTGGTCAAACGCCTCGCCGAACAGAAAGCCCGCGCCCTGGCCGACAGCCACCCCGCTCACTTGATCATCGGCTCCGATCAGGTTGCGGTACTCGGCGAGCGCATCATCGGCAAGCCGCACACCTTCGAAAACGCCCGCGAACAACTGATGGCCGCCAGCGGCGCCAGCGTGACCTTCCTCACCGGCCTGGCCCTGCTCAACAGCCAGACGGGCCACTGCCAAGTCGACTGCGTGCCTTTCACCGTGCACATGCGCGTACTGGATCAGGCCCGCGTCGAGCGCTATCTGCGCGCCGAGCAGCCCTACGACTGCGCCGGCAGCTTCAAGGCCGAGGGACTGGGCGTGAGCCTGTTTCAATCTACCGAAGGCCCAGACGCCACCAGCCTGATCGGCCTGCCACTGATTCGCCTGATCGACATGCTATTGACGGAAGGCGTACAGATTCCCTGAACCACAAAAAACCGGCCCTCAGGCCGGTTTTTCTTGCAGCATTCGATCAGCGTAACGACGGGCCGTTAAAACCCATCCACATTGCCAGTTTCTCGGCAACGCTGGCACCGAGCTTCTTCGAGAAGCGGTCGAACGGCGATTCCTGAACGGTGAAGTCCACCAGTTCCTTTTCGCCAATCACGTCACGCGCCACCGAACTGGCATTGCCCAGACCATCGATCAGCCCCAATGGCAGCGCCTGCTCGCCAGACCAGACCAGCCCGGAGAACAGCTCCGGATGCTCTTTGTCTTTCAAGCGATCGCCACGCCCCTGCTTGACGCTATTGATGAACTGCTTGTGCGTGGTATCCAGCACACTTTGCCAGAACGCCGTCTCTTCCGGCTTCTGCGGCTGGAACGGATCGAGGAACGCCTTGTGCTCGCCGGAGGTGTAGGTGCGACGCTCGACGCCAAGCTTCTCCATCGTGCCGACAAACCCGTAACCGGCCGCCGTCACACCAATAGAGCCCACCAGACTGGCCTTGTCGGCATAGATCTGATCCGCCGCACTGGCAATATAATAGGCACCGGAAGCGCCAAGATCGGAAATCACCGCGTACAGCTTGGTGTCAGGATGCAGGCCGCGCAAACGCTTGATCTCGTCATACACATAACCCGACTGCACCGGACTGCCGCCCGGGCTGTTGATGCGCAGGATTACGCCTTTGACCTTCTTGTCTTCGAACGCCGCCCGCAGACTGCCGACAATGTTGTCGGCACTGGCCGGCTCTTTGTCGGCAATCATGCCGGTGACGTCGATCAGCGCGGTGTAGTTCGGGCCACGAGTTGCGCTTTTTTCCATGTCCATCAACGGCGTGAACAGGATCAGCGCAACAAACAGATAAACAAACGTCAGCAGTTTGAAGAAGATACCCCAGCGTCGTGAACGACGCTGCTCTTGCACACCGGCCAGCAGGGTCTTTTCCAGCAGCTTCCAGCTTTTCGCGTCACCGTCGTCGGCAGTTGCCTTGGCCGGTGCTTTCCATTCGTCGGTCATGCCATCCACCCCAGCAAAAACGTATTAAGCCTGCTTCCCCAGCCAGGCGTGCAATTCGGAAAAATGGTCGATCGACAGTCGCGGCTCGAACTGCTGCAGTGATTCGATCGATTGCGCGCCATAACTGACCGCCACCGAATCCATCCCCGCATTGCGCGCCATCAGCAGGTCGAAGGACGAATCGCCGACCATCAACGCCTGTTCGGCACGCACACCGCAGTGAGCGAGTATCTGCTCCAGCATCAGAGGGTGCGGCTTGCTCGCAGTTTCATCGGCAGCGCGGGTGATATCGAAATAATCTTCCCAGCCATTGGCCTTGAGCACCCGATCCAGACCGCGACGATTCTTGCCGGTCGCGACAGCCAGGTGATAGCCCTGCTCGCGAAAGGACGCCATCGACTCGACTACACCTTCGAACAACGGCGAAGGCACGGCTTCTGCAGCGATGTAGTGATCGGCGTAATACTCGCGGAACAAGGTCATCTCGGCATCGCTGATTTCCGGATACAAGGTGCGGATCGCCTCGGGCAAACCCAGACCGATGATGCCCTTGACGGCAAAGTCATCACGCAGCTCGAAACCTGAACGCCCGGACGCCGAGTGCATTGCCTCGACAATCCGATGAATGGAATCGGCCAGGGTGCCGTCCCAATCGAAAATCAGCAGTTTGTAATCAGATGGGCGCACTCAATCGCTCCACAGTCTTGGCCCACATTTCATCGACCGGCGCCTGCAACTTGAGTTCACCGCCATCGGGCAGCGGCACGGTCAGCATGTAGGCGTGCAGAAACAGGCGCTTGCCGCCCAGATCACGAATTTCCTTACTGAAACCGTCATCGCCGTATTTGGTGTCACCAGCAATGCAGTGCCCGGCGTGCAACGTATGGACGCGGATCTGGTGCGTGCGACCGGTGATCGGCTTGGCTTCGATCAAAGTGGCAAAATCGCCAAAGCGACGCAGGACCTTGAACACGGTCACAGACTCCTTGCCCTCCTCCTCGTCGACCTCGACCATGCGCTCCCCGGAGCGCAGATTGCTCTTGCCGAGCGCCGCACGGACTTGCTTGATCGAGGTCGCCCAATTGCCGCGAACCAGTGCCATGTAACGCTTGTCGACACCGTCACCGCGCAACGCGGCATGCAAGTGGCGCAACATGCTGCGCTTCTTGGCGATCATCAGCAGGCCGGAGGTGTCGCGATCGAGACGGTGAACCAGTTCCAGCTCCTTGGCATCGGGGCGCAACTGACGAAAGGCTTCGATAACGCCGTAATTCAGGCCGCTGCCACCGTGAACCGCAATGCCGGCGGGCTTGTTGATCACGATCAGGGCCTTGTCTTCGTAGACAATCGAGGCTTCCAGGCGCTGCAACAGGCCTTGGGCCAAAGGCACCGGCTCGTCACGCTCAGGCACACGAACAGGCGGCACGCGCACGATGTCGCCGGCCTGCAGCTTGTATTCGGGCTTGATCCGACCTTTGTTCACACGCACTTCGCCTTTGCGCAAAATGCGGTAAATCAAGGTCTTGGGCACGCCTTTGAGCCGGGCGAGGAGGAAATTGTCGATTCGTTGGCCGGCATATTCCGGCGAGACCTCAAGCAATTGAACGCCTGGAGTCGAAGGGGCAGTAGTCGTCATGGCGCCGATGATAACAATTTTTATGGAATTGAAGCACTTAATCATTGCTGCTATAGTCGCGAACGCCGCCAAAAGCGGCCTGGACAGCGGAACCACGGTCAAAAACCGGCCCTGACCAACGCAATTCACCAGGACGCGAGGCCGTCCTACGGGGCTTTTGCTACGTAACGGTGGAGTTTGCAGCTGTAACAAGCGCAGGTGACATGAGGCCTGAATCACGCCGCAAAGCAGAGTTTTGACTCGCCACGCGAGCCATATTCACGGCCAGTTCACAAAGTGCAGTCAGCCGCGGATGACCCCGAGCGAAGACTCCGGAAACACCGCCTGAATTAGCCATGATGCGTGACCTCCCCTTTCGGAGCTCACGGTAAATGCCAACCCGCTGCGGATTCTGCGCGCGGCAGCACCCGAATTATCAGGGATACGTGTAGGGTGGAGATGCACAACCGCTGGACTGTGTAGCAACAGGTTTTATCAAGACGCTTCATCTCGTCCACAGCCACCGGTTGATTCCTCCTCCTGACTGAGTGCTTAAGTAGCCACAGCAAGCAGGACGCGTACGTCGCGATAACGGCCCAATTGGCCGGACATCGCTGGACACGGGAATGGCCAACCACTCCCGACGCACCTGACACCGACCGTGAGAAGTCGTGTGTGCCGAACGCCGTTTCCGGCAGCCCGGAAACCGACGGTACTACATGAAAAGAATGCTGATTAACGCAACTCAACCCGAAGAGTTGCGTGTTGCACTGGTAGATGGCCAGCGCCTCTACGACCTGGACATCGAATCCGGTGCACGCGAGCAGAAAAAGGCCAACATCTATAAAGGCCGCATCACTCGCATCGAACCAAGCCTTGAGGCTGCCTTTGTCGATTTCGGCTCCGAGCGCCACGGCTTCCTGCCCCTCAAAGAAATCTCCCGCGAATACTTCAAGAAAGCCCCTGAAGGCCGCGTCAACATCAAGGACGTCCTGAGCGAAGGCCAGGAAGTCATCGTTCAGGTCGAAAAAGAAGAGCGTGGCAACAAGGGCGCAGCCCTGACCACCTTCATCAGCCTGGCCGGTCGTTACCTCGTTCTGATGCCGAACAACCCGCGTGCCGGCGGCATCTCCCGTCGCATCGAAGGCGAAGAGCGCAACGAACTGCGTGAAGCGCTGAACGGTCTGGTCGCTCCAGCCGACATGGGTCTGATCGTGCGCACTGCAGGCCTGGGCCGCAGCAGCGAAGAAATGCAGTGGGACCTCGATTACCTGCTGCAACTCTGGACCGCCATCAAAGAAGCCTCGCTGGATCGTTCCGCGCCATTCCTGATTTACCAGGAAAGCAACGTGATCATCCGCGCCATCCGCGATTACCTGCGCCAGGACATCGGCGAAGTGCTGATCGACAGCGTTGAAGCCCAGGACGAAGCCCTGACCTTCATTCGCCAGGTGATGCCGCAGTACGCCAGCAAGATCAAGCTGTACGAAGACAGCGTTCCGCTGTTCAACCGTTTCCAGATCGAAAGCCAGATCGAGACCGCTTTCCAGCGCGTCGTTGAACTGCCGTCCGGCGGCTCCATCGTCATCGATCCGACCGAAGCCCTGGTGTCCATCGACATCAACTCGGCGCGCGCCACCAAAGGCAGCGACATCGAAGAAACCGCCCTGCAGACCAACCTTGAAGCCGCCGAAGAAATCGCCCGTCAGTTGCGCCTGCGCGACATCGGCGGCCTGATCGTCATCGACTTCATCGACATGACCCCTGCCAAGAACCAGCGCGCCGTGGAAGAGAAAGTCCGCGAATGCCTGGAAGCCGACCGCGCCCGCGTGCAGATCGGTCGCATCTCGCGCTTCGGCCTGCTGGAAATGTCCCGTCAGCGCCTGCGTCCTTCGCTCGGCGAAAGCAGCGGCATCGTCTGCCCGCGCTGCAGCGGCACCGGCATCATCCGTGACGTCGAATCGCTGTCCCTGGCGATCCTGCGCCTGATCGAAGAAGAAGCCCTGAAAGATCGCACCGCCGAAGTTCGCGCTCAAGTGCCGATCCCGGTGGCCGCGTTCCTGCTCAACGAAAAACGCAACTCGATCACCAAGATCGAACTGCGCACCCGCGCCCGCATCGTCATTCTGCCGAACGATCACCTCGAAACCCCGCATTTCGAAGTTCAGCGTCTGCGTGACGACAGCCCGGAAGCCGCGACCAACCAGTCCAGCTACGAAATCGCTGCCGCTGCCGCCGACGTCGAAGACGTTCAGCCAGCCGCCGCGACCCGCACCCTGGTGCGCCAGGAAGCCGCCGTCAAGACCGCTCCGGCCCGCGCCAACGCTCCGGTTCCGACCGAAGTCGCCGCTCCGGCCCCGGCACCTGCTCCGGTTGCCGCGCCAGAGCCAAGCCTGTTCAAAGGCCTGGTGAAGTCGCTGGTCAGCCTGTTCGCCACTAAAGAAGAGCCTGTTGCTCCGGTCGTGGTTGAAAAACCTGCCGCCGAGCGTCCGGCCCGCAACGAGGAGCGTCGCAACGGTCGTCAGCAAAGCCGCAACCGTAACGGTCGCCGCGATGAAGAACGCAAGCCGCGCGAAGAACGTGCACCGCGTGAAGAGCGCGCCCCACGTGAGCCGCGTGAAGAGCGTCAGCCGCGCGAACCACGTGAAGTCCGCGAGCCGCGCGAATCCCGTGACGAAGCACCGGTAGCCCGCGAAGAACGCGCACCACGCGCCCCTCGTGAAGAACGTGCACCACGTGCTCCACGTGAAGATCGCAAGCCGCGTGGCGAGCGTGAAGAACGCGTACGTGAACTGCGCGAACCTCTGGATGCCGCTCCGGCCGTTGCTGCCGCCGCCACCGCTGAAGAGCGTCCGGCCCGTCAGCCGCGTGAAGAACGTGCGCCACGTCCTCCGCGTGAAGAGCGTCAACCGCGTGCCGAGCAGGCCGCTGCTGCCGTCGCTGAAGAAGAAATCACCACCAACGAAGAGCAACTGCCGGAAGACGGTTCGGAGAACGCCGAAGGCGATCGTCCACGCCGCCGCTCCCGTGGTCAGCGTCGTCGCAGCAACCGTCGCGAGCGTCAGCGTGATGCCAATGGCAACGTGATCGAAGGTTCGGAAGAATCCGAGTCCGGCGAAAACGCCCAGGCGCCAAGCACTTCCGATCTGGCTGCTGGTCTGGCTGTTACCGCTGCGGTTGCCAGCACCGCGATCAGCGCTCCGGCTGAAGCTCAGGCCCACGAGCAAGCTGAACGCGCTACCGCTGCAACACTGGAAACTGCTCCAGTAGAAGCGCCGGTTGTTGAAGCAACCACTCCGGTAGAAGTAGCTGCCGCTCCGGAAGTCGAAGTGGCTCCGGCTCGCGAAGCTCAGCCTCAGGTTGAAGCGGCTGCCGAACCAGCGGTGACCTTCCAAGCACCAGCCGTAGTTGAAGAGTCGGTTGTCGAAACCGTCGCTGAAACCGTGACCGAAACCGTGCGTGAAGTTCGCGAAGAACAGACCGCATTCAACTGGGTCGCCGAGCCAGCTGTCGCAGAAACACCAGCGCCAGTGGTTGAAGCACCTGTTGTTGAAGAAGCCAAGACTGCCGAGCCAGTAGTGGTTGCCGAACCGGCACCGGTCGTTGAAGCCCCTGTGGTTGAAGCGCCAGTTGTCGCCGAAGCACCTGCCCCGGTAGTTGAAGCGTCTCCAGTTGTCGCGCCGGTCAGCGCCCTGACCCCAAGCGGCCGCGCACCAAACGACCCGCGTGAAGTGCGTCGTCGCAAGCGTGAAGAAGAGCGTCTGCAGAAGGAAGCCGAACTGGCTGCCGCTGCTGCTCCAGTCGCTGCCGAGCCAGTGGTTGCCGAAGTGGTTGAGGCAGCTCCTGCCCCGGTCGCTGAAGAAGCTGCCGTTGAAGCCGTGATTGCCGAAGCACCACGCTCCGTTCAGGAAGCGGTCGAGCAACACGAAGAGGCCCAGGAAAAAGAACACGAGCCTAAACCTCTCGTCTGATTCCAAAAGCCAATAAAAAGCCCCGCCTGGTGATCCAGGCGGGGCTTTTTTATGCCTCAAGGTTTTATCAGGATGGCGGGAAAACCAGCGCATCCGGCACGTCGATATCCCACAACACACCCGGATCATCCACCGCGACTTCAATCACTCGTCCTTGGGCAAACAGCGGTCTGGCGCCGCGGTCACCGGACAAAGACATCAGTCCCGCTGCGAAAGATCGACCAAACCCGACCGGATGCCCATAGTCACCGTTCAACGTCGGTACGCTGACCGCATCCTCGGCAATCGCCGCCACGACCCGTTCCATGCTCGACGGCAGGATGAACGGCATGTCGCCCAGCACAATCAGCCAGCCATCGGCATCCGGGCAAGCCGCCACACCCGCCGCGATGCTGTCGCCCATTCCCGTGGATTCGATCGAGACAATGTCACACCCATAAGCCTGCGCCATGCGCATTGCCTGCGGGCGCGCCTCGGTCGTCACCAGCACTCGCTGGTCGAGGCTCGCCGGCAGGCTCACCAGCACCTGCTCGATCACCGAACGCACCGCGCCATCACGCCCGGTGCAATCGGCCAGCAGCTTGTCCTTGTCGGCACCCGCCACTTCGCGAAAGCGGCTGCCCTCGCCCGCCGCCAGCACAATCACTCCGATGGATCGGCTCATACACTCTCCACTGTTTTCTTCTGCTTGAGCTCGACACCATTCTTGATCGCGACGATTTCGGCCAACAGCGACAAGGCGATTTCCGCCGGGGAATGGCTGCCAATATGCAAACCGATCGGCCCGTGCAAACGGGCGATGGCCGCTTCCGACAAGCCTAGCTCAGCCAGATTTTCCCGACGTTTGCGGCTATTGACCCGCGAGCCGAGCGCACCGACATAGAACGCTTTGGAATCGAGCGCCGTGAGCAGCGCCATGTCGTCCAGCCGTGGATCATGAGTCAGCGCGACAATCGCCGTGCGTTCATCGGTCTGGATGTTCAGCACCGCTTCATCCGGCATACCGGACACAAAGCGCCCATGCTGTTCTTCCCAGCCGTAGACGAATTCGGTGCGCGGATCACAGATCAGCACTTCGAAATCCAGCAACCGCGCCATCTCGGCCACATACCGCGACAACTGCCCGGCGCCGATCAACAGCAGGCGCCAGCGTGGGCCATAGATGGCGCGCAGGGTCTGGCCGTCGAAGCTCAAGGTGTCAGTCTTGCCGGCCGGTCGCAGCACCACCTCGCCAGTGCCGATGTTCAGCTCGCGCGCGACGATTTCGTGGGCTTCGCAGCGATCCAGCAACTCGGCGACCCACGCCGGATCGCCGACTCGCTCCTCGGTCAGGCGCAGAGTGCCGCCGCACGGCAGGCCGAAACGCGCCGCCTCTTCCTGCGTCACGCCGTAGGTGATCAAATGCACCGGCGGCCCGTCGGCGGGAATCCGTCCGTCGTGCAGCCGGGCGATCAGATCGTCCTCGACGCAACCTCCGGACACCGAACCGATCACCACGCCATCTTCGCGCAACGCGAGCATTGCGCCGGGCGCCCGGGGAGCGGTGCCCCAGGTCTGCACCACGCTGAACAACATCACTCGCTGCCCGGCGCGACGCCATTCGAGCACACTGCGCAGGACATTCAGATCGGCGCTGTCCATCACGCTTGCGCCTTCTGCCAGCCCTGCAACTGGTAACGCACCGGCAGGTTACGGATGCGCTGACCGGTGGCGGCGAAGATCGCGTTGCACAGCGCCGGCGCAATCGGCGGCACGCCCGGCTCACCGACACCGCCCAATGGCACCTCACCCGGCGGCGTCACCAGATGCACCGCGACTTCCTTCGGCGCCAGCGACATGCGCGCCACCTCATACATATGGAAGTTGTCCTGTTGCACCTTGCCGTCCTTGAAGCTGATTTCACCCCACACGGCATTGCCCAGGCCCATCACGCAGGCGCCTTCGAACTGCGAACGGATCCGCTCGGGGTTGATCTGCGGGCCGCAATCCACAGCGATATCGGCCTTGTGCACGATCAGCGTGCCGTCGTCCTTGACCTCGACTTCGATCACCGCCGCCACGTAGGTGACGAAGCTGTAATGCACCGCCAATCCGAGACCACGACCCTTGGGCAATTGACGCCCCCAACCCGCCGCCTTGGCCGCGGTTTCGAGCACGGTGCGCATGCGCCCGGTGTCGATCGGATAACGCTCGGGAGATTCGCCGTAGTTCCATTCTTCACTGAGCGTACGCGGGTCGATCTGCCGATCCGGGCAGAGCAACTTGATCTGATACTTGAGCGGATCTTCCTTGGCCTTGTGCGCCAGTTCGTCGACGAAGCTCTGAATCGCAAAACCATGGGGAATGTTCGACACCGAGCGATACCAGCCCACCCGCGTGTGCACCGTGGCCTCAGGGTTTTCCAGGCGCACGTTGGGAATTGCGTAGGCCATGTTGGTAAAGCCCATGCCCAGCTCGAACGCAGCTTCGTGATTCATGCCCGGCGCAAACAGCGCAGTGATGCTCGGCGCTACCGTGCGGTGCAGCCAGGCGGACGGCAAGCCGTCCTTGCCCACACCGGCCTTGAGGTATTCGGCGGACACAGTGTGGAAATACGAGTTGTGGATGTCGTCTTCCCGGGTCCATTGCACGCGCACTGCTTTGCCAGGAAATTCCTTGGCGAGCACGGCAGCCTCAACGACGAAGTCCGGTTTGGACTTGCGGCCGAAACCACCGCCGAGCAGTGTCACGTTAAAGGTGACGTTATCGAATGGCAGCCCCAGGCGTTCGGCGATCCGCTCGCGGGTAACCTGCGGCGCCTGGCTCGGTGCCCACGCCTCGCAGGTGCCATCCTTGTAACGGGCGATGGCAACCATCGGCTCCATCGGTGCCTGGGCCAGATGCGGCAAGTAATAGGAGGCTTCCAGAGTGCTGGCGGCACTGCCGATGGCCTTGTCGATGTCGCCGGTATTGCGTACCACTTTGCCCGGTTTCAGCGAAGCGGCTTCGATCTCCTTGCGATAGGCGACCGAGTCATAAGTGGCGTTCGGGCCATCGTCCCACTCGATCTTCAGCGCTTCACGACCTTTCAATGCCGCCCAGGTGTTGCTGGCCACCACGGCCACACCACCCAACGGCTGGAATTCCGAAGGCAATGGTCGGGGTTCGATCTGGATGACTTTGAGCACGCCCGGCACTTTCAGCGCGGCGCTGTCGTCGACCGACTTGACCTTGCCGCCGTACACCGCCGGACGCGCAATGACCGCGAACAGCATGCCGTCGAAATGCACGTCGGCCCCGTAAACCGCCCTACCATTGACGATGTCGGCACCGTCGATGGCTTTGGTGCCTTCCTTGCCGATGTAGCGGAATTCCGACGGCTGCTTGAGCCGCAGACTGTCACGGGCCGGCACTGTCAGCGCACTCGCCGCAGCGGCCAGCTCACCGTAACCCAACTCGCGCCCGGACGGCGTGTGAATGACTTTATGCAGTTGTGCGCGGCATTCGCCGACCGGCACCTTCCACTGCGCGGCGGCGGCCTGCTCCAGCATGGTCCGCGCGGCAGCGCCGCAACGGCGCATCGGTTCGTACCAGTGACGCATGCTGCGCGAGCCGTCGGTGTCCTGGTTGCCGAAGCGCACCTCATCACCCGGCGCCTGCTGAACCTTGACGTGCGCCCAGTCGGCTTCCAGCTCATCGGCGACCACCATGGTCAGGCTGGTGCGCACACCCTGGCCCATTTCCGAACGGTTGCAGACCACGGTCACCGTGCCGTCAGCGGCAATGCTGACGTAGACCTTCGGATCATCGATCCAGCCGTTCGGCATGCCGTCGGCGCCAAACTGCTTTGGCTTGTCTTCGGCCAGCGCATCCTGCCAGCCCCAGCTCGCCGCCAGCACCAGCGCACCCGTGGCGCCGACGCCCTTGAGGAAGCCCCGGCGACTCAGGTTGCTCAGGGCGAAATCGTTCGGTAGACGGCTCATGCCTTGGCCTCCTTCAGGTGAGTGGAGGCCTGACGGATCGCGGTCTTGATCCGGTTGTAGGTGCCGCAGCGGCAGATGTTGCCGACCATCGCCTCTTCAATCTGCTCATCGCTCGGGTTCGGGTTGGTCTTGAGCAACGCGGTGGCGGACATGATCTGCCCGCCCTGGCAGTAACCGCATTGGGCCACAGCCGTGTCGAGCCAGGCTTGCTGGACGATCTGACCGACCGGATCGGCGTGAAGGTTGTCGATGGTGGTCACGCTCTGCCCGACCACCGAACCGATCGGGGTGATGCAACTGCGCGCCGGCGCGCCGTCGATATGAATGGTGCACGCACCGCACAGGCCCATGCCGCAGCCGAACTTGGTGCCGTTGTAACCGGCGACGTCGCGGATCGCCCACAGCAGCGGCATGTCCTCGGTGACATCGAGTGGATGATCTTGACCATTGAGTTTCAGGGTAATCATGGGCACGCCCGCATATTCTTGGAGGTTATGGGGTCGAGCCATCTGCCACCGCAGGGACGGTAGTGGTTCGCGCAGATCGGCTCAGGCTAATCAGGCTCTCTTGTACGGACGGGAACGTCTGCACCGGGCCTTTGGTGGAGCAAATGACTGGTATCGTTAGCTGGCTACGTTAACCCGCGATTAACAAAAAAGCCCTGCACTTTTTAAATAAGTGCAGGGCTTTGGGTTCAGCCTTGAAAGCGTAGCCTCAATACCTGTTGGGCTCCATTTCCAGCTCGACATTGAAACGTTCTGCAATGTCTTTCTGGATGCGCTGGGCCAGATCGAGTAATTGCAGCCCGGTCGCCGTGCCGTAGTTGACCAGCACCAGCGCCTGCAATTTATGCACGCCGGCATCGGCCTCACGGAAACCTTTCCAGCCGGCACGCTCGATCAACCAGCCGGCCGCCAGTTTCATCTGCCCGTCCGGTTGCGCGTAGGCCACCAGATCTGGATGCTGCGCCTTGATCTGTGCGACCACGGCCGCCGACACCAGCGGGTTCTTGAAGAAGCTGCCGGCATTGCCGAGCACCGCCGGGTCCGGCAGTTTTTCGCTGCGAATGCTGCAAATGGCCCGGCTGACATCCGTCGGCGTCGGCTGCTCGATACCCTGCTCGGACAGGCGCTGACGCACCGGGCCGTATTCCAGGTGCAGATGCGCGACTCGATCCAGTGCAACTCGCACCCGCAGGATCAGCCAACGACCCGGCTGCTGCTTGAACACGCTGTCGCGGTAGGCGAAGTTGCACTCTTCCAGACTGAAGTCGCGCAGCTCGCCGGTCTGGCGATCCAGCGCCGTCAGGCCGGCGAACACATCCTTGATCTCGACACCGTAGGCACCGATGTTCTGCATCGGTGCGGCGCCAACGGTGCCGGGGATCAGACTGAGATTCTCCAGCCCGGAAAAACCCTGCGCCAGCGTGTGCTGCACGAACGGGTGCCATGGCTCCCCAGCTTCGGCTTCGATCACCACGCGGTTGCCGTCGTCGCTGATGACGCGGATGCCACGAGTGGCCATGCGCAGCACCAGCGCCGGGATGTCCGCCGTGAGCAACAGGTTGCTGCCGCCACCGATCACCAGCAACGGCACATCGTGGGAAGTCGCGTAAGCCAGGGCTTCGCGCACATCGGCGTCACTGTGGGCTTCGGCAAACAGCTGCGCGCGAACGTCGACGCCGAAGGTATTGAAGGGTTTCAGGGAAACCTGCGGTTGCACCTGCAAACTCATAACCGCCCCTTCACTTCGATCAACAGCTGATCGCAGGCACGTTCGATCAGATCCAGCACCTGCTCGAAACCCTGATCGCCGTCGTAATACGGATCCGGTACTTCATCGACTTCGCCTTCATAGCGGCGCAGGAACAGATCCAGCTCGGCCTTGCCGGTGGACGGTTGCAAGGCCTTGAGGTTGCGCAGGTTGCTGTTGTCCATGGCGAGGATCAGGTCGTAGCTGGCGAAATCGGCGCGGCTGACCTGCTGGGCGCGTTGCGCCGACAGGTCATAACCACGCAGTTTGGCCGCAGCCTGGCTGCGCTTGTCCGGCGGATTGCCGACGTGCCAGTCGCCGGTGCCGGCGGAGGCCACTTCGACCTGATCCGCCAGTCCCGCTTCACGCAACTTGTGGCGCAACACACCTTCGGCGGTGGGCGAACGGCAGATATTGCCCAGGCACACGAACAGAACGCGCATCAGGCCTCCAGCAGGCGACGGACGCGCTCGAGATCTTCGGCGGTGTCGACCCCGGTCGGCGGCGCGATCAACGCGTCAGCCACGTGAATCCGCACGCCGTGCCACAGGGCACGCAGTTGTTCGAGGGATTCGGTGTTTTCCAGCCAGCACGGCCCCCAGCTCACGAAATCCTGAAGGAAGCCTGCGCGGTAGGCATAAATGCCGATGTGGCGACGATACGGCACGCCTTCCGGCAGCACGTCGCGGCTCTTGGCGAACGCATCGCGGGCCCATGGCAGGGTCGCTCGACTGAAGGTCAGCGCCAGACCGTTGAGGTCGCTGACGACCTTGACCACGTTCGGGTTGAACAGGGTTTCGACGTCCTCGATCGGCTCGGCCAGGGTGGCCATGCGCGCTTCGGTGTGGGCCGCGAGGTTGTCGGCGACCTGATCGATCACGCTCGGCGGGATCAGCGGTTCGTCACCCTGCACGTTGACCACGATGGCATCCGGCTCCAGACCCAACTTCGCGGCCACTTCGGCCAGACGATCAGTGCCGGAGTTGTGATCTTCACGGGTCAGCACCACTTCGGCGCCGAAGGCCTTGCAGGCCTCGACAATGCGCGCATCGTCGGTGGCCACGACCACACGGCTGGCGCTGCTTTTGCTCGCCTGTTCCCAGACGTGCTGGATCATCGGCTTGCCGGCGATATCCAGCAGCGGCTTGCCCGGCAAGCGAGTCGAGGCA
Organism: Pseudomonas sp. CH235; assembly: GCF_004368175.1. Taxonomy (NCBI): domain Bacteria; kingdom Pseudomonadati; phylum Pseudomonadota; class Gammaproteobacteria; order Pseudomonadales; family Pseudomonadaceae; genus Pseudomonas; species Pseudomonas sp. CH235. The sequence continues at coordinate 274,230 of NZ_RRZJ01000005.1, forward strand.
TATCGCGACGGGATGACAACGGTGAAGGCGGTGGTCATTTATCCAGACGCTCGTCGGTGGTCAGGGTGCGGGCTTCGCTTTCCAGCATGACCGGGATGCCGTCGCGGATCGGGTACGCCAGGCCGGCGCCCTTGCTGATCAGTTCGGTCTTGTCGGCGCTGAGCTTGAGCGGGCCTTTGCAGATCGGGCAGGCGAGGATGTCGAGCAGTTTGGTGTCCATGAACATTCCCTGGATAAAAACGGATTAAGGCAAAAGACGATCCGGCAACAGGCGCATCAACTGTGTGTCGAACCAGGCCACGAAGGCCGGTGACGGCACGGCATCGACCGCCAGGTACCACCAGTCGTCGGCAGCGAAGGCACGGCACTTCACCGCGTCCTTTTCAGTCATCACCACTGGCAATGACGGCGTGAAACTCAAGGCCTGCACGCTGTATTCGGCGTGATCGGCAAACGCGTGGGGCACAGGCCGCCAGTCTAGCGCTTCGAGGGTATTGAAGAAACGTTGCGGGTTGCCGATCCCGGCCACCGCATGCACGGCCTGACCGGGCGGGAAATGATCGAGCGACCGGCGTTCGCCGCTGCGCAAATTGACCAGCGCCGACGGTTTGAGACGGAAAGCGAATCCGCCGTCGCGATCCTCAAGGGCGCCATTGAACAGCACACCGTCAACGCTTTGCAGGCGCTCGGCCGGCTCGCGCAGGGGGCCGGCGGGCAGGCAGCGCTGATTGCCAAGGCCACGGGCGGCGTCGATCAGCACCAGTTCCAGATCCCGCGCGAGGCGGTAATGCTGCATGCCGTCATCGGACAGGATCAGGTCCAGCGGCTCGCTGTCCAGCAGGGCTCTGACGGCGGCGCTGCGATCGGGGTCGATCATCAGCGGTACGCCGGTGCGCTGCACGATCAGCAAGGGTTCGTCACCGGCGATGTCGGCAGTCTGGTCAGCTTCGACCCGCCATGGCAGTTGCGCCGGTTTGGCGCCGTAACCGCGACTGACCACGCCGACCCGCAGCCCGTGGCGTCGGCAATGCTCGATCAGCCACAGGATCATCGGCGTCTTGCCGGTGCCGCCGACGGTGATGTTGCCGACCACGATCACCGGCACCGGGGATTGATAGATCTCACCCTCGCCGTCGAGAAAACGCTGACGCTTGCCGGCCACGACGCGGCGGTACAGCCACTCCAGCGGCCGCAACAGCGTCAGGGCCGGGTGCCCCTGATACCACGCGGCGAGCAGACGATCGGACATGGCCATCAGGATTTGGGCGCCGCCTCGACCGTGGTCATGCGCAGATGGCTGAAACCGAGCTTGCCGGCCGCGTCCATGGCGGTGATCACGGATTGGTGCTGAGTCTTGCCGTCAGCACTGATCGACAACGGCATGTTGGTGTCGCCGTTGGCTTCTTTCTGCATGGCTTCCATCAGGGTCGCCAGATCGTTTTTCGGCAGAATCTTGTTGTTCACCGAGAACACGCCTTCGGCGCTGATGGCCACGTCCAGTTGCTTGACCTGCTGATCCTCCGCCGGCGAGCCGCTGACCGCTTCCGGCAGATCGACGCGCAGCTGGGTTTCGCGGGTGAAGGTGGTGGTCACGACGAAAAACAGCAACAGGATGAACACCACGTCGATCAGCGACGCGAGGTTGATGTCGATGGTTTCCCGGGGTTTGCGACGGAATTTCACGCTTTTTCCCCGGCCAGATCGACGTCACGGTCGCCCTGCACCACTTCCACCAGTTTGATCGCTTCCTGTTCCATGCCCACCACCAGTTCATCGATGCGGCGTTGCAGGAAACGGTGGAAGAACACTGCCGGAATACCGACCATCAGGCCCGCAGCGGTGGTGATCAGCGCCTTGGAAATACCGCCGGCCAGCACCGCAGCATTGGTGGTCATTCCCGAGCCGGTGAAGGCGCTGAAAATATCGATCATGCCCAGCACCGTGCCCAGCAGACCGAGCAGCGGCGACATGGCGGCGATGGTGCCCAGCGCGTTGACGTAGCGTTCCAGCTCGTGGATGACCCGGGCGGCCGCTTCTTCAATGCACTCCTTCATGATCTCGCGACCATGCTTGGAGTTGGCCAGGCCCGCGGCGAGGATTTCACCCAGCGGCGAGTTGGCGCGCAATTCCTTGAGTTTTTCCTTGTTGAGCTGCTTGTCCTTGATCCAGACCCAGACCTGACCCAGCAGATGCTCAGGGGTGACGCGACTGGCGCGCAGGGTCCACAGGCGCTCGGCTACGATCGCCATGGCGGCGATGGAACTCAGAATGATCGGCAACATCATCCAGCCGCCGGATTTGACCAATTCCCACACAGTGACAGCCCCCTCGAAAAAGTGCGCCACTTTACCATACCGGTTCGCGATAAAGACCCGTCGCCCCGACGACCGTGCTCAACGGTACTCCGCCCCCGGCAACGGCGGGTCGCGCCAGAAGCGACGTTGTTGACGCAACGACCGGGCCGGCTGAAACCGCCCCAGTTGCAGATGAATGGCGCCCTGCTCGGCGCTGTCATGGATGTGTATGCCCTGTTTGCGGTAACGGGCGATGACCGTCGGGTGTGGATGACCGAACGAATTGCCCTGCCCTCGGGAAATCAGCACGGCGTGGGGCTGCAAAGCCTTGAGCAAGGCCATCGATGAGGAACTGCGGCTGCCATGGTGCGGAGCTTGCAGCCACTGGGTATGAACTGCCAGCGCGCTGTTGAGCAGGTCCCGTTCGGCAGCGCTGTCGATGTCGCCGGTCAGCAGCAATCGTTCGCCGTTGGCTTCGATCTGCAACACGCAGGAACGCTGATTACTGTCGTGGGCGTCGGCCCATTGCCATAGATGAAAGGCAACGCCGTCCCACTGCCATTGCCGACCACTTTCACAGGCCTCCGCATTCAGCTCTTCGGCCAGCCCCGGCGGATCGCCGCTGATGACCCGGCTGACCGGCAATCCTTTCGCTACGGCGAGTGCGCCACCCGCGTGATCGGCATCGGCATGGCTGAGCAGCATCAGGTCGAGGTGTTCCACCCCCAGTTTGCGCAAGGCCGGCAGCACCACTCGCTCGCCGAGGTCGAAGTCGCCGAAACGCGGGCCGCTGTCGTACAGCAAGGTGTGATGCCGGGTGCGGATCAGAATTGCCAGACCCTGGCCGACATCCAGTTGCCACACATCCGCTACGCCTTCGGTCAGGCGTTCTCGAGGCGAAAATGCCAGCACCAGCAGCAACGGCCAGCCCAAGGGACGCAGGGGAACGCCTCGGGGCAGCAATAACAGAACTGCACCGATGCAACCCAGCGCCACGATCCAGCCCGGCATCGATTGTGCAACCCACGCCGGCCAGCGCCCGGCAATCAGGGCCAGCGCCCGGAACAATCCATCGATCAGTCCGCCGGCCAGCCACAGCAGCCCTTCCCCGACATAGGGAATCGGCAACAGCAATGTCCCCAGCAACGCCGGCGGCAGCACCGCGAAACTGACCCACGGCACCGCCAGCAGATTGGCCAGTGGCCCGCTGAAACTGATCGGCAGACTCAACGCCACCAGCACCGGGCACAAGCCGATTGCGATCAGCCACTGCGCACGCGTCCAGGTCTGCCACCAGCGCCACGGGCCCAGACGGCTGCCGAAGGTGAAGATCAGCACGGCGACCGCGATAAAGGACAGCCACAACCCCGGACGCAGACTGGCCAGCGGATCCATCAACAGCACACCATTGAAGGCCAGCAGCAACGGCCACCACGCACCGAGGTGCCGAAAGCGCAAACGCCACAACAGCACCAGCGCAACCATCACGCAGGCCCGCCGCACCGGCACGTCGAATCCGGCCAGCAGGCCGTAACCCAGCGCCGTCGTGAATGCCAGACCGCACGCCCAGGGCAGCCAAGGCCAACACAACGGCCAGATCCCGACCCTTGCCAGTCCGGCGACCAGCGCATACATCAACGCCGCCAACAGCCCGATATGCTGACCGGAAATCACCAGCAAGTGCACGGTGCCGGTGTCCTGCAAAGTCTGCCAGTCTTCGCGACTGAGCCCCGAACCATCGCCGAGTACCAACGCGGCCAAGGCTCCGTTACGCCCCTGAGCATCCACTGCAAGCAGGCGCTGGCGAATGCTGTCACGCCAGGCCCACTGCGCCGGCGCCAGGCGCTCGCCATCCTTCACCGTCCCGGTGGCGCCGATGCGCTGCGCCAGCAGCCAGGCTTCATAATCGAACGCATCCGGATTGAGCAGGCCGCCGGGACGCTTGAGCTTGACCGCCAGTCGCCAGCGTTCGCCACTTTTGACCTCCGGCCCGGCGTACCACGCCAGACGCATCAGCGACGGCAGTTTCTCGTGACGCGAGCGCGCATCGGCCAGTTCGAAGCGCACGACGCCCTCGGCATTCTGCGGCAAGCCGACGACCCGTCCTTCCACCCAGCGCGTTTCGCCATCCAGCCGGGAAGGCAGCCGGTCATTCAACGCCATCTGCGCGTTGAAACCCGCCCATGTAAATCCAAGCAGCAAAAACGCCAGTGGATAGCTGCGAAACGGCAGCAGCATTAGCGCCACCCACGGCAACACCAGCAATAACCCGACCGGCGGCAAGGCCGGCAAAAAAACCGGTGCCAGCAGACCGACCGCCAGCGCCATCATCCCTGTGCGCATAAGCCCGTCCTTGAGAGTCCCACCTTCAGGCATAGCGGTTGCGGGGCACGCGCGTCGTTATCAATTGTCACAAAGTCTGAATGGGCGGTTCATAGAATCCAGACATACTTGCCGCCTTAACCGACCGAGAAGCCTTATGCCCCGGCGCTTATTCAAACGTTACATGCCCGACCCGACGAGCATCAGGGAACACAAATCCTTACGCTTTCTCGGAACGTTGCTGCATGACCCGAACCTCTGGCACCTCAACCGACACTCGGTGGCCCGGGCCATGGCCGTTGGCCTGTTCGCCGCGTTCCTGCCGATTCCCGCGCAGATGCTGGTGGCCGCCGTCCTCGCGATCATGGTGCGCGGCAACATGCCGATTGCCGTCAGTCTGGTCTGGCTGACCAATCCGATCACCATGCCGGCGGTATTCTTTTGCACGTATCAGGCTGGTGCGTGGCTGATGGACGTGCCCGCCCGCACACTACCCGACGAATTGACCTGGGAATGGATCAGCGGTGAGCTCTCGACCTTGTGGCAACCGTTTCTGCTGGGTTCGGTGGTGGTCGGGCTGGCACTGGGTGCCCTCGCCTATTGTCTGGTGATGATGTACTGGCGCTGGTGGGTGGCCCGGCAATGGGCGCGGCGCAAGAAAAGACGTCAGGCGTGAATGCAAAACGGCCTCCAATGTGGGAGGCCGTTTTTCATTGCAGCATTGAAGGGATCAGGTGCGCATGCCGCGCCCGCTCACCAGCAACCGCGAACAACCGATATACAGCACCACCGTCGCCACCAGCATGAAGGTGATCGCGATGCCGATGCGAATGTCCGACACACCGAGGATGCCGTAACGGAAGGCGTTGACCATGTGCAGCACCGGGTTGGCCAGCGACACGGTCTGCCAGAACGGCGGCAGCAAGGTGATCGAATAGAACACGCCGCCCAGGTAGGTCAGCGGGGTCAGCACAAAGGTCGGGATGATCGAGATGTCATCGAAGTTGCGCGCAAACACCGCGTTGATGAAGCCCAGCAGCGAGAAGATCGTCGCCGTCAGCACCACCACCAGCACCGTCACACCAAGATGGTGTACCTGCAAATGGGTGAAGAACAGCGACAGGATCGTCACAATCACACCCACCATCAGGCCGCGCAGGACGCCACCAATGGTGTAACCGATCAGGATCGTGTGCGGCGACACCGGCGACACCATCAGCTCTTCGATGGAGCGCTGGAACTTGCTGCCGAAGAAGCTCGACACCACGTTGCCGTAGGAGTTGGTGATCACCGACATCATGATCAGCCCCGGCACGATGTACTCCATGTAGGTGAAGCCACCCATGTCGCCGATCTGCCGGCCGATCAGGTTACCGAAGATCACGAAGTACAGAACCATGGTGATCGCCGGTGGCAGCAGGGTCTGCGGCCAGATCCGGGTGAAGCGTCTGACTTCCCGGTAAACGATGGTGTTGAGGGCAACGAGGTTGGGGCGCAGCTCGGAACTCATACCGCCACCTTCGACAGATTTTTCTCCACCAGGGACACGAACAGCTCCTCAAGGCGATTGGTTTTATTGCGCAGGCTCAGCACTTCGATGTTCTGCAGGGCCAGTTGGCCGAACAGCGCAGTGATGCCCATGGACTTGTCGACCTGGACTTCCAGGGTATGGCCGTCCAGCAAACGCGCCGGATAACCCGCCACTTGCGGCGCGACACTCAGACCGTTCTTCAGGTCCAGCAGGAAGGTTTCCACATGCAGCTGACCGAGTAGCTGACGCATGCTGGTGTTCTCGACGATGGTGCCGTGGTCGATGATCCCGATGTTGCGGCACAACTGCTCAGCCTCTTCCAGGTAGTGGGTGGTGAGGATGATGGTGATGCCTTTCTGGTTCAGTTCGGTGAGGAACGTCCACATCGAACGGCGCAGTTCGATATCCACCCCGGCGGTCGGTTCATCGAGGATCAGCAGACGCGGTTCGTGCACCAGCGCACGGGCGATCATCAGACGACGCTTCATGCCGCCGGACAGCGAACGCGACGGCACATCGCGTTTGTCCCACAGGCCGAGCTGGGTCAGGTACTGCTCGGCGCGTTCCTTGGCGATCTTCGCCGGAATGCCGTAGTAACCGGCCTGGGTCACGACGATGTCGAAGGTCTTTTCGAACTGGTTGAAGTTGAATTCCTGGGGCACCACGCCGATGGAACGCTTGAGCGCCGCCGGGTTCTTGTCCAGGTCGTGGCCAAAGATATTCACCGTGCCGCTGGTCTTGTTGACCAGGGTCGAGAGAATGCCGATGGTCGTGGATTTGCCGGCGCCGTTGGGGCCGAGCAAGGCGAAGAAGTCACCTTCGGCGACATCCAGATCGATACCACTCAAGGCCTGGAACCCGTTGCCGTAGGTTTTGGTTAGCTGCCGGATGGACAGAGCGGAACTCATATCGGATTTACGCACCCAGTGAAGAAAAAAGGACTGATAAAAGGCCGGCGGCGAGGAGGACAACCGCAGCGCTCGAGCGCAATGGTGCTTGCCGTCGCCGCACAAGTACAGTCAAGTGTGTCGATAGTAGGTATTAAGTCAACGCGGTCATGACGGCTTTCTGATACGCCGGACGCTGCTTCAGCCGCGCATACCAGGCTTCAAGATTCGGCTGTGACGCGCGCTCGATCGGCATCTCGAACCAGGCATAAATGAAACTGCCGAGCGGGATATCGCCCATGCCGATTTCATTACCGGACAGATACGGCTGATCCTTCAGCGCCTGATCGGCCATCGCCAGCAAGCCGTCACATTCCTTGATCGCCGCATGGATTGCCGGCCAGTCCTGTTTGTCTGCCGGGGTACGCAGAACGCCCCAGAACACCGTGCGAAACGGTCCGGCAAAACTGGAAGTCGTCCAGTCCATCCATTTGTCAGCGGTGGCGCGGGTCTGTGGATCCGCCGGGTACCACGAAGTATCGGCTGCATGCTTTGCCAGCAGATAACGCACAATGGCATTGGATTCCCACAGCACAAAACCGTCGTCCTGAATCACCGGCACCCGCCCGTTCGGGTTCATTGCCCGGTACTCCGGCGTGTCGACCACCCCAAACGCGCCACCGGCATCAATGGCCTCGTAGGCCAGCCCGAGCTCTTCGGCAGCCCACAACGGCTTTCTGACATTCGACGAATTCTTGCGACCCCAGATCTTCAGCATGACCGCCTCTTTTCCAGTAAATGGGCAGGCAGCATACGCCGGATCAGAGGCGGCCGACATCACCGCGCATGTCACCGGACAGTGGCGTCTGCTGATCGTTGAACAGGTGCGGATAACATTTCTGCAGATGTTCGAAGAAAAAAGATTCCGGTACATCGGCGAACTGGCCGTGATCGACCAGGTACTCCATCAGCAGCGCACCATCGCTGTTGTACGGGTGGAAAACGCTGTCGTTTACGCCATCGAATTCCAGCGGCGCAACGTTGAACATTTCGCAGAGTTTCTGGTTGAACGCGGGTGTGGCTTTCACCCAGCGATCATTGAGAAACAGCTCGGTATAACCATGCATGGCGAACACTTCGCTTCTCAGCAGTTCAAGCAGACGCGGCGTCGACAGATGATTTTTCACATCCGCCAGACCAATGCGTGCGGGGATCCCGCAATGGCGCGCGCAACCGGCGAGCAACGTGGCCTTGGGTACGCAATAACTCTCACCCGCCGCCAGCGCGTAGCTGCCGCGCAAGGTCTGCGGGTCGCGGCTGAAGGTGTACATGTTGTAACGCACCGCCTCGCGCACGGCGTAATAAAGACTGACCGCCTGCGCGAGCGGATCGCGGCTGGCACCACGGTGCTGCTCGGCGAACTCCACCACCGAGGGGTGGTCACTATCGATGAAGCGACCGGGGCTCAGATACTCGTGCATGACGACATTCTCCTGATTGAGCCCCGAGTCTAGCGAGAGGTTCAGCACAGAGATAACGACGTTTCGGCCAAATATGCACGCAAAGACGCGGAAGCTGCGAACGATTTCCCACGCGTGTTGCCCACCGAACCTACAAAAGACATCCGGGGTTTCCCACGATTTCAATCACCTTGCTCTGACCGCCCCGTTTTGCAGATGCCGTCTAAGCTCTGGAGGGTCGGTTCGCCCTGGTTCACGGAGGATTAAATATGCTGTTGTTGTGGATACTGGTTCTGATCGTCGGCGTGGCGTATCTGGCACACCGGCGCATCGCCCCGCTGCCGGCACTGGGCATCGTTGCCGCTTACCTGTTGGCGATGGGAATTTTCAGCCACGCACCGGGCTGGTTGCTGCTGATTTTCTGGGTCGTGCTGGCCCTGGTGGCCGCCCCGCTGCTGTTGCCTGACCTGCGCCGCAAACACTTCACCGCGCCGCTGTTCAGCTGGTTCCAGAAAACCCTGCCTCCGATGTCGCAGACCGAACGCGACGCGATCGACGCCGGCACGGTGTGGTGGGACGGCGAACTGTTCAGCGGCCGTCCGGACTGGGACAAACTGCTGTCCTATCCCAAGGTGCAACTGAGCGAAGAAGAACAGGCATTCATCGACGGCCCGACCGAAGAACTCTGCGCGATGGTCACCGACTGGCAGATCGGTCAGTCGATGGATCTGCCGCCCGAAGCCTGGACTCACATCAAGGAACACGGTTTCTTCGCCCTGATCATTCCCAAGGAGTTCGGCGGCAAGGGTTTCTCCGCCTACGCCCACTCCCAGGTGGCGATGAAACTGGCGACCCGCAGCGGCGACCTCGCCTCTACCGTGATGGTGCCCAACTCCCTCGGCCCGGCCGAACTGCTGCTGCATTACGGCACCGACGAACAACGCAATCATTACCTGCCACGGCTGGCCCGGGGCGACGACATTCCTTGCTTTGCGCTGACTGGCCCGCTCGCGGGTTCAGACGCGGGTGCGATGCCCGACACCGGGATCATCTGCAAAGGCGAATGGGAAGGTCAGGAAACTCTCGGCCTGCGCCTGAACTGGGAAAAACGCTACATCACCCTCGGCCCGGTCGCGACCCTGCTTGGCCTCGCCTTCAAGGCCTATGACCCGGATCACCTGCTCGGTGACAAGGAAGATCTCGGCATCAGCCTCGCGCTGATCCCGACCGATACTCCCGGCGTGGAAATCGGCCGTCGCCATCTGCCGCTGGGTGCTGCGTTCATGAACGGCCCGAACTCCGGCAAGGACGTGTTCATCCCGCTGGACTTCCTCATCGGCGGCCAGGACATGCTCGGCAAAGGCTGGATGATGCTGATGAACTGCCTGTCGGTCGGGCGCTCGATCTCGCTGCCGGCAGTGGGCACCGGCGCGGCCAAGTTCACCAGTCTGGTAACCGGGCAGTACGCGCAGATTCGCGAGCAGTTCAACGTGCCACTCTCAGCATTCGAAGGCATTCAGGAAGCCATGGCGCGGATCGGCGGCAATGCCTGGATGATGGACGCCGCGCGGATGCTGACCGCCAACGCGGTGGATCTGGGCGAGAAGCCGTCGGTGCTGTCGGCGATCCTCAAGTACCACCTCACCGAACGCGGTCGCGAGTGCATCAGCCACGCCATGGACGTACACGGCGGCAAGGCGATCATCATGGGCCCGAACAACTACCTGGGCCGCAGCTGGAACGGCGCGCCGATCTTCATCACCGTGGAAGGCGCGAACATTCTTTCGCGCAACCTGATGATCTTCGGCCAGGGCGCGATCCGCTGCCATCCGTTCGTCCTCAAGGAAATGGCCCTCGCCGGACGCGAGGACAAGGACCAGGCGCTCAAGGAATTCGATGGCCTGCTGCTCAAGCACATCGGATTTGCCGTGAGCAACGCCGCCAGCACGCTGGTGCTGAACCTCGGCTTCGGTCATTTCGAACATGCGCCGGGAGACAAGCTCAGCCAGGGTTATTTCCGCGCCCTCAACCGTCAGGCTGCCGCGTTTGCCATGCTCGCCGACCTGAGCATGATGCTGCTGGGCGGCGAACTGAAACGCCGCGAGCGTCTGTCGGCGCGTCTGGGTGATGTGCTGAGCAACCTGTATCTGGCCTCGGCGGCGCTCAAGCGTTATCACGACCTCGATTCCCCGGCGTACATGGAACCGCTGTTCAGATGGGCCATGGAAGAAAGCCTCGGCCAGTCGGAAAAGGCGCTGGATGAACTGCTGACCAACTTCCCGAACCGAGTCTTTGGCTGCCTGTTGCGCGTGATCGTGTTCCCGTTCGGCCGCCGTCACAAAGGCCCGTCGGACAGACTCGGTGCCGAAGTGGCTGCGGTCATCGGCCGCGCCAAGGGCGATCCGGCGCTGGAAGAACTGCTTGCGGGCTGCTATCGCCCGCAATCGGCCGACGATGCGGTCGGTGCGCTGCAGCACGCCTGCGATCAGTTGAACGCTGCGCAACCGCTGCACAAAAAACTGCACACCTCGCTCAAGAGCGGTCAGGTCAAACCGGTCGCCGGCGAACACGCCATCGATGCCGCACTGGAAGCCGGGGTGTTGCAGGCCGTGGAAGCCCAGACCCTGCGTGATGCCGAAGCGGCTCGACGCAAGGTGATCGATGTCGATGATTTCGACAAGGAGCAACTGAAACCGGCGGACGGCAAAATCCGCTGATCCCTTCAATCAGTGAAAAACGGGCGCAGGGGCTTTATACTCCCGCGCCCGTTTTGCTCTTGAGGACTTATCTCGTGTCCAACGTCGTTGCCGATCATCTGGTTTTGCTCGACCACCTGCGCAGTATCCTGGTCGCCGTAGGTGAGGCCGATCAGGTTCCCGAAGAAAGCCATGCCCTGTTCCTGGAGCGTTTCGATGAACTGCTGGCGTCACTGCCGATCGAGCCGATCGAAAGCCAATACCTGGGCCAGGACATCCTGACTCAAGTGATTACCCGTTACCCGCAAATTGCCCACCTGATCCCGCGGGATCTGCTGTGGTTCTTCGCCGGCGACTGCCTGCATTACCTGTCCGACGAAGAAATCGACATGTACCAGGCGCTGGAAGAACGCCGCTACGAAGCCGAACAGAACGATGAACCGTTCGACTGGAACCAGGAAAAACAGCTGCTGGCGATGTCCGCCCAGGACAGCAAGCACTGATTTTCGCCCGATAAAAAAGGCCCGCATGGTGATCCATGCGGGCCTTTTTTTATCGGGTCAGAGCAACCCTTCACTCTCGGGCAATTCGTACTCCGCCAACGGTTTTGAACCGCCGGATTTTGCCGGCTTGCTCAGGGTCGGCTCTTTCTCCAGGCACTCCACCAGATAGTCGATGAACACCCGCAGCTTCGGCGGCAGATAACGCGTCGGCGAGTGCAGCAACCACAACCCGCCGTGGTACGACGCCAGGAACGTCCAGTCCGGCAGCACCTGCACGATCAGCCCCTGCTCCAGGGCATAACGCGCGGTGAAATACGGCAGGCTGCCAATGCCGATGTGCTGCAACACGGCGCCCAGACGCACGCCGGTGTGATTGGCGGCATACCGCCCGCGCACGCCGACAGTGACGGCTTTCGTGCCTTTCTTGAATTTCCAGCGCGCATCGCTCGGGGTTTCGCCCAGGTAAATGCAACTGTGGTTAAGCAAGTCATGGGGATGAGTCGGCGTCCCGTGTTCGGCCAGATACTGCGGCGTCGCGCAGAGCAAATGGTCGATGGTCAACAGTTGTCGTCCCACCAGTCCAGCCGGTGGACGGTCCGTGATGCGAATGGCCAGGTCGACATGGTCGTCGATAAGATCGACCTGGCGGTCCTCCAGCAACAGCTCCACGTCGACCTTCGGATAGCGCCGCAGAAACTCCGGCATGTGCGGATGAATCACGAAGCGCCCAACCGCTTTCGGCACGCTGACCCGCACCAGCCCCTCGGCTTCGTGGGTGAACTGGCCGCTGATCTCCATCACCGACTTCGCCGCGCTGACCATTTCCTGACAGCGTTTGAACACCTCTTCCCCGCCATCGCTCAAGCGCAGTTTGCGCGTGGTGCGTTGCAGCAGCCGCGTGGCCAGCGCCTTCTCCAGCCGGGAAATGCTGCGGCTGACTGCCGATGGCGATGAGCCCAATTGGCGAGCGGCTTCGGAGAAGCTGCCGGTCTCTACGACCTTGACGAAAATCGCCATTTCACCGAGCAGCGGCAGTGGAAGATTTATGCTCACAGCGCAACAGTCCTTTGATGTTTGAACGGATTATCACGTTATTGCACGATTCATATAATTAAAAAAGAAACTTTAATAAGGGCATGGAATATGACGCTTCGCCTCTTTTTCCATAGTGATGACCTCAAGGCCAATGTGGAAGTCCTCGACTGCACGCCCCACGAGAACGAATTCGCCGTTGTGTTGCGCGCCACACTTTTTCATCCCCAGGGCGGTGGCCAACCCTGTGATACCGGCTGGATTGGCGACAGCCAGGTTCTGCGGGTCGCTCAGGAACCGGACCGGATCATTCATTTCGTCGATCAACCGGTGCCACTGGGCATGACCCAGATTCGCGTCGACGAAGAACGCCGCCGCTTCAACACCCGCATGCACTCTGCCGGGCATTTGATCGGCCACTTTGTCCAGGCCATGGGCTGGATGCCGATCAAGGCCCATCACTGGCCGGACGAGGGCCGGGTGCAATTCAAGCCCGGAGATTCGGCTCAGGAAGTCGATGCACAAGTCGTTCAATACGGCATCGGGCAATGGATCGAACACGATCTGCCACGCCTGACGTCCCTGCGCGAAGGCGCGCGGGAAATCGGTTTCGGTGAACTGCCAGCCTATGGCTGCGGTGGCACCCATGTACGCAGCCTGAAGGATCTGGGCACAGTCACGATCGCGTCCCTTTCGCAGAAGAAAGGCACGTTGTCCGTCCACTACAGCGTGGATTGAGGATTTCGGGCGCTGCCAGATGCAGCGTCCGACGCCGGGGGAACCGCGTTCGCCGGTTCCGTTGACTATTCGATAGATGGACCTGAAACCATGATGCTTGACGTCGAGCGTCTCGATGAGACGTGCATAAAAAAACTGGCCAACGAAGAAGTCCTCGCCATCCGCGTCAAGGGCTTTCTGCCCCAGGCGCAGGCGATCCAGATTGGCGACAAGATCCTCGCGCCCGGCTTCGAGGGCTACATCAACGCGCCCAGTATCGGTCGTATCGGCATGGCGTTCTACGAGGCGGAAAACCAGCCGCTGCTGATCGAGGACTACTTCGAGCGCGCCACCAGCAACATTGCCGAACTGCGCAACCGCTGCGCGCCCTACTCGTCGCCGGTCGACACCCTGCGCTGCATGCTCGACGAATCCTGGCCGGCGGGTGCCCACCTGGAAAACCTTTACGGTCGCAAGATGTACGTCGGCCTGTCCCGGGTAGTGAAACCGGGCGTGTGCTTCCTGGCCCATCACGACATCTTCGCCAAGGACGCCCCGGAAAGTTTTCAGGCCCGCAGCCTCGAGGCGCAGTTCGCCTGCAACGTCTACCTCAACATGCCAACCGAAGGCGGCGCATTGCAGATGTGGGAAGACGATATTTCCCCGGACCGCTTCGATGAAATGCGCGGCGACAGCTACGGCATCGACCCGGCGCTGCTTGGCCCGCCCGCCCTCGAAGTACGCCCGGAACCGGGGGATTTCATCATGTTCAATTCGCGTCGCATGCACTCGGTAACGCCGGGCGTGGCGGATCCGCGCTTGAGCCTTTCATTTTTTGTCGGCTATCGCGGCAATGCTTCACCCCTGACTTTCTGGAGCTGAAATGACATCGAATTACCTGGGCGAGTTTCTGGCATTGGCCACCATCCACTTTCTGGCCGTGGTCGCTCCCGGCCCGGACTTCGCCGTGACCATCCGCCAGAGTGTGCGTTTCGGTCGACTGGTCGGCATCTGCACGGCATTGGGCATCGGCGCGGGAATTTCCGTGCACGTGCTGTACACCCTGCTGGGCGTCGGCGCCTTGATGCACACCACGCCTTGGCTGCTGACCGTCGCCAAAGTGGTCGGTGGTGCTTACATCCTTTACCTCGGCGTCAGCCTGATACGCAGCAAACCCAAGACGACAATGGAAGGCGAAAAGACCAGCGACGAACCGTTGATTGAACAATCGCTGTTCAAGGCGTTTTCCACCGGTTTCCTGACCAACGCCACCAACCCCAAGGCCACGCTGTTTTTCCTGGCGATCTTCACCACGATCATCAGCGCCAGCACACCTCTGCAAATCCAGGCCCTGTACGGGTTGTGGATGTGCGGGGTGAATGCGTTGTGGTTCGTGATCGTCGCGCTGTTCTTTTCCAGCAGCAAAGTGCGCGTGCTGTTCATGCGCATGGGCCACTGGTTCGAGCGCAGCATGGGGGTGATTCTGATCCTGTTTGCCGGGCGTCTGGTGTTGTCGATGTAATCTGCGCCCATAAAAGAGGCTCGCACAGTCAAGCTGGCGAGCCTCTTTTGCTTTCGGGATCCGTTGTAAGTCCTGCCCTAGAGGCCTCAATCCTATTTTTTCGATTCAGTGTCATTTTTGCGACGTGTCTCACTTCGGGGGCTCCCCTATCACTCGCTGGTGGTGTTAGTTTGCGAAACCGTCTGACGCTTCGATCAGATACCTCCTACTCACTGCCTGCAAAGGAATGCCCTTAGCAATGGACTTTTCACTCAAGCAACTGGCCGCCTCGACGTTGATTCTGGCCAGCCTTTCGTCCGTCACACTGCCAGCCCACGCCAACCTGACCGAGCAGCAGAGCGCGACCATCCTCAAGACATTCAACGAGGCAAAGGCCAGTGATTTCAGAGCATTTCTCGGTGATCTGGCAAAGAACGACCTGAGCAAGACCGACGATCTGCGTCCAGCCATCAGCGCCTTCCTCGATAACAAGACGCTGACCGCCGAACAGCAAAACGAGATCCATCGCTTGCTCGGCCTCTACACCCGCGTGAAGTACGGCAAAGCCGCGCTGGAAACCCTGCGCGAACTGGTGGAAATCCCGACCTACCGCAAGGACGGTGTCGATCAGCACGACAACCCCGAGTTCATCAAGATCGCGGGCAAGATCAAGAATCTGGCCGAGTCTTTCGGCCTGAACTACCGCAACATCGACAACCGCGTTTACGAGATATCCCTCGACGGCAGCGGCAAGGACGTCGTCGGCATTCATGCACACGCCGACGTGGTGCCGGTAACGCCGGAGAACTGGGTGCTGAAAGACGGCACCAAACTTGATCCGTTCAAGGTCACCCTGATCGGCGACCGCATGTATGGCCGTGGCACAGAAGACGATAAAAACGGCATCGTCGTGACGCTGTATGCCATGAAGGTGATCAAGGAAGAGAAGCTGCCACTGGCGCGCAATTTCAAACTGCTGGTGGACACCACCGAAGAAACCACCGGCGACGCGATTCCATACTATTTCGAACGCAACCCGACGCCGGAGTACAACCTGGCGCTGGACGGTGGCTATCCGGTGGTGATTGCCGAGAAAGGTTACGGCACCGTCATGGCCAGGTTCGCCAAGCGCAAGGCCGAGGGTAAAGGCGCGGAAATCATCTCGATGACCGGTGGCCTGGCGACCAACCAGATTCCATCGGTTTCGGTCGTCACGCTGGTGACCGACAAACCTGCCGAACTGGCGGCCAGCCTGCAAAAGGCCGGCACTGAATACGCCAAGCGCAATGGCGGCGATTTCGAAGTGAACGCCAAGGTCGATGGCAAAGACGTCAAACTCACCGTCACCGGTGTTTCCGCGCACTCGTCCGAACCAGAGTCCGGCGTCAACCCGGTCGCCCGCATGCTCGACTTCATCCACAGCGTGGACGGCAAGATCGCCCTCAAGCACAACCACATCACCGACGCTGCGCACTACGCCGCCGACAACTGGGGCCTGGACTACAAGGGCGGCAAGCTGGGCGTCGGTTTCGCCGATGACTTCATGGGCCCGCTGACCACTTCCCTGACCTACGTCGGCATGGACGACAAAACCTTCAAACTCGCGGTTAACCTGCGCGTGCCGAAGGGCAAGTCGCCGGAACTGCTCAAGACAGAAATCGCCGACAAACTGGCAGCCTGGAGCAAGAAAAACCATGTCGCGGTGAACTTCGACTATTCGATCGCCGAACCGATGTACCGCAACCCTGAAGGCGAGTGGGTCAAGGCGCTGCTGGCCGTGGCCACCGAGAATCTGGGCATGAAACACGAATTCGGCACCTCGGCCGGCGCCACCTCGGTGCATGAATTGCCGAACGGCGTGCAATTCGGCCTGGCGCGACCGGAGGTCAAGTACACCGGTCACACCGACGGCGAGTTCAAGACCGTTGACCAGTTCTTGCTGGACCTGCAGATCGTCACCGAAATGATGGGACGCATCGGGCAATTGCCAAAACTGTGATCCATACGTCAACGCCACAATGAACAAAGGCCCGTCGGTTCCCACCGACGGGCCTTTTCAATTCAGTCGACGACCGCCACACCCATTCGACTGCACACGAAAAACCGTCTCCCCATCAGCAGCATTGCCAGCGTCAATGCCGTAATCAGCCCCAGCCAGATGCCTTGCGGTCCCCAGCCCAACCCGAACGCCATCAGGCAACCGAGCGGCAAGCCGACACCCCAGTAACAGAAAATCGCCAGCCACATGGGCACACGAGTGTCCTGCAAACCGCGCAAGGCGCCGGCGGACAGCATTTGCAACCCATCGGGAAACTGTAGCGCTGCGGCGTACAGCAAAAGCGTCGAGGCGAGCGCGGTGACCGCTACATCCGCGCTGTACCAACCCGCTATCGTTTCATTGCCCAACAGCATGATCAGTACCGAAACGCTTTGCGCGACCAGGACGATGACGCAGCCCGCCCCGGCAGCCTGCCGGACGCCTTTGAAATCCCCCCGCCCCAACGCATGACCGACCCGAACGGTCGTGGCTTCAGCTACGGCCACCGGGATCATGAAACACAGCTGAGCCAGATTCACCGCGATCTGATGGGCCGACAGAAAAGTCGAGCCGAGGCGGCCAATCAGTAGCGAGGTGACAATGAACAGACTGCCCTGGGTCAAAATCGCGATGCCGATCGGTATTCCAACCCTCAACAAATCAACGATGCCGGCAAGACGCGGCGGATCGAAGCGGGCAAACAGCTGCAAATGCGCCAGCCGCTTGCCTCGCCAGAGGTGCGCAGCGAACAGCAACGCTTGCAGCCACATCATCAAGGCCGACGCGATGCCCAGTCCTTCAGCCCCCATCTCCACGAAACCCAACTTGCCATTGGTCAGCACATAACCCACTGGCGCCAGAAACAAGAGACCACCAAAACCGAAGACCATGGTCGGACGCATCCAGTGCATTCCTTCGCACAGATAGCGCATGCAGAAAAACAGGGTCAACGCCGGACTTCCCCAACGCACAGCCTGCAGAAAGGCCTGTGCCCCCGGAATAATTTCCGGTGCAATCCCCGCGGGTGCGAGCAGATGAGGCACAAGGCTCAGGAAAGCGAACATCAGCCCTCCCATGAACAGCGCCAACCACATGGCCTGGCGAAAGATCGGCCCAATCTCGTCTGTTCGCTCCGCGCCGTGTAAACGGGCGACTGAAGCGGTCAGCGCAATCAATGTTCCGATTGGCACCAGCATCGGCAGCCACAACAACGCCGTGCCGAGCGTGACGGCAGCCAAGGTATCGGTGCCGTGATTGCCCGCGATGAGGTTATCCACGAAAGCAATCAGCCCTGCGCACAGGTGCCCTATGACCAACGGAAGCGACAGCCATGCGGTTGCTCGAATCTCGTGCAGATGGCCGGGAGGTCTGATCGTTTGTGACATTAAGTGAGATCCTCGAATTCGATCACCCCCGCTTCAGCCATCAAGGCTGACGGGGCGGTCGTTATCTCAGAATCGGTCGAGGGCTGGCTGTCAGACGCTTCCGCAAATCACGGATTCACCGTAGGAAAGTTGTAACAGAGCGCAGCACGCACAAGAAACGCGCATACAAAAACGCCGCTCATCACTGAGCGGCGTTTTTGTGAATATGGAGCGGGAAACGAGACTCGAACTCGCGACCCCGACCTTGGCAAGGTCGTGCTCTACCAACTGAGCTATTCCCGCAATGGCGTCCCCTAGGGGACTCGAACCCCTGTTACCGCCGTGAAAGGGCGGTGTCCTAGGCCACTAGACGAAGGGGACAGGCTACAACTTTCACTAATAAAAACGCCGCTCTTTGCAAAGCGGCGCTTTTTGAATTTGGAGCGGGAAACGAGACTCGAACTCGCGACACCGAC